>NZ_JBFBAY010000006.1:0-332206 GCF_040682415.1 Micromonospora sp. NPDC051196
CGCCGCCTCACCCGAGGCCAACCAGCCACCCGCCAACAACGCCGCACCTACCACCAACAACCGACGTCATAGCCCCTTCTCAAACACCCTCTGAGGCTGGCCTGGACGCGCCAGGATTACGAGTCCGACGTTCCGCGACTGGTTGAGTCATTCAGTGGCGTCATCCAGCTGCAACGTCCTGATGGCATTGCAGTGGTGAACGAGCAGATCCCGTGGCGCTGACCGGCAACGACCGCAGTGGGCCTGGTCAGCGTCGCTCGCTGCCGGCCTCGCGGCAGTGCGGCGGCAACCGCCTCCTACCAGGGTAGGAGGCGGCGGTCAGACCCGTGGTCGTGGTTGGGGCCTGCGGTCGGGCGCGCTGCGGCACTACGCCGAACAGCATCGGAGGCATGACTGGTACCTGTCGACGCCAGGGGACGACCTGGCACCGTCCATTGATGGTTTTCGTCTGGGCGATGGCGGCCCTCGCCGTCGTCTCCGCCGTCGGCGTCGTCGTCGACGAGCGGGTCCTGACCGGTGCGCCGATCTGGCTCAAGCCGTTGAAGTTCGCGGTGTCCTTCGTGTTGTACGGCGTGACCCTGGCCTGGCTGCTCTCCCTGCTGCGCCGGCGCAGCAAAGTCGCGGAGTGGACGACCACCGTCATCGTCGCGCTGGGGGTGCTGGAGATGGCCATCATCGTCGGGCAGGTGTTGCGCGGCACGACCAGCCACTACAACGTGACAAGCCCGTTGAATGCGGTGCTGTGGCTGTTGATGGGTGCGGCGATCATGTTGCTGTCCGTGGCGCACCTCGTTCTCGCGGTGGCGGTGCTGCGGCAGCCGGTTGCGGACCGGGCCGGCCGGTACGCGATCGGGCTGGGGTTCGGGCTGGCGCTGCTCGGCATGCTGGTGGCGATCCCGATGGTGATGGCCGGTGACGGGTCGGCCGCCGAGGGGATCGCCGGGGCACACAGCGTGGGGGCGGTCGACGGTGGTCCCGGGTTGCCCCTGGTCGGTTGGAGCAGCACCGGCGGGGATCTGCGGATCGGCCATTTCGTGGGGCTGCACGCGATGCAGGTGTTGCCGGTCCTGGCAATCCTGCTCGGCCGGTTCGGCGGTGGCCGCCTCGACGGGGATGCCCGGGCGCGGCTGCTGGTCGTCGCGGGCGGCGCGTACGCCGGGTTGACGCTCCTGGTCACCTGGCAGGCGTTGCGGGGGCAGCCGCTGCTGCGGCCGGACGCGCTCACCCTGGGCGTCGCGGCGGCGCTGATGGTCGGCACCGTCGCCGCCGCGCTGGTGGTGGCTCGTGGCCGCAAATCCGAAGTGGCGCTGGCGGCGTGAGCGGGCGGAGCATCAGGTTCACCGTGTGCCGGTATGAAGGAGAGCAGACATGACCGAGGTGCTGTTCACGCTGACGTTCGCGGTGGCCGCGCCGTTCTGGGCGCTGATGATCCTGGCACCGAAGTGGTCGGTGACCGCCCGGATCATCGCCTCGCCGCTGATCGTGATCCCCGGCCTGGTGATCTACGCGTTGCTGGTGCTGCCCGCGCTCGGCGAGGTGCTGCCGGCCGTGGCGTCCCCGACCCTCGACGGGGTACGCGACCTGCTGGGCGGGGCGGACGGCGCGGCAGCAGGATGGGCACACATGATCGTGTTCGATCTGTTCGTCGGTCGGTGGGCGTGGCTGGACAGCCGGGAGCGGGGAGTGCCGTCGCTGGTGATGGCGCCGGTGCTGGTGTTGACGATCCTGCTCGGGCCGCTCGGCCTGGCCGCGTACCTGGCCATCCGGGGCAGGTGGACGCCGCGCCCGGCCGGTCCGGAGAGCTAGGGTGACCCGCGTGGGTTGGGTGGGACGCCTGTTCGACGCGCGGGACAGCTTCGCGCGGATGGTCCTGCTCGACCTCGCGGGTCTCGGCTACCTGATCTTCGGCCCGCTCGGTGGCAGTCGACCGCCCGCCACGCAGTGGGTCCTCGCGGTGATCGCGTTCTCGCTCGGCCTGGTGTTGCACCGCCGGCCCCTGATCAACCTGGTGGTGCAGACCGCGCTGCTGGCCGTGGCGATCCACCTGGTCGACGACACCACGATCAACCAGGTGGGGGCCAGTTGGGCGTTGCTCGAACTGACCATGCGGGCCGAGGCGACCCGGACGATCTGGCTGGCCGCCGCCGGGTTGGCGGCGGTCGCGCTGACCGACTCGATCGGCGAACCGCTGCCCCGGATCCTCGCCGGTGTGGTCGGGCTGCTGCTGGAGGTCGGCGTTCCGCTGCTGCTCGGCCTGGTCGTGCGGACGACCCGCGAGTTGACCACGCAGGCACAGCAGCGGGCGGCGGAGGAGCAGCGTCGCCGGGAGTCGGAGGCCCGCGCCGCCCGCGCCGACGAACGCAGCGCGATAGCCCGCGAACTGCACGACGTGGTGGCGCATCACGTGGCGTCGATGGTGCTGCGGGTCGGCGTGGCCCGGCATGTGTTCACGGACCTGGATCCGCGGGTGGGCGCGGTCTTCGACGACGTGCACGGCACCGGCACCGCGGCCCTGGCCGACCTGCGCCGGCTGGTCGCGGTGCTGCGCGACCCCGACACGGTACGCGGCGACGCGGCGCTGACCGCGATCGAGCCGGCGGCGCTGCCGGCCGCCCTGGGCGCGGCGGTGGATCGGGCCCGCCAGGCCGGGATCACCGTGGAGGCCGACATCGACCCGGCCATCGCCTCGATCGACGCGGTACGGGGTTTGGCGGTGCTGCGTCTGACCCAGGAGTCGCTGACCAACGTGGCCAAGCACGCCGGCCCGTCCGCCGTGGCCCGGCTGACCGTACGGATGCTCGACGACGCTGTGCACTGGGAGGTCGTGGACGACGGGCGTGGCCCGGTGTCGGCTGCGGTGCCGGGCGGCGGCGGTCACGGCATCCCGGGGATGCGGGAGCGGGTCGAGGTGCTCGGCGGCCGGTTGACGGCCGGACCGATCAAGGGTACGGGCTGGCAGGTCCGCACGGTCCTGCCCGCCGCTGCGGAAGGGGTGTCATGATCCGGGTGCTGCTGGTCGACGACCAGCACCTCATCCGCGCGGGCCTGCGGATGCTCTGCGAGTCCGCGCCCGACATCGAGGTCGTCGGTGAGGCCGACAACGGCCGCGAGGCGATCTCCCTGGCCACCCGGCTGCGGCCTGACGTGGTGGTGATGGACCTGCGGATGCCCGGTGTGGACGGGATCACCGCGACCACCCGCATCCTCGCCGATCGGCCCGCCACCCGGGTACTGGTGCTGACCACGTTCGGCGACGACGACCACCTCTATCCGGCCCTGACCGCCGGTGCCTGCGGGTTCCTGCTCAAGGACGCGCCCCCCACCGACCTGCTCGACGGCATCCGCCGGGCCTCGGCCGGGGACAACCCGTTCAGCCAGGAGGTGCTGCGGCGGCTGGTGCACCGGGCGGTGCACGCCCGCGCCGGGGCATCCGAACCGTTCGACGGGCTGACCGCCCGCGAACAGGCGGTGCTGGAGCTGGTCGCCGAGGGCCTGTCCAACGCGGAGATCGCCGATCGTCTGCACATCGGCGTCACCACCGTCAAGACCCACATCACCAGCCTGATGACCAAGACCGGCAGCCCGAACCGGGTGCGCCTGGCGCTGTTCGCCCACGGGGTCTGAGGCCGTCAGGCGCGGCGGGCCTGGGCGGGCCACAGGATGGTGGTCGGGATGCCGCGCTGCCGGGCCGCCTCGACGGTCCGGTCCGTCGAGGCCGCGTGGCAGCCCGGTGACCCGTCCCAGACCGCGACCAGCCACTGCACCCGGCTCAACAGTTCCTGGTTGGCGGCCACGTAGGCGGCGGTGTCGGAGTGGTGGTGCCCGGTGTGGATGATTCCGCTGGCCCGCCCCAGCAACTCGTCGAAGTCGGCCCGACTCGCGGCGGTGATCGTGTCGCGGTAGTCCAGGGCGGGCAGGATCACCTCGTACGTGCCGCCGGTGGCGAGGACCACCCGCGCGAAGATCTGGTCGGTGCCGTCGGCCAGGCAGGTGACGCCGTGTACCGGCCGGTCGCTGAGGCGGCCCAGTTCGACCCGCAGCGCGTCGGCGATCGGCCGCTCGCTGCCGGGTGCCAGGTGGATGTGGCCCGCGATGCCGACGCGCAGCGGGCTGTTCTCAGCGGCCATCGGCTGCTCCCGGCCGTGGTGCGGGCACCGTGCTGGTCAGCCGGATCAGTTCGAACCCGCTGTCGGACAGCACATCCGGCAGGGCCCGGATCTCCTCACGGTTCTGCTCCTGCACGGCGGGGCTCAATTCGTCCCACGGTCGCAGTTCGGGATGCCGCTGGCGGACGTCGTCACGCGGCTCACCGTACGTCCAGCCTTCCGCGCGCCGTTCCCGGCACCACCGTTCGTGTTCGAGACGGGCCAACTGCTCGATGCGGTCGGTGATGGCCTGGCCCGCCGCCGAGGCGTCCCCGGTGTGCCCGTGCCGGGGTGCCACGACGCAGCCGAGGTTGAGTAGCTTGGCGGCGATGTCCTGGACGTGGCTGCGGTTGGCGCGGCGCAGTGACTCGGGCAGCCGGGACCAGTCCACCATCGCGGGGGCTTCGCCGAGGCGTACCCCGGCGCGCTGCCGGGCGTGCAGGTACCGCTCGTGGATCTGTTGGGCCAGCCGCTCGGTGAGGTCCTCGGCGATCAGTCGGGCCTCGCAGGCGTGGGTCAGCACCGGGTAGAGGCACAGCTTGCCGTGGACCTCGTCGAGCAGGTCGTGGCGGGAGTCGCCGTGAAAGGCGGCGGCGAGCGCGGCCTGCCGGTAGACCGGCACGAAGACGGTGCTGCGGGTGCCCTGCCAGAGCGCGGGGGTGTCCAACGCGAACTGCAGGCCGCTGTCCTCTTCCCGCAGGCAGATGTAGATGCGGTCGTAGCCGCCGACGGCGAACTGCGCCAACCCGGTCAGCCCGTCGATGTCCAGGTCGTGCGTCGTCACCCGGCAGACGGTACGCAGGAACGGGTAGCGGGCCGCCACGAGTGCGAGTTCGGCGCTGGCGTCCGGGGCGACCAGGTCCACCCGCAGCGGTGCTCCGGCCGGGTCCGCCCGGGTGCGCTGGGCTCGCCAGTGTCGGACCGTCTCGACCAGCAGGGCGCGACGGAAGCTGCCGTTGCCGACGATGAGCACGGTCGTGGTCCGGCCCCGGGCCGGTCGCAGCGGGTGGTGTCGGTGCAGCGCGCGGGCGGCGATGTCGTCGACGTGGAAGTAGTCCAGGCGCAGCCGACTGGAACCGGCGGCGCCGAGCCGCCGCGCCTGCAACGACAGGCACATCTCCGGATCGTGAACCTGGACGTAGACGCGCGGCGGATTGCGTCGGTCGTGGATCAGGCGACTGGCGGTGTTGGCGATCGCGTGGTTCAGGTCGTCGTCGTGGGTGCAGGCGTAGATGGTGTGTGCCCTGGGCAGACCGGCGCCGCGCAGCACCTCGATGCTGGTGGGGTCGCCGATCACCCCGAGGTACCGACGTCGGCGGTACTCCAGCGGACCGAACGGTTCGGAGCGCACCACGACCACCCGTTCACCGTCGGCGAAGAGTCGGTCGGCGAGCATGTGGGCGAACTGGGAGTCGCCGCAGACCAGCACGTGGCCGCTGGCCCGCCGGGCCCGCCACCGGCGGATCTCGGCGGCCAGCAGCAGGCGGGCCGCCTCGGCCACGGCGAGCAGGGTGAACATTGGGGCGACGAACCGGGCGACCTGCAACTGCCACGGGTAGGGGCCGGGTTCCTCGAAGGGTTCGGCGCTGAGGAAGAACAGTTGCAGCGCGTAGTAGAGCACGTCGTAGGAATCGTGGATGGCTTCCGGGCGTACCGTGCGCAGCCGGTCGAACCCGAGGTAGCCGAGGACCAGGGCGACCACCCCGATGACTCCGAACACCACCCGCAGCCACCAGACGGACGGCCGGGCAAAGCCGGAGGCCGGGTACATCATCGAGCGGTGTCCTCCTTCGGAGGGCCGTGCGCACGGGAACCGGCCGGTCGGGGCCGCCCCGGTCGGCATCGCGGCCACCGGACTGCGCCCATGGGCCAATGGTATTGGACGCAGTCGATCACGAGGGCGTTCGGCGGACCCGCCGATCGGGTCTTTTTTGCAGGTGAGCCCCATCTGCGCCCGGTTGAGGGTCCGCCTGGATGGCTACCGACGGCTACGATTTGAGGACGTTCCGGTGGCGGCGTACGGGGAAACCGACCTCCGGCGTGGGACTGCCTGGTGCCCAGACCAGAGCTACCGGAGGATCAGGGCAATGGACGCAATCGAAGATCCGGCGGCGGTCGACCCGGTGAATCCGTTCTCCCCGACAGCAGTGGCCCGAGTGACCGAGGGCGGCGCGCTCGCCACCACCGTGGTCACGGTGGCCATCCGCGACGCGCTCGCCCACCTCGACAACTACCTGCGCACCGGCAACGGCGGAACGGTCGCCGTGGTGGGTGACTACGGCACCGGCAAGACGCACCTCGCGGCCGAGCTGCTGGCTCATGCCCGGCGAAGCACCACGGGGGCGGGTCAGGCCGTGTACCTCGACGCGCCGGCCGACACGTTCCTGTCGCTGAGTCGAGGGTTCCTGGGCCGGCTGTCCCGCGAGGCGGTACGCGCCCTGGTCGACGACTACCGGGCGG
The DNA here is from genome assembly GCF_040682415.1 of Micromonospora sp. NPDC051196. Classification (NCBI taxonomy): domain Bacteria; kingdom Bacillati; phylum Actinomycetota; class Actinomycetes; order Micromonosporales; family Micromonosporaceae; genus Micromonospora; species Micromonospora sp. NPDC051196. The sequence goes on from NZ_JBFBAY010000006.1 coordinate 6,606, forward strand.
AGTCGGCCGGTGCCGCGACGCCACCCGCCGCAGAGCGGGTGACACCGGAGCGGGAGCGCACGGCACCCGACGATGAGCGCACACCGTCCGGTACGGGGCTGCTCGCCGAGCGGTTGCGGGCCGAGTTGGCCGAGGTCACCACCGACCCGTCCTTCGGTACGGTCCTGGCGATGCTGACCGATCCGGCCACCGAGGCGCCGGCCTGGGACTGGCTGATGGGTTACCCGCCGGGGCCGGCCCTGACGAGCGTCGGTGTCGTCGCGCGGACGGATGTGGAGTCCGGCGCGGTGGAGACGATGGGCGTGCTGGCGCTGCTGTACGCGCGCCGACACGAACGGTTCGTCCTGGTGCTCGACGAGCTGGACAAGATCCTGTCCGCGGCCGGGCGGCCGGACGACGAGACGTTGGCCCGGTTCTCCCGGATGATCGGCGTCTTCGCGTCGGCCGGAGCGTTGCTGGTGATCGCCGGTCTGCCCGAGTTGCTGCACCTGCTGACTCCGCAGGTACGCCAACGGATCGGGCCGATCGTGCGGATGTCCGCGCTCAACGCGCAGGACGTACGCGACTTCATCCGGCAGAGCCAGCTGCGGGCGTTCGGCCAGGCGAGGCTGTCACCTTTCACGGTGGAGACCACCGAATACCTGACCAACCTGACCGACGGTGTGCCACGGCGACTGATCCGGTTGTGCTACCACCTCTACCAGCGTGCGGTGCAGGACGGCACGCCGGTCACCCACCGGATGGTCCGGGAGGCCGTGCGGATCCAGTTCGACCTGGCCAGCCGGCAGGACGTCGCGGCCGACGTGCGGCGGGTGCTCACCCAGGAGGGCTGGTCGTACCAGCGGGACCATCTGATCGGTTCGCTGCGGGATCTGCCGGTCGACTTCTGGGTGCCGCTGGACGAGCAGGGCGCCGGCTGTTGTGTGCTGCTGACCGAGTCGGTGCTCAAGTCCGAGGAGGTCGACGAGCTCAACCGTCGGGTGGTGGCGATCCGGGCGGCGGTGCCGGACAGCGAGGTCATCCTGGTCGTCGTCGGGCACCTGCCGGCGGAGTTCGCCGCGGACCTCACCGAGACGTTCAGTGTGGAGCCGATCGTCCACGATCCACAGACCTTCGCCGAGGATCTGTCCGGCAGCGTCAAGGCGTCGATGCGTCGGCTGGAGCAGGCGCTCGGCGCGGACGCGTTGACCTCGGTACGGCAGCGGGTCGAGCGTATCCAGCGTCAACAGACCAACGCTCAGCGCTCACTGGAACGGCTGTCGTACCAGCTGGACGAGATTCGGGGTGACCTACGTCCGGATTCCCGAGGGCCGGCGCAGCGGAGCACGTCGGCGACGACGCACCCGGCCGAGGCGGGGCTCGCCAGTCCGCTGCCGGGCCGGGTGGCCCGGGTCTTCGTGGAGGCGGTGCAGGCGCTGGATCAGCTCACCGGTTTCGAACGCCACCTGCGGGACGCGTTCACCCCGTCCCGGCCGGAGCCTGCACGCCGCTCCGGTGAGGCGGCGCCGCTGCTGCGTTCGGGCCTGCGCTCGCGCGACGTGCAGCGGGCGCTGGGTACGGCCCTGGTGTTGCGACGGCTGATCGAGGCGTTCCGCGAGGGTGTCGAACAGTGGTACGTCAACCACCGGCATGCCCCCCATCCGGCCGACCTGCAACGGCTGGACCGGCTCTGCGAGACCTACGACGGGATCGCCGAATACCTGCCGTTGTTCCAACTGGACCTGCTCGACGATCTGGCGCTGCCCGACGGCGGCGCCACGGTCGAGCCAGCGGACCGGTCCCTGAGCTGGTCGGAGGCGAGGTCGATGTTCGACGGCCTCAGTGGGCAGGTACGCCGGCAGGTGGTCGACGGCTGACCAGCCGGCAACGGGCTAGGTGCGGGCCTGGAAGAGCTGCCCGCCCACCTTCCACATGGCCTGGTCGGCGTGGCTGACCCAGTCCTGGTCGAGGCACACACCGAAGATGTACTCGTCCGGGGCGAGCAGGTAGTAGTAGACGGCGCCGATCTCCAGGTCGAGCACCAGCCGCTCGACCTCACCGGTGATCGCCCGCCGGAGGTCCCGGCTGACCTGCAGGGCCAGCAACGACAGGTCCCGGGCCAAACGCTCATAGCCGGTACGCCGGTCGATCACGGTGGCGCCCCGGTTGAAGAACTGTTCGAGATCCGGGTGCCGCAGGATGTCGACCGCCGTCACCTGCTCACCCAACCGGTGGTGGCTGAGATAGTGCAGGCCGGCGGGGTGCAGGGCCCGGGCGAGGACTGCGTCGCCGTCGTCCGCACCGGTCAGGTAGGGCGCGATGTCGCCGCCCGACGACGACTGGTCGTACGCCTCGGTCAGCCAGCCGCCCGGATTTTGCGACGGCTGTCGCACCAGCCCCCGCAGGTCGGTGGCGAGTTTCGCGGCGCCCTGGTCGCTCTGACTGGCGGTAGCCGGGTTGACCACCGCGTCGATGGTCGGCGGTGTCCTCGCGAAGCCCACCACGTGTTCCCCGCCGACGGTGGCGTTGCAGAAGACGTAGTCGACCCGGGTCTGCACGGCCAGCCGTACCAGCCCGCCGCACTGCAAATGCCAGACCCGCCGGCTGAGCTCGGCGGCGCGGTAGGCCAGTTGGGCGCCCACCCGGCGGTGGGCCTCACGGCGCTGCGCCAGATCGGTGTCGGCGCGACCGGGCGGCGCCGATTCGTGCGCCAACAGGTCCAGCGAGAAGTCGAGCACGCCGCCGGTGTAGTGCGCGATGTAGTAGACCGCCGGGTCGGCGAGGAGCAGCTGCCGGCACAGGTCCCGCTTCTTGCGGAACCCCGGCACGTCCTGCTCGGCGGACTCCTCCACCACCGCATCGATCAGCTGCGGGTCGGTCACCTGGTCACTCCTCAGCTTCTCGGCACGTCGATGTCGGTGTCGGTCAGCGCGGTCACACCTGCGTCCTCCGTGCCGTCCCGCCGGGCGACGATCGCGGCGAGGTTGGCGGCGGCGTCGCCGGTGCAGGGGTGCCGCCGGCCGAGGAAACGCAGGCTGGTCAGGTGTGTCTCCTGCTGCAGGCGTACGGCGTCGGCCAGCTCGCCATGGGCGGCCAGGTGACCGGCCTGGGCCGTCGCGGCGGTCAGTGTCCACGGGTGGGCGTCGCCGAGCCGGGCCCGCAGGGTACGCATGCCCCGCTCCCCGTCGCGGATGGCGTGGTCGTACTCGCCGGTGCCCCGGTGGCAGATGCCGAGGTTGACCGAGCAGACCGCGGTGAACGGGTGGCCGGTCTCCAGCGTCCGCTCGTAGCCACGGAGGCAGCGCATGGCGTGTTCGACCGCGATTCCGGCGTCCCCGGCCCGGTAGTAGTCGATGGCCATGCTGAGCAGGCTGGACCGGGTGAGCGGATGATCTTCCCCGAACCGGTCCCGGTAGCCGCGGAACGTCTCGATGCTGCGCTTCTTCGCGGCGAGGGTCAGCCCGAGGCGTCGTTCGGTGACCGCGAGGCTGCGGTTGACCTGTAGTTCGTCGAGCTGGTTGGCCGACCGCAGCTCGTGCACCCGTTCCAGGGTCCCCCGCAGGGTGGCCAGCGACAGCTCGTACTCGCCGCTCTCCCGTTCCAGCGTGCCCACCAGGCACGAGGCCCGCCACGTCGCCGGCTCGTCCGGCCCGAAGAGGGTCATCCACCGGTCGAACAACTGGTGCGCCAGGCGCAGTGCTTCTCGCGCGTCGCCGGTCAACTGGAAGGAGATGGCGAGGTTGTTGATCGCCATCCGGGTGTTCGGATGGTCGCCACCGAGGACCTCCTGATAGGCGGCGAGGGTGGCCTGGTCCTCCACCAGGGCGTCCTCGAAGCGGCCGAGACCACGCAGGTCACCGCCGCGACCCCGGCCCGCGATGAGGGTCCGGAAGTGCCGTAGTCCGTACCGGCGGCGCTGCTCGCTGAGCACCTGCTCGTCGAGGCGCAGGGCCTCCTGCGGTCTGCCCAGCACCCGGTGCAGGTTCGCGGTCTGCACGAACAGGCGCATGGTCAGCTGGTCGAAGTCGCCGTCGGCCGTCCATTGGTCACAGGCCTGCTGCGCCAGGCGGACAGCGGACTGCCAGGCGTCGCTGTCGCCGAAGTAGAACAGGTAGCGGACCTGCTTGACCACCCAGTGCCGCACCCGCGCGTCGTCGGTGGTCAACGCCCCGGACGGCACGAGATGGCGTTGCAGTTCCTCGAACATCGGCAGGTAACGCCGGTCGTCGGCCTCCGGGTCGGTCGGCGCGTAACCGGCCAGCCCGTGCAGGACCTGACGGTGTCGTTCGCGCCGCTGCGGCTCGGGTATCGACTCCCGGATCAGGACCTGGATGGCCCGGTGCATCCGCAGCGCGGCACCCCGCCCCCAGTCGATGTCGAACAGGGCGAACCGGGCACCCACGGCCAGCACCAGGTCGATCTCCCCGGCGGCGAGCAGCAACTCCTGCGGGTCGGCCTCGGCTGCCGCGGCGAGCTGGACCAGCATCGGCGTGGACCGCAGCAGCGGCAGGCCGATCCCCTCCGGGGAGAGGAACGCGGCGACCTCGGCGACCCGCGTCGCCAACGCCCCGAACTCGGTGTCCCGCAGGGTGGCCAGGGTGTTGTCCAGCACCCGTGCGACGGTGGAGGTACGCGATCCGGGGATCCGTTCGGTCGGCTCCTCGGCGCCCGGCTGACTCAGCCAGGACAGCAGCTCCTCGACGCATCGGCTGACCGCCACCAGGTTGGGCACGCCCTCGCGTTCGAGGGCCCGGGTGCGCTCACGGATCCAGGCGGTGGCCAGCCGCAGGGCCAGCGGCAGATGATCGACCGCGGCAGCGATGGCCCGGGCGTCCTTGGCGCTGATGCCGAGCATCCGCCGCAGCATGGTGACGCTCTCGTCGCCGCTGAACGCCGCCACCTCCAGCGGCGCGGGCAGATTCGACGATCCGTCGTCGCGGGAGGTGAACAGGATGTGACCGGCGCCGGGGCGGGGCAGCAGGCCGGCCAGCACCTCGGCGTCGTCGGCGTTGTCGTAGATCAGCAGCCAGCGGGCGATGGTGCCGCGCGGCGCCGACAGGGCGGCCACCGCCGCTTCCGCCGCACCGACGCTGTCCACCACGTTGATCTCCTGGGCCAGCTCACCCAGGGCCGCCTGCACCGTCTCCCGGTCCTGCGCCGGTATCCACCAGACCACGTCGTAGTCGTAGGCGAAACGGTGGGCGAACTCGCGGGCGATCTCGCTCTTGCCGACGCCGGCCCCGCCGGTGAGGGTCACCGGCCCGCCCCCGTCGGTGAGCTGGTCGCGCAGCCGTTCCAGGTATTCGCTGCGCCCGACGAAGGACTCGTTGCGCGGCGGCAGGTTGGAGCGCAGCCGCCGGTCCGTCTCGGCCGGGTAGCGCGACGCGGAGCGCAGGTCGCCGGTGGGCTGGGTGGGTGCGATGAGACCCAGCCGGCTCAGCAGCAGGGGTTGGGCCCGGGCCGCGTCGACCTCACGCAGGTCGATGATCCGGCTGGGATCCAGTTGTTTCGGTGGCTGGCCGCCGGTCAGCACACCGAACACCTCGATGTCGGTGCCGGGTGCGGTCGCCAGGCCGGCGCCGAGCACCCGGACCACATTCGGGGAGAGCAGGGCCAGCACGGTGGCGTCCGTCTCGTACGCCGGTGCGGCGCCGGCCCGCAGCGCGTGCGGGTGGACGTGGACGTTGGCCCGCCGCAGTTGCCCGGCGATCCAGTCGGCGTACGGCCGGTCCGCCGGCTCGTACAGCACGTGGATCTCGTCCGCGCTCTCCGCCCGTTCCAGCAGCACACCCCGGCGGTAGCGGCGGCGGATCCGCTCGGGCACCTCGGCCACCCGGGTCACCGCGCCACCGCTGATCCAGGAGGCCATCTGTTCGTACGCCGACAGCAGGCTGCTCGGCTCGCCGGGGGTGTCGGCCAGCACGGCCAGCACGTCGTCGTAGGTGTCGTAGGTCGGCTCGGGCACCTCCACGATCTCGATGGATGAGTTCGGTGCACCGGCGGACTCGTCGAGCAGCTTCGCGAACGCCTTGCGGGCCGAGTCGCGGGCCTCGCCGTACCACGGTTGGCTGACGTCGCGCAGGGTGGGCGCGGCGAGGATCCGGATGCCGCCGGTGGCCTGCCGTTGCAGCTGGTCGGCGAGGTCGGCGGCCTCCTGCAAGGCCGGGCGGCGAGGTGGAATCGAGACCACGGCGACGTCGCTGAGCATCGCGGCGTAGCTGACGCCCGGCATGGTCAGATCCACCGGGGTGTCGATCAGGACGTAGTCGTAGCCGGCCTGCCGCAGCAACTGCCGGGCCCCCACCGGGTCGGCCTTGGGTAGGCCGTCGACCTCGAGGCTCACCCCGACCAGGGCGAAACCGAAGCTCGTGCCGGGAATGGCGTACCGGTAGAGGACACCTTGCTCGGGCGCGGGCGGCGTGCCCAGCGCCGAGGTGCGGTGGGCGGGTACGTCCGGGTGCGGGCTGGTCAGCGCGGCCAGCTCCGCGCCGAGCACCCCGGCGCTGACGACGGCGTCGACCCGGAAGGAGCGCAGGTAGTCGTAGACCCGGGGGGTTTTCGTGCACCAGTCGACGGCGAGGACGCGCTTGCCGTTCGAGGCGAGGATCCAGGCGATGTTGGCCACCGCGCTGCTGCGCCCGGAGTTGCTGCTGCTGGGCGACATGAAGGACACGATGGTGCAGTGCCCCGCCGGCTCGCTCACGCCCACGGCGGCCGGGCCGGCCTGCTGGTCAGTCGTCGCCATCGAGCGCACTGTCCCAGCCTGCGTACTGGTCACCGGCGGCGGCGCTGCGACGTTGCAGGCGGTGCAGCGCGGCCAGCAGGACCTGGCTGGGCACGCCCTCCAGGGCGGCCAGGTCCACATCGGTGAGATCGATCAGATCGGAGCGCCACACGTCCTCCCCGATGTCCAACCCGATCACCGCCTGTCTGCATATCGCACAATGATCGCGTCGCCTCGAAGCCGGACATAGATCGTTGGCCAGATCCGCTGCGTACGCCCATGATAACGGTACGGTGTCGACCCTACGGGGGTCCGCCCCGCCACCCACAGCCGACGACGGTGGACCATCTCGGACGGCATTGTTCGCCGCCCATCGATGCATCGGCTCCCCGGTCAACGTCGCTCATCAATGTATGCTGGTCGGTGTCGACGGCGGCCCACCGGCCGCCGCCAGTTCGTGGAGCCCCTGATGCCCGGATCCGACGAGGACCACCGGCCAGCCGGTGATTCGGCCGTCCGCCGTGCCCCGCCCGTCGCCCTCCGCCAGTTCGTGCTCAAGCTGCACAGCCGCTGCGACCTGGCCTGCGACCACTGCTACGTCTACACGATGGCCGACCAGCGCTGGCGGGACCTGCCCCGGACGATGTCGCCCCCGGTGCTTGCGGCGGCCGCGCGCCGCATCGGCGAACATGCCCGCGCGCACCGGCTCGACGTCGTCTCCGTCGTCCTGCACGGTGGCGAACCGCTGCTCGCCGGGCCGACACGGATCGAGAGCGCCGTGTCGGCCATCCGACAGGGCGTGGCGCCGGTGCCGACCCGGATCACGGTGCAGACCAACGGCATCCGGCTGGACGAGGCGTACCTGCGGCTGTTCGATCGGCTCGACGTGCGGATCAGCCTCAGCCTCGACGGCGACCGGAACGCCCACGACCGGCATCGGCGCGGCCCCGACGGGCGGGGCAGCCACGACCGGGTCGACGCGGCGATACACCGGCTCACCACCGGCTACCCGCACCTGTTCAACGGTCTGCTGTGCACCGTCGACCTGCGCAACGACCCGGTCACCACATACCGCAGCCTGCTGGCGCACCGGCCGCCGACGATGGACTTCCTGCTGCCGCACGGCACCTGGAGCACTCCCCCACCCGGGCGGGTGGCGCAGCCCCGACCGACCCCGTACGCGGACTGGTTGATCACGGTCTTCGAGCACTGGTACCACGCGCCCGGAGCACCCGTACGGATCCGTTTCTTCGACGAGATCATCCAGGTGCTGCTCGGTGGCACCTCCCGACTGGCCGGGGTGGGCACCAGTCCCGTCGCGGTGGCGGTGGTGCAGACCGACGGTGCGATCGAGATGGACGACACGCTCGCCGCCGCACACGCCGGCGCCGCACACACCGGGCTGCACGTGCTGCGGGACCGGTTCGACGACGCACTCGACGTGGCGGCGGTACGCGCGCAGCAGGCCGGGCTGGCAGCCCTCTGTGACACCTGCCAGGCCTGCGACCTGCGCCAGGTGTGCGGCGGCGGGCTGCGTACCCACCGCTACCGCGCCGACACCGGCTTCGACAACCCGTCGGTCTACTGCCCCGACCTGTACGCCCTGATCAGCCACATCGGGCGTACCGTGCGGCGCGATCTCACGGTGCTGTCCGGAGCGGCCCGGTGATCCCCACGGCACATCGGCTGCCCAGGGCGGTCCTCGACGAGTTGGCCGCCGGGCGCGGCGGCGCGGATGCCGTGGCCCGGTTACGGGCCGCCCAACACAGCAAGTCGGTGCTGCTGGTACGCGCGATCATCCTGCTGCTGCGCGAGCGGGGACATCCCGACCGGGCGGCGATCGAGGCCGCGTACCGGCTGCTGGCCGGGCTCCGGCCCGAGCAGCGAGCCGGGGCGCTCGGGCATCCGCCGGTCGCCGCCTGGGCGTTCGGCACCGTGGCACTGCTCGGCGGGGCCGGTGCGGCACAGGCGTATCCCGGCCTGCTGGCGGCGGTGGCGGCCACCGCAGCCGTACGCACCGCAACGGACACCGACCTGGACGTGCCGCTCGCGGCCGGCGCGGCCGGTCGGTTGGATCTGCCCGGTCTCGGTACGGCGGCGCTGCCGGTCTCCGCCACCCGCGCCCGGATCCGGGTCGCTCGCGGACACGCCTGGGCGTACGGCGCGGGAGAGCGGATCGACATCGGCGCCGGCTCGACCGACCCGCGCTGGCAGCCGGTGCCCCGGCTGGAGTTGGCGCACCACGGGCTGCGGTTGTCCCTGCTGCTGGACACCCGCAGTTGGCGGCATGTGCCCGGCATCGGCACCGGCCACCGGATCGGCGGTGAGTTGACCGCCGCCTGGCGGTCGCGCCTGGACGAGGCGTGGCACCTCCTGGTCGAGCACCATCGGCCGGTCGCCGAGGAGGTCTCCGGCGCGCTACGCGCGCTGGTGCCACTCCCCTCGCCCCGCGCCGGCAGCCGCAGCGGCACCTTCCACCACGCCTTCGGGTCGGTGGCCATGTCCCTACCGCCGGACGCCCGATCCGCCGCCGTCGTGCTGGCCCACGAGATCCAGCACGCCAAACTGGCCGCGCTGAACGACATGTTCGCCCTGCTGGAACCGGGGCCGGCGGACCTGTTCTACGCGCCGTGGCGCACCGATCCCCGGCCGTTGGACGGCCTGCTGCACGGCGCGTACGCCCATCTGGGTGTGGCGGGGTTCTGGCGCCGGCAGGTGCGGGTGACCGCCGCCGGTGCGGCCCGGTACCGCGCCGAGGTCGAGTTCGCGCGGTGGAGCAGGGCCGCCGACGACACCGTACGGCTGCTGGCCGCGCAGCGGCGGCTGAGCCCGGTGGGCCGGCAACTGGTCGACGGCATGGCCGGCGTGCTCGCCCGCTGGGCGGTCGAACCGGTCAGCGCGCAGGCCACCGAGCGGGCCCGACGGCTGCTCGACGAGCACCGCAACCGGTGGGATCGACGCCGGACCCCGACCGGCTGACAACTCGTATCGCTGGACTCCACTACGCTGTGTCCATGGGGGAGGGTAACGAACAGCCGGCGCGCCGTGAGTGTTTCGTGATCGCACCGATCGGTCCTGAGGGCTCGGACATCCGCAAACGCAGCGACCAGATCCTCAAACACGTCATCCGCCCGGTGGTCGAGGAGCGGGGTTACGTCGCGGTACGTGGCGACGAGATCGAGCGCGCCGGTCTGATCACCTCGCAGGTGCTGGATCGGATCATCCAGAACGACCTGGTCATCGCCGACCTCACCGACCAGAATCCCAACGTCTTCTACGAGTTGGCCGTCCGGCACGCGCTGCGCAAGCCGTTCGTGCAGCTGCTGGCCAAGGGCCAACAGCTGCCCTTCGACGTGCACGGCATGCGGGTGATCCTGGTCGACCACACCGACCTGGACAGCGTGCACAACGCCAAGGACCAGCTCGGTCGGGCGATCGACGCCTTCGGTGAGGCCGCCGACGTCGTCACCCCGATGTCGGTCGCCCTCACCCTGCAGGAGTTGCGTGGGTCGGCCAGCCCGCGTGAGGCGGGTCTGTCGCAGATCATCGAGACGTTGCCGCAGATGATGGACATCCTCCAGGACGTGCAGCGGCACCTGGGCACGGGCGGCCTCAGCGAGGGGGCGGGCGACGACGACCACCGCCGGCTGCGCACCCTGGTCGAGTCGCTGGCCGCGCGGGGCGGGGTGACCGCCGACGAGTTGACCGGGCTGCTCGGCGGCGGCAGCAGCCGGTTCGAGCGCTGGGTCGAGGCCCTCATCCAGCGGGTCGACCGACCTCCCGGTCACCGGCCCCGCTGAGCCGGCACGGCGGCACGCTGCCACCGCAGCCGATCAGGGGCGTACGCCGGTGTGGCGGTTGACGGGCGCGTGAGGCGCCGATCCCGCCCGCCGCCGTCGGAGACGGACGGGATCGAAAGCGCTCGGAGCCCCGGCGCGGCTGTCGTCAGCGGGGGAACGCCACCGGGCTGCGGTATCCGTCCCGGCTGACGGCGCGTACGCCGAAGAAGACATTGTCCTTGGACAGGTCGACGGTCGCGGTGGTGACGTCACCCACCTCGATGACGTGGGTCCAGTCCGGTTCGGTCGTCTCCCGCCAGAGCACCTCGTAGCCGGCCAGGTCCTCCTCCGTGCCCCGCTGCCAGCTCAGCGTCGTGTCGTTGGTGAGGGAGTTGGTGGCCATCCTCGCGTTCTTCGGAGTGCCGGGTCCCTGGGCCAGCGACCAGATCGTCGCCCCGTTGACCCGGGCGACGCGGGTGATGTACTGGAAGTCGCAGAACTCGGGCAGATCGCCGTACTGCTTGCCGTCCACCACGCGGACATCCTGGTGCTGATGCGCGAAGTCCTCGTTCGGCTCGGTGAACCGGCCCGCCGGCCAGCCCTCCTGCAGGAAGGGAATGTGGTCGCTGCCGCGCAGGTAGCGGTCCCGCCGGTAGATCACGCGGACCTGCATGCCGGTGATGCTGTGCGGGTTGACGTCGGTGACGAAGCGGGCGAGCTGACGGGACGCTCCGTCGTTCTCACCGCCGGTCGACAGCCGGGTGTTCGCCTGTTGCGGCGTCTCGGAGGTCGGCACACCCTCGGCGAAAAGCCGTACGGTGCGCTTGTCCCGGGTGCCGTCGTCGGCGGTGCTGCTCCCGACGATGTCGTTGCTGAACATGCCCTGGATGTCGACCCCGGCGGCCTTGAGCTGCTTGGCCATGTAGGTCGAGCCGTAGAGGCCCTGCTCCTCCCCCGCGACCGCGGCGAAGATGATGGTGGCCTTTGTGCGCCGGGTGGCCAGCACCCGGGCAAGCTCCATGACCACCGCCACGCCGGAGGCGTCGTCGTCGGCGCCCGGCGCGTCGCTGACGGCGTCGTTGACGTTGCTGGCCCGGGAGTCGTAGTGCCCGGTGATGACATACACCCGGTTCGGGTCGGTGTCACCGTGCAGGGTGGCGATCACGTTGGTGATCTGGGTCGGTACCGGAATCCGGGAGGCCCGTTCCTGAAGGTAGGACTGAAGCTCGACGGTCATCCGGCCACCGGAGGCCGCAGCGTAGCCGAGCATCTCCTGGTAGATCCAGTCCCGGGCCGCGCCGATGCCACGCTCCGGGTCGGTCTGGCTGGACAGGGTGTGTCGGGTCCCGAACGCGGCCAGCCGCCGCACAATGGCCTCGATGCGCGCCTCGTCGACCTCGGCGAGGATCCGCTTCAGCTCGTTGTCGGGTTGCTGGGGCTTGGCCGGTTTGCCTGGTCCGTCGATGCGGTGCGCACCGGGGGCCGCTGCGGCCGGGGCGCCGATCAGCGGTACGGCCACGGTCGCTGCGGCGGTGGTGGCGGACGCGGTCAGGAAGGTGCGGCGGGTGGACCTTGTGGGTTCCGCGCCGGGTTGCGGTGAGGATCTCATGTGATGATCGTGACCATCGACCGGGAAGACTGTCTATATTCAAGTGTCGAAAACAGCAACGCCAGACCCCGATCTTGATGAGTTTGCGCTCGAATCGAGTCGATGCCGACTCGGAGGTCGACCAAGAATGTGTTCAGGTGGCGGCGAAGGACAGGAACGGGCTGGGTGCGCCGCTCCAGGAGACGTGCAGAGCTTCCCGGGCTCGGGTGCTCGCCACGAAGAGCAGACACCGCTCCCGGAGCAGGTCGGACTCATGTTGCAGCGGGTCCACGTCGGGCGGCGTGACCTCCTTGGCGAAGGGAACCGTCTTCGCGGTGACGCCGACAATGGCGACACACCGGAACTCCAGGCCCTTCATCGCGTGCATGGTGGCCAGCCGTACGCCGTCGACATCGGCGCCCGGCTGGTCGCGCACCCGGACCGAGGGGATCCCGGCGGCGGACAGTTCGTCCTGCACGCTGCTCAGGGTGGTGTTGAACCGGGCGCAGACCGCGATCTCGCTGTGCCCGACACCCTGGTCGCGCCACTCCCCGACCCGCTTGACCAGCGCGCTGATCTCGGCCTGCGCCGAGGGGTACCCCTGCGTGGTGGGCCGCCTGCCGTGCAACAGGGACCGGTAGCCGGTCAGGCTGTCCTCGCCGTCGCCGCCGAGATCCTCGACCGACGAGCCGACGAGCACCTTGGTAGACCAGGTGAGGATCTCCTCGGTACTGCGGTAGTTGATCCGGAGCCGGCTGCTGCGACCGGTGACGGAAATCCCGAGGGCGTTCAACGAGACCCGTGAGTCGTAGATGCGTTGGTGCGGGTCACCGGTGACGAACAGGTCGTCGGGGCCGGGCGGCACGACGGCGCGCAGCACCCGCCACTGCGCCGGGTGCAGGTCCTGTGCCTCGTCGACCACCACATGCCGGTAGCCGTGCTCGGCCAGGTCGGCGTCGCCGAGCAGGTCCGCCGCGCGAGCGCAGATCTGTAGGTGGGTGGCGGTGCCGGCGGCCGACAGCTCCTTGGAGAACAGCTCCACGGCGTCCCACACCCGGTCGCGCTGCCGTGGGCCGAGCGCTGTCCCTCGGCCGCGCCGGCCGGCCGCACGGTACGCCTCCCGGTCGCGGATGTCCTGGGCTAGGACGACGTGCCGGTACTCCTGGGCCAGGAACTGCTCGGTGAAGGGCAGCGTCAGCTTGCGGCACACCCGCCGCCAGACCTGCCGTTCGTCGGCATCCCCGATCGGCATCGGTACCCGACCGGCGAGAGCGCGCACGGTCCGGTTGGCGACGGCGTTGACGGTGGTCACCCCCACCCGCGTCAGTTGCTGCTCGTCGCCGAGCAGCAGCGCCAGGTTCTCCCGCAGACTCGCGGCCAGGGCGTTGGTGTACGTGGTGAGCAGCACCCGACCCTCGGGCGTACGGGAGAGCAGGTGTTTGACCCGGTGTAGTGCCGCCACCGTCTTCCCGGTGCCCGGCCCGCCGGTCACCTGCGCCGAACCGGTGTACGAGATGCGGTACGCGACCCGCCGCTGCGACGGATGCAGGAAGACCCGCCACGCGGCGAACGGCTTGTCGAGGATCTCGGAGAGTTCGTCCGGGCTGGTCACCAGGGTAATCCGGCTGGCGGTGTTCGCGATCGCGATCTCCAGGCTGTCGCCGGACGCCGCTGCGGCATCCGCCGGCCGTCGCTCGATCATCACGTCGCGGTAGACCTCGTCCGGAGTGAAGCCCTCGGCGAGATACTGCAACACCTCGAACTGGTCCTCGGGCAGCAGAGTGCCGAACGCCTCCAACTGCGGCTTGTCGACGATCGTGCGGACCGCCCGCAACACCTGGTCGTCGATGCCGAGGTCACGCAGCACGGTGTCGGAGTGCTTGGCGAACAACAGGCGCGGTGCCCGCGCGGCAGCTTGCTCCAGCGCCGGGGTGAGCTGCTCGATGGCGACGACGTTGCGGACCTCCAACGCCCGCGTCGCGCTGTTGACCGTGTAGAGCCGCTTCGCGGCCCAGGTGTACGCGTCGTCATGCGGGACCACGTTGATCAGCAGGAAGGTGTCGCTACCGTCGTCGGGTGCGAGCACCACGCCGCGCCAGAAGTCGGTGATCCGGATGGTCCGCATCCGCGGATCACGGGCGTTGTGCACCGACTCCAGATGCAGCCCCTTGTCGGCGTGCAACTCGGCTACGGTGAGCTGCTGGAACTTCTCCATCGCCTTGCGTACACCGGCCTTGACCGGCTTCTCCAGCACGTCGAAGCTTTGCCAGAACGTGTTGGCGAAGGCGAGCTACGGCACGGCAAACCTCCCGGTTGCTGGAGCGATGGCAGCTAGATATGACGGTCTAGGGTGGGGGCGGTCGCCAAGTCGTAGAACCAGCGGAGATGATCGAACAGTGCCTCCCGGGCCTCGGCGTCCGCAAGGACCGTGAGGGGGAACCCGGGGCGGAGGGTAATCTTGGCGGCGGCGATGTCGACGTCGGGTAGCTGGTTCAGCCGTTGGCGCAGCTCTTCGCGCAGGGTGGCGTCGTCAAACGGCGCACGAACGCTCAGGTGTTGGAACACCACCTCGAACTTGCCGCTCGGGTAGATCGCCGCCGGCCAGATGTTGCCCAATTCGTGATCCTTGCCGCGCGCCATCAGGAAGCAGGAGGTTTCCCCCGCGCTGCCGTACAGCAGGGTGCCGCCCATCGTGGTCCACGCATCGAGCACCACGTGCACAGCGGTCGCGATCGTGGGGCCCTGTAGTGCGGTGAGCTGCTCGATGAACCGGGCGGCGTAGTCGACGTTCCCAGCCGGCCGCTGTCGTGGCAGCCGTTCGGGCAGGTCCTCTGGTGTCACGCCGGCAAGCTGTGCCAGCTCCTCGGTGCCGATGCGTTGGGCCTGGTCGGCTCGGCCGTGTTCGTCGAACTTCACGCCCTCCGCGCTGAGCAGCTCACGCGGATCGTCGGCCCGGCTCGGGTCAGGCCATCGAAAGTTGGCTGCTACCAGGCCATCAGCTTGCAGGACCCGATGAGCGTTCGGGGCCGGGTGTCTGGCCAGTCGAGTGCCCACCGGTAGCGGTGCCGTGCCGATGAGTGCGGCGATGTCGCCGTACGTGGTCCAGGATCCGGCGGGTAGTTCGGCAAGTGCCTTGTTCATCAGGCCCCATAGCGCATCCAACTGCTCGGGTGCCTGCTCAGTGGGGCTGGGCCAAAGGGTGACGATGCGCTCGGCGAGTGCATCGGCTCGGGCGTGGATCTCGTTACGACCCCACCGTTCCTGTCGGGCGATCTCCTGGTTCAGTTTGATGCCGCTGCGCTCCAGGTCCACCCGCTTGAGCACGAAGGACTTGTTGCCGAGTTCGGAGTTGTAGCCGGTGAGGGTCAGATTTCCGAGCGTGTGCACGAGGGCTTCGTACGCCTCTACGAAGTTCTCGTCCGGGCCGAGGTCGGCGGCCAGCATCTGCCGCCACTCGGGGGTCGGGGTTTGCGGCAGGACATGCTCGATGGTCAGGGAATCCGGCTTCACCGGCTCCTTACTACCAAACGACTCCTCCAGCCACTGGAGGATCAACTTGCGTTGGTGTGCCCGGCCGTTGAGGTAGAACGGGATCGATCGCACGGCGGCCCGCACGCTGGCGTCGCTGGCATAGTGCTTGCGGCCCGTCGACAGGTACGCCCGGACCGCATCGTCAACTGGCAGTTCCTGGCTCATCTCGGTGACGATGCCGAGCAGGATCCGGTTGATGTTCGCGGTGGCGCGGCCGATCAGCAGACGCCGGACGAAGAAGCTCTCGACATACCGCATGGCCGAGGCGACCTGCTCCGAGGTTGCCGTGCCCCGCTCACGGCGGTCGAGCAGGTGCAGCAGCAGTGGATAGACGGTGGTCGTGCCCCAGACGCGCAGCCGCTCCAGTCGCTGCCGTACGGCCGGGTGCTTCTCCTGCGAGGGGTGGAGGATGACCCGCAGTAACGCGCCGAGTTGACTGAACCGTCGGACCTCCGCCTCGATCTCCTCTTCGGAGCGCAGCCTGTTCAGCCGGGCCTGTTGGGCGGCGTAGACGTCGGTCTGCTTGACCCGCGGGTCGCGGTGCACCAGGTCTAGCCAGAACAGCAGCACCAGATCGTCGGGCTCCAGATGCTCCTGCAACGGCAGCCACAGGGTCTGGTAGACGGTCTCACCTCGGGTGGGCAGGCGCATGAACAGGTAGTTGCGCAGCAGGTCGGCCTGGGACAGACGCAAGCCGGTGTTGTTGAGCGACTCGAAGATCCGGTAGACGTTGTCACCGGCCTGCGCGGTCACCGACACCAGGGCCAGGCCGGAAATGACGGCGTTCTCGATCCGCTCGATATCCAGCGGATCGTCGGGGTCGTCGGCGGCGGCCAGTTGCGCGCCGAAGAAGCGGTACGCCTCACCGATCGGGTCGGCGCCGCCGGCCTGCGGAGTCGAGTCAACACATGCCAGATAGGCGGCCCGGTTGGCCTGGGTGGGGACCAGCTTCAGCCGCTGCGATTCCGCCCTGAACGGGTTGACCAGGTACTGCATGTGGATTCGATCGTGGTGCTCCGGGCCGTCGTGTTTGGTGCGGTGGTCGCGAATCGCGCAGAGCAGGATGGTCAGGGTGGTGAGTCGTTGCTGCCCATCCACCACCAGGTACTCGGCGACCCCGGCGGGTCCGATGTTCGGGCTGGGGGCAAGCACGAGCGAGCCGATGAAATGTGTCGCTTTCGGGTCGTCGATCTGGTCGTCGGCCAGCTTGCGGATGTCGTCCCACAGTCGCGTCAGCTGCGCCTTTGACCACGAGTAGGTGCGCTGGTAGAGCGGCACCTGATACTGCTTCGCGCCTTCCAGCAGCTCCCGCAGAATCGTCTCATGCGCCGCAACCATGCAACCGGCTCCTCGCTGTGATCTGGTCTTGAGTCCGGCAAGACAACCAGAGCAGCGGCGGGCCAGGCAACCCGAGAAAGGGACGAAAGCCCATTTGCCGATCCGCCAGCATGTCGGATGCCCGACATAGGACTATCAACTCCTCCATTCGCTCGAAATGCCGTGCGCCGTTCAGAGGCGCGATCCAGCCGATACGACCGACCCAGGTCGGAGGTTCATGTCCGGCAGCGGCCGTCCACCGCCATTGACACACCGCGATATCTCGATCACTCTGGGTGCCTGTCTCGTGCGGTCCGTCGACACCGGGGGTGGCGGTGGAAATAGACAAACTCGTGGAGTCTTTGAGTCACCGATCTCTGGTGGCGCTGGAGTCCGACGATCAACTCGTCGCCGATGTGCTGCGGTACGCCGAGACACACGCCAAGAAACGGGAGGCGTACCGGTACCACAAGGGGTTGACGCCGGTCGGGATCGGTACGGGTCGGCTGTGGACCAGTCCGACGCAAGTCCTGCACGAACTCGGGGTTGCCACCACCCTGCTGACCGCGTCGCCGCTGTCACAGGTGGCACGGCACTGGGCGGCTGTTCGTTACTGTGCCACCCTGACCAGGGCCGACGGTCGACGTCTTGCCTTGACGCGCGACGCGAACGAGGTTGTCTACCACCACAAGGTGACCCAATCTGAGCAACTGGGCATCGGCTTGGCCCTCGTTGTCGCCAAACGGCTGCTTCAGCAGCAGTATCGCGGCTGGACATTCCACCCGGTCGACGCGGAGGTGGCGTTGAAGGCCGGCTTCGTGGGCGGGGTCGGCACGGTGCAGTCGGTCTCGCGCACCAAGATGCGGCCGGATTACATCTTGCTGGGACACCACATCACGAAGAACAACCGACGGATGAAGATCGTGCTCCTGGAGTGCAAGGGCACCCATCAGGCACCGAGTTTCATCCACGGACAACTCGCCCGAGCTGCCGTACAGGTACAAACGCTGGAGGTCGGAGGACACCGACCACCCTCGCTGATGGTCGCCTCACATCTCTCCCGGAGCGGGATCACCGCCTACGTGCTCGATCCACCCGGTGACGACGAGTTGTGGTCCGGCAGCGACGAGGAGCTGAACGAGTTGGTGAGCGCCAGCCCCGAGGACCAGTTCTGGCGATCCCGCCCGGCCACCCCTGGCGAAACCGATGTGAGGGATGCGCCAGAGACTTCCCCTGCGGACGAAACCGTACCGACGCCGGACCTGGTCGAGGAGTTGCCGCCCGGTGCTCCCGAGGTGTTCGAGATACCGGAGCAGGAGCGTGGCTGGTTCACCCAGATCCTGACTCGCGCCGTGGCGGCCACCGCCCTGCTCTTCGCGGGGAACAGCGCCGACGCCAGCGGATATGCCACTCGACGCCAACGCGGTATCGAGGACTTCGAGTCTCAGCCTGGGCTGTTCGACCTCGATCCGGCGTGGGCGACGAGCAGCGCGGTGACGGTCGAGCTGCCCAACGGGATCTCCGCCGAGGGCACCCGGTATCGCGCGCCTCTGGGACGAGGCCGAACGCTGGAGGTGTTCCGGGGTGTGGAGAGCCACCTCTACCGACAACTGGTCGCGGGCCGGGTCGGCGCGTACCTGAGGGATGCACCAGGTTTTTCCGACAGGCGGGCAGCAGCACCCGCAGATGGCGGAATCTACTCGTTCGGCCAGGACGGGACCGTGCTCGTCGTTCGCGTCCTCGACAGCGGCAGGTGAGTCGCGAACGCCGGGAGGCTGCGCGCCCTCGGCGGGGACACGCAGCCTCGGCCGACAGGGCTGTCGGCGAGCCCGTCCGAAGCGCTACGGGCCGGTGGCCAGCGGGTCGTGGACCCGACCGAGGAACAGCGGTACACCGGTGAACCGGTCGTGGATGACGTACAGGAACGGCCGGTTCACGAAGAACTGCGGCCCCTGCGGGATCGACGGCGGCCGGACGATGACAGCCGACGCGCCTGCCGCCTCGGTGCCCTTCTCGTCCACCGCGATGAACGTCTCGTGCAGCACGTCGTCGATGCGCAGGGCCGGATCGGTGCTCATGCCGGTGAGGTCGGCCTGCGAGGTGAACGCGGTGGGCATGCCGAGGCCACTCAGCAGGGCAGCCAGTTCGGCCGGCAGGCGGAACGTCCATCGGGGCAGGCGCAGTTGGACGGTGGCGATGCCGAACCCGGTCAGCAACGCGCCCAGCCACGTCACGTCGAGGTTGGCCTCGATCGCGGCGAGATCGTCGCGGGTCGGCATGACGATGGCCATGGCCAGCCCGTCGCCCGCGAAGGGCACGTCGACCGCCCGCCATCCATCTCCTTCCTGGTAGCCCATCGGGTCGAACGGCCCGCGCATCATCGCGACGTCGACAACGCTGCCGTCGTCCCGGGTGAACGGCTCCGTCGTCGTGGCCGTCGTGATGAACCGGTATTTCCAGGCTGCCTTGAGGTAGGTCGTGTTGGTGAGGATCAGCCTGGTGTCGGGGCTCACGACGCCGGAGGGCAACAGCTCCGGGATCTTCGCGTTGGTCCGGTCGGACACCCAAGTGTTGATCTCCTGGCGGGCCACCTCCGGCGCGCCACCGAAGTCGACCGGGTGCGGCGCGGCACCGTAGTAGCCGGCCAGAGTGTCCTGGAACCCGGGTCGCAGGCCCAGACCGAGCCGGGTCCACAGGGCGTTGGCCGTGGTCAGCAGCGGCCGGGCTACCCCGTCACCGTCCTGGTAGCGGGTGGCGAGGGTCTGTTCGACGGTGTTGAGGCCGCTGTCCAGCGCGCCGGGTCGGGGATGGGGCGCGTGGAGCACCGCGTCCATCTCGTCCGCCGTGGTCGAGCCGGCACCCGCCCTGGTCATCGCCAGCGCGAGATTGACCGAGTACGGCGCGCACACCACGTTGCCACCGGGACGGGTCGACGCCAGCTCGCGGTAGAGGTCGGCCGAAAAGCCACGCACCGCAGTCGCGGCAGCGGCCATCGTGGCAGGATCGGGGGGTACGCGTACCGCATGGGTCGATGTGGACGACTCGTCGAGCCGACGGGACTGACCTGGGGTGGCGGTGAGGGCGGCGGCCGCTAGCGGCACCGTCCGCAGCACCGATCGACGCGAGACCATATCCCGACGGTAATGCAGTCGTGCCGGAAAACACCAGGCCAAGCACCCAAATTCATCGAAAGTCGACTATGGAGTAGGCCCTCGACCCGGCATCCAGGGGTATGCGCGGCTGCCCCCGGGTCGGCTCACGGTAGCTGGCGTTGCACGAGGCGGCTGGTGAGAAACGGGCTGGGCGTGCCGTGCCAGAACACCACCAGCTCGTCGCGAGGACGGGTCGCGGCAACGAAGAGCAAGGACCGATCTCGCTGGCGTTCGCGCTGGTAGCGCTTGGGGTCGGTATCCCGATAGCGGCTGATCAACTGTCGGGGTATCAGCCCGTCGCTGACCCCAGCGATGATCATCCGCTGGTATTCGAGGCCCTTGAACCGGTGCATGGTGCCGACGTGGATACCGTCGGGCTGTTTGGGACCGTCGGGGCCGATCTCCACGGCCGGCAGGCCGTCGGCTTGCAGGCGCGCGAGCACGTCGGCCGCGAACTCCTTCGTCGGCACGCAGACTGCCACCGAGCCGTCGGTCGGGTCACCCCAGGCGTGCACCTGCTCGGCGATGAGATCGCGTTCCTGGGTCCACGTCGCCGCGCCTCGGAAGGACGGTCGCTCTCCTCGCAGCAACGAGCGGTATCCGGCCAGGTCTTCCTCGCCGCCGTCGAGGTCGTCGTAGACCTCCCCGGTCATGATCTGTAGCGCGTCGGCGAGGATCTGCCGGGTGGTGCGGTAGCTCAGCGTCAGCCGCGAGGACCGGCCACGGATGTTGATGCCGAGGCTGCCCAGCGTCACGTGGTTGTCGTAGATCCGCTGGTGGGTGTCACCGGTGAGGAACATGTCGTCCGGGCCGGAGGCCACCATCGCCCGCAGCATCTTCCAGTGGGCCGCGCTGAGGTCCTGCGCCTCGTCGACCACGACGTGGCGGTACCGGGGTCGATGGAGACTGCCGGAGGATTCGGCCGAACCGGCGGCGGCACGGTCCATCTCAAGTCGGGCGGCCCGTTCGGCGACCTGTCGCCAGGTCCAGATCCCCTGTCCTTCCAGCCAGGTGGTGAACCGCTCGGTGAGCCGCCAGATCTGGTCGCGTTCCATCCGGTTGAGGCTGCGGCCACGGTTCGGGCGGCGGGCCTTGAAGTAGTCGGTCCGGGAGTTGAGTACCTGGCCGAGGATCACCTGGGTCCATTCGGCGGCCAGGAATTCGGCGTCCCAGCCGGTGTCGCCGACCTCGATCAGGAAGTCGGCCCACAGCTGCGGCACCTCGTTGTCGCTGACTACCCGCCGGCCACCACCGGCCCTGGCCTCCGAGACGACCCGGCTGGCCAGCCGGTCGATGTTGACGATGTCGACTCGGGCGACGAGTTCCTCACCGCCGAGGGCCATCAGCCGGGTACGCAGATCGGCCGCGAGGTTCCGGTTGAACGTGGTGAGCAGGATGGGTTTGTCCACACCGGGCGATAGCTGCCGGGCGAGGTACGCCACGCGGTGCAGAGCCACGATGGTCTTTCCGGTGCCCGGTCCCCCACCGACCCGGGCGGGGCCGTTGTACTGCCGCTCCACCAGCTTGCGCTGGGTGGGGTGCAGGAAGATCTGCCACCGTCCGAACGACTCGACAAGCATCGCCTGCAAAGCCTCATCGTCGGAGGTCACCTGGGTCGCCGGCCGGGCCACCGCGGCCTCGAAGTCCTCGGGGTCGATCGGTTCCTCGGCCCGGACCGGGTCGGTGACCTGGGCGCGTACCTCGTCGTAGGTCTTGCCGTCGAAGAGGGCGAAGAGCACGTCGGTGGTGAGTTGTGGTGCCCGGTCGAGCAGTTCCAGCAGTTGCGTCTCGGTGGTCAGGTCACGGATCTGCGGCAGCAGCGGCTCGGCGACACCCAGTTCCACCAGTTGGGTGTCGGCGTAGCGGTCAAAGATCGGTTTCGGCGTCGGCTGCGGCTCGACCACCGACGGGTCGGTCGCCGACGGGTCGGTCACCGAGGGACCAGCCACCGCGGGAACGGCCACGGACGAATCCGCGGAGACGACCCGGCCGACGATGCTGTCGCCGACCGGCGTCAGGTCGATGACTTCGATGCCGCCGGTGATCCGGTTGATGCGGTACGCGTATCGGCTCAGGTCGTCGTACACCTCGCTGCGGTGCTTGACCGCGACGAGCAGGAAGTCCTGCTCGGCGATGTGCAGCAGAAGCGCGCGGTAGTCCCGGTTGATCCGCGCGGACATCAGCCGCGAGTCGCCGTGCAGTGACTTGAGTTGGAGACCGGGGTTGTCCGGGTTGTGGCGGAACTTGTGGGTGAACTCGTAGACCGCTCCTTTGTCGGCGCGGCTGAGCTTCATGACCTCCTTGTCGGCCCGATCGAGCATCCGCAGCATCGCCCCGGTCTTCATCGGCCCTCTCCCCCACTCGTCGCGGCAAGCTGCGCCGCCAACTCCTCCGCCGACCACTGCCGCGCGGTCCGCACCCGCCAGCCTGCCTCGGCGTACGCCCGGTCCCGGTCCTCGACCTCCGGATCGTCCGCCGACCCGCTGAGCACGACGGCGACGCGCCGCTCCGGCCAGGCCAACTCCGCCTGCCACCCCTGATCCCCGAGCTCGTAACCGACGACCGGCAGGGGCAGGTCCCGAGCGGCCAACTGCTGGACCAGACCTTCCAGGGTGCCTTCGTCGGGGTCCACGTAGCGCAGCACCTCGCGCCAGGGTGATCCGTCCTGCACCGGCTGGGCCTGGGTCAGTGGGGTGACCGCACCGAGCCAGGTCGCGGACTCCTCGTCCAGCGGCAGGGCACGTCGGGTCAGGGCCAGTCCCGTGCCCTCGGCGACGGCCATCGACGCAGGCTCGAAGCTGTCGAGGTGGGAGACCACGAGCTGTCCGGCGTCACCACCGCCCTCGGCGAGGAACTGGATGACATTGCCCCAGGCCAACCAGCCCGACCAGCGCTGTTTGTGCCCGTCGGCGGCGATCGCCGCGGGCAGATCGTCGAGCACGGTCAACGCCGACCAGGTCGGCAGCGGCTTGCTGCGGCCGTCGACGAGCAGCGTCACGGCGCAGTCGGCGGCGTCCCGGGCCCGCACGACCATGATCTTCCCCTGGGTGGCGGGCGGCGGCAGTGGCTCGCCGCGCAGCGCCGCCAGCAGCCGGTCGGCAACGCCACCGGAGTCGCAGCGGCTGTTCTCCCGGGCCTGCGGAAGCAGACCGGCGAGGGCGGCTTCGGCCCGCCGCTGCCAGCGGTGCAGGTCCGGCTCGGCGAGGAAGCGCAGCAGCTGCTCGATCGGGTTGGCCCAGACCGTCGTCTCCAGTTCGTCCGGGTCGGCGCCGGGCAGGAACGTCCGGTACCGCTCCCGGGCGGCCTGTCGACTGATGCCACCGTACGGCAGCCAGCGCCCGGGGCTCTCCACGTTGCCCCAGGTCACCACGTCGTCCCAGGTGGCGGCGAAGACCAGGTAACCGTGGGCACGAAGCCGGGCGCGCTTCTCCGCGTCGTCGGCGAGCCGGTTGTACTGACTGGAGGCGTGGTACTTGAAGCCGTCGAGGTAGACGGCGACCTCGGGCGACGGCGCGTCGAGGCGCTTGAAGTGGACGTCCGGCCGGGTGCCCTGGACAGTGTTCTGGAGTTTCATCTGCCAGTGGGTGACGTTCTGCCCGCCGTCGGTGACGAAGCGGAGGTCGGCGATGCGGGCGCCGTCGTGATCCGTACGCTTCTCGACCCGCAGCCCGGAGTGCGGCGTGACGCCGAGCGCCAGCAGTTTGGTGAGGAAACGCATCTCCAGTTCGCTCTCCACCTGGCCGATGAGCGAGATCTCGTCGGTGCGGGTGCCCTCCTCCACGTTCCAGCTGTCCAGCAGCTTGTCCAGCATGCCCAGCGCCTCGTCCCGGCTCATCAGGGCGAACTGCTCGTTGCGTGCGTAGCGCAGCAGGCAGCGGTGGCAGACGGGCTTGGCCTGGAGTCGGCACTCGCAGGTGGTGATGCGCTGTCGGGCCAGTTCCAGCACCCGGCGGAACTCGTCCGGCTCGGCGAGCCGGTGCAGGTAGCCGGTACCCCGTGGCTGGGTGTCGAAGACGACGACGAAGTTGCGGGTGCCGTCGCTCTGCCCGTCGGGCATGGTGGCCAGGACCGCCTGGAGGTGGGCGGGGTCGCCGCCGTACTGGGCGGCGATGCCGAGCCGGATCGCCGCGGCGAAGGACACGACCCGCTCGGCCACCAGCGCGGTCGCCGCCGGGATCAGGATGCGCAGCGCCTCGGTCTCCAGCTCGTGGGCAAGGATCAGGTCGACGTGGGTGTCCGGCGCGGCCGGCGATCGCCGGTACGGACACCAGGGCCGATGGTGTTCGGCGCCTTGCACCACGGTCGCCCCGGACGCCTGCGCGGCGAGCTGCTGACTGACCACCGGCGCACCGTCGACAGTGGTGCCTCCGCACGAGGTGCAGGTGTGGAACTTGTTGATCCGCACCTCCTCACCGGCGAACGTCTCGGCGGCCCGGTCGAAACGCTGGGCGCCCAGGTTGAAGTGACGGATCATGGCGTGCCGGCTGTAGTCGACTCCGAAGGTCTCGTGTGCGTGCCGCCAGGACGAGTCGACCTTGGCCGGGTCGATGTCGACCGCGGCGGTGGTGGCGTAGAAGCGCCGCTTCCGGTCGTCGTTGTCGTCGCGGATGCGGGCGTCGTCGCGCTTGTCCCGGCTGTAGACACGGGTCGGTCGGAGCACCTGGAACAGCCGCCCGTGGTCGGCGATACCCCGGTCGGCGCAGCGCGGACAGGCGCTGGTGTCCTCCTGCGCCAGATGGGTACGGACGTATCCGCACTGCCCGCAGATCCGCCACTGCTCGTACGCGGGCCGGTCGGCCGGGCCGACCTCCAGGCCGGAGATCTCATGCTGATAGCCCCGTACGTAGTAGCTGTTGCCGGGGGCGATCTCCACCAGTGCCGCACGGGCGGGGCGGGCGTACTCGCGCAGCTCGCTGTGGAACCGGCGGTCACCGTCGACCTGCTCCTCCCAGGTCAGGGTGGCCTCCAGGTCGGTACGGGTGTCGATGAGGGCGTAGTTGGGCAGCAGTCCGAACTCCACCAGGGTGCCGTGTGCGGCGGCGGCGCTGATCTCCCGCAGCCGACGTCGTACGGCTGCCTCTTCCGCCTTGAGCATCTTCAGCTCGCGGGCGTGGTCGGGGTCGCTGGACACCAGCTTCGCTCGGGCGGCGGCGATCTCCTGGAGCCGGCGCCGCAGGTCGGCCAGGCGCAGCTCCCACCGTTCATCGGCCTCCTTGACCCGGTGGGCGATGCCGTCGACGGCGAACTCCCGCAGTTCGTCGGCCGCAGCCCGCAGGATCTTGTCGCCGAAGAGGGCCAGGAAGTTCTCGACCAGGTGTGGTCCTTCCCGGCGGCCGATCTCGGCGAGGTGGCCCAGCCAGCCGCTCGGGCCGAAGAGGACGTGCGCCCGGCGGGGCATCGGCAGCACACCGGGCAGCCGGCCACGGGCAGCCAGGTCGATCAGGTGGGCCAGGTACTGCCGGCGCAGGATCTCCACGGCGGACAGGAAGCAGCCGGGTGGCACGATCTGCCCGGCGATCATGTCGCGCGGCTCGGTGAGGTAGTACCGGTCCCGTTCGGTGCGCCCGACCAGGGTGAGCACGAGGGCGTTGCCGCTGCGGCGACCGGCACGACCGGCCCGCTGCACGTAGTTGGCGGGCCCGTGTGGCAGCGACGCCAGCACCACCGCGGATAGCGCCCCGATGTCGATGCCCATCTCCAAGGTCGGGGTGCAGGAGAGCACGTTCGGGTCGGTGTAGCGCTTGCCGTCGCGGAACTGCTGCTCGACGGTTTCCCGCTGGGCGCGGGTGAGCATGCCGGTGTGCTCGCCGGTCACCACCCGGAACACCGGGCTTTCCAGGTAGAGCCGCCGGTAGTAGTCGTCCGGCGTGGTGTCGTCGGGTGCGGGTCGGAGCCGACCACGGCAGCGGTACTGCCGGCACGGCTGGCCGACCCAGTCGGCGACCCGGTCGGGGTGCTCGGTCTGCTGCCAGTGACAGGTGTCGCAGCCCACACCGGCCGCCACGGCGGCGGTGTCGTCGAGGCGGGTGACGCGCAGATGGCCGGGGAGCAACCCGTAGACGGTGTTGCCGTCCTCGGTGTCCCCGGCGGCGACGATCCCGGCGGCGGCCAGGGCCGGCAGCAGTCGGCTCAGGTAGCCGGCGGCCTCGCCCAGATCCAGGCCGAGACAGCGGGCGGTCCAGTCCTGGTACCAGTTGCCGCGCGCGGTGATCGCGTCGAACTCGGATCGGGACTTCGGCGTGGCCAGCAGGAAGGCGGGCGCGGAGACGCCCCGGGGGAAGGCGGGCATACCGGCGGGACGGCCGCCCCACACCTGCCACCGGGTGCCGCCTCGCCGCAGGTACGGCACCAGCCACTCGTGATAGACCGCGCCCCGGGTACGCAGCCGTTCCAGCAGCCCGCGCAGGAAGGCGAGGTAGCGCGCGTCGTCGGGTGCGGCAACGCCGAGCTGGCCGGCGCCGGTCAGCTGCACGTCGCGGCAGAGCGCCACCGCTGCGGCCGGGTCATCGAGCGCCACCTCGACGGCGACGGCCCGGGTCAGTTCCAGGGTGCGGCCCTGCCGGGAGCGCAACCCGGCCTCCATCACGGTGGCGAAGACCAGCCGTTCACCGATCAGCGACCAGGTCTGTCGGCTGCCGGTCTCGTCCCCGGCGAGCAGGCCGTCCACGCCCGGTTGGCCGTGCAGGTCCGGCGGCACGACGGTGGAGAGGATCTCCGGCCGGGCCGCCGCCGCGACCATCTTCGTGACCAGATCGTCGAGTCCGACAGCCTCGCCGGGGGTGAGCTGGTCGGCCAGCAGAGAGCGCAGGGAGAACGTGTACGACCGGTTGGCCACGAAACCGGCCCGGTGTGCCGCGTCCTGGACGGAATCGTTGAACAGCAACGTCTTGCGTTCCGCCTCGGTCAGCTCTCCGCCGGTGAAGAGTTGGGTGATGGCCACCGAGGCGAGGGTGGCCAGGCCGGCGCCGAGGAACCGGATGCCGTGATCCAACTGGCAGGACGGGCAGCGGTCCTTCTCGGCGGCGTCGACGGCGGTCAGGTCACCGAGCACGGCGATCTCGTCGTCGCCCAGTGCCCGGTCGCGCTGCTCGTCGTAGGGGCGCACCCGCCGGCCGTGTTCGAGCACCAGCAGACCGGCGGCGCGTTGGCGGATCTCGTCGTCGGTGGCGGCGATCAGTGCGCGCACCCGACGTTTGTCCCGGCCGACGCTGGCCCGGTAGATCTTGTCCGGGTCGGTCTCCAGCTCCTGCGGATCCTTCTCCGGCGACAACGCCGTCCAGCCGGAACGGCCACAGTGCCGGCAGTAGACGGCCGGTAGCCGCAGGTGACGGTTGTCGGCAATGACCGCGTCCCGCTCGGTGGCGTAGGGGTCCAGCTCGCGCGGGGCCTCGCCGTACCAACCGAAGGTGGCCTGGTGGGAGGTGCCGCGCAGCAGCCGGGAGACGGCGCGTACCCACAGGTGGGTTTCGATGTTGAGCAGCGGTCGACGGTTGTCGTGCGGGTTGCGGGCCATGGACAGCAGCCCGACGAATCGGGCCAGGGCTCGCGCGGTGATCTCGGGTCGACTCTTCATCGCGCTGCCCCAGCCGGTGGCGTTCTTACGCGGCAACACATCGATGATCTCGTCGAGGGTGCGCGGCGCCGGGCCGAGCGAGTCGAGCACCGCCTTGGTCAGCGGGTGTTTGAGCAGCAGCTTGCCGAGTTGCCTCGGGTTGTCCAGGCAGTCCTCGCCGAGCACGAGTTCGGCGATCTCGGCCATCATCTTCGCCGGGTCCCGGCCGTCGACGGCGGCGAGTTGCTCAGGGCTGGGCAGCGGCAGGTTGAAATCCTGACCGGCCATGAACTCGCCGGGCTCGTAGCGTTCCTCCCCCATCAGCGAGTCCGCGTCGAATGCGATGCCGAAGACCTGCTCGGCGACCTCCCGGATCGCGGTTCGCCCGTCCCGGCTGCCACCCTCGCCGAGGGTGGCGGAGGTGGCCACCGGGCAGATCGGCCCCAGCGGGCGGTCCGGCTCGGCCAGGCCGAGCGCGGCGGACAGCCGGCGCAGCAGCATCGCCACGTCGGTGCCCTGGGCGCCGTCGTAGGTGTGGAACTCGTCGAGCACCACGTACGCCGGCTCGGCGCCCTCCCACAGCGGCAGGTCGTCGGCGCGCTGGAGCAGCAGGTCCAGCATCTTATAGTTGGTGATCAGGATGTCCGGCGGAGTGCGACGCATCTCCGACCGCTTGGTGAACACATGTGGGTATTCGATCTCCGCAACGTCACCGATATAGAGGCCGGCGGTCACCCCGGCCAGCGCCGGGTCGGTGAGCAGCTCGTTGAGGCGGTGGGTCTGGTCGGTGGCCAGGGCGTTCATCGGATAGAGCAGGATCGCCTTGACGCCGGGCTGTCCCTGCTGCCGGCGTCGCCGACAGTGGTCCAGGATCGGGATCAGGAACGACTCGGTCTTGCCGGAGCCGGTACCGGTGGTGATCAGCGTCGGCTCGGCGGCCTTCCCCCTGGTCGACAGCCGGGCGAACGCCTTCGCCTGGTGGCGGTAGGGGGTGAAGTTCTGCGGAGCCCAGTCCAGGTTCGCCCGCCAGTCGCCCTCCGCCGGGCGGAAGGGGGTGCGGATACGCAGGTACGGCCCACGGAAGATGCCCTGCTCGGGGTGGGAGAGAAAACCCTCCAGACCTTGACGTACGCCTTCCTCTGTCAACCCGAACGTGGTGGTCAGATATTGCGTGAGGGTCCGGCGCAGGGTATCGGCGGCGATCGTCGGCCTCATGAGCGCATCACCCGCGGCATGCTACGTCAATATCCACTGTGGTTGACCGGTTGATCAGCCGCAGTGGAGCTTCGGTCGGAAACGCGACACCTCGTCACATATGGAGGATGCGGTCGCTCTACAACGTGCCCTCGGAGACTGACCTTGCCCAGTCACCGATTGAGGAGCATGACCTCGATCGCGGCGCCGATAACGCCAGCGGGACAGATCGTCACGAGGGCTGTCGTCACTGCTAGAAGGACCCTCGGCACATGTCCCATGCGCGAGTTGAGGCGGTATACCGCCGTAGCCATGAGCAGCAGTCCGAGCAGCATCATCTGAACGGACCCTGCACCACCGGGGGAGCTGGTCGCCACGACCATGAGTATGAACGCGATCGCGAGCAGCAACAGGTCGCCGGGACGGGGTGGGGCGACCTTGAGGTCCGCAACCTCGATCTTGAGCGCGGTGGCGACATCGCCGCGATTCCGTGCCGTCACGACGGCTGTCGTCACCTCCGCCACCTCTTCGAGCGTCATCTCGCCCGCAGCGACTCGCGCATCCAGCATCGCCAGGAGGTGTTGTCTGTCCCGTTCGGTGATCGTCTTGCCGGCGAGCCCCGCAGCGCGCTTGGCGTCTTCGACAATCACGGGCGCGCCCACAGCGGTGTCGAAGTATGACATCTGTTGTGCTCTGACGAACACGAGATCATCCGCTCGTAGCGACACCCGCTCCGAGACGGTCCAGGTGGGACCAAACCCGAACCCGTTGAGTGGCTGGAGAGTTATGCGCGAGTAGCCGCCCTCAACCGTGATCCCCTTGACCGCATAAGACCTCCAGCGGAGATCGCGCAGGCGGCCCGGGTTCTGCGCGAGCCTAAAGTCGCGACGGCTCGGCATCTGGCGGCCACCCACAAAAGTCACGTGCGCTGTGCCGTTGTCGGTGCATGGATGCTTGGGCCACGGCGGCCCCAGTTCATCGAAGAAGACACGGCTGCCATGCTGGTTCGCGTAGAAGTAGACCGGCGCGCCGCAGACGGGGCAACGGGCATTAGGGCTAATCCATCCCACCGGCCCGCTGGGCACCGCACGGGTGGAAACCGGCGACGTCGATCTTGCGTAGGTTTGCCGACGTGGCGCGGAGAATCTCCCAGACGAACGTGTCACGTTGTGGGTGTTCACCCAGTGCAAAGAGCCGCCCGAACTCTTTCGCCAATGTCCCCGGCGTCGGTAGGTCGCCACCTGTTCACCACCACCGCATTTGCATTGGGCGAGCATAGCCGGAGACGTGGCGTCATCGACCTGGCTGATTTGTTGACGGCGATCATCCCCGGCCATCTCGTAACTCAGACCGATACCCTTTCCTCCGTCCGGCTGACGTCTACGGCATCCGACGGACTTGGGGCAGACGATCGTTCATCTCGCGGTATAGAGCGAAGGATGGAGATCGACGATCGTACGGCGACCTCGTCGATTGATCGACATGCATCGTGCCCGACCGGCCGGTGAGGAATCGGGCTCTGCTCCGCAGACTCGCAGGGTGACCAACCAGCCTCCGCAGAACCCGGGGCAGTGGCAGCCCTCGCCGCCGGCCTCTTTTCCGCACGTTCCGCCGCCCGGCCATGGCAGTAGGGCGCCGTACCCGACCGGGGTCTTCCCGGCAGCGGCCGGCGGTTGGGTCGCGCAGCCACCGAAGCGGACGAACCCGCTGATGTTCGTCCTGATCGGTGCCGTCGCTCTCGTACTCCTGTGCTGCGGAGTGGCTACCATCTCGGCGATCGTCGCGCCGCCGGGTGATTCTCCGAAACAGCAGGATCTCGCCGCCGAGGCCGTCCCGTCCGCCCGGGCTGACGACACTTCATCACCGACCACGGCAGCCGCGCCCACACCGTCGCAGCAGGCGACCCCGACGCAGTCTCCGACACCGGTGACGCAGACGCGCACCATCACCGTGACGAAGAAGGTGCCGTACAAGACCAGGACGGTCAACGACTCGTCCCTGGCCAAGGGCACCAAGAAGGTGCGTACCCCGGGCGTGCCGGGCGTCAAGACGCTGACGTACCAGGTCACCGTGATCGACGGAGAAGAGACCGCGAAAGAACTGATCAAGTCGGAGATCACGAGGAAGCCGGTCACCCGGGTCGTCCGGGTCGGCACCAAGGAGACGCCACAATGTGATCCGAACTATGCCGGTGCCTGCGTACCCATCGCCAGCGATGTCGACTGCGCCGGTGGCAGCGGCAACGGCCCCGCCTATGTCGAGGGACCCGTGCGCGTGATCGGCGATGACATCTACGACCTCGACCGGGATGGCGACGGCATCGGCTGCGACCGTTGATGGCGTAACCATGGCCGAGGTTTCAGGCGTCCGGCCGCAGCGCGGCGACCCGGGCCAGGACCGGCCGGAATGCGCCGGGCTGGTGATCCGGCCCGATCTCGATGCCTTCGAGCCACACCCACTCACCGTCGTACCACTGGCTGACGTCGAGCCGGACCCGGACGATCCGCAACCGCAGCGCACCGGTGGCGTACCGATGGTCGGCTTCGGCGAGCCGGACCACGTCGCCGGCCGCCACGGTCACGCGGGGCACGACCGGCACGCGGGCCCGCGTCGCCTGGACCCGACCGCGCGGCCATGGCGGCTGCGGTCCGGTGGCGGCCAGCGCCGCCCGTCGGGCGCGCAGGATCAGCCGGTTGCGGATCTGCACGGGCGACAGGTCAAAAACGTTCATCGCCCGGCCGTTCCTCGGGCCGCTCGTAGACCAAGGCGCCGTCGCAGCGCGAGGTCACCCGCAGCTCTGGTACGACATCCTCGACCACCAGCCGCCGGAACCGCCCCGGCACGTCACCGTCCGGTATCGCCTGCCCGGTCAGGTCCATCGCGACCTTTCCGGGCCGCAGGAACCACTTCCATCGCCTGCCCATGTCCCGTCACGCCTCCCTGCCGGTTCGAAGTCCTTTCCCGACTCGGCGTGGCCGTCCTCTTTGTCGAACACAACTGGGCGAGGACAGGCAGCAGCATCACTTTGCCGGAAAACGCGGCGGCCGGTTCGGGGGAAGACCCGGCCGCCGCGCTGCGGCAATCAAATGACAGTACGCAGGGAAAACGCAACGCCTGACGGCACAATCGCCCGCGATTTCGCCGACTTTCTTTTCCGCAATCCCCGGATGTTGCACCGTTGGATCGCACAGTGTTGCAGGACAGCCAACCGACCCACCGGCAACCTCAGCTCCAGCGGACCTCGACCCCGGCTGGTGTCAGCAGAGTGCTGCGGGCCGGTGCGACGCTGTCGGTCGGCGGCAGCTCAAGCTCGTGTCGCCCGATGACGGCGGCCAGCGCCATTGCCAACTGCACCGGTCCCAGGCGGGCCCCCGGACATACCCGGGTGCCGGCCCCGAACGGCAGGTACGCCTTACCGGTGTAGGGAATCCGTCCGCGCTGCCAGCGCGATGGAGTAAAGCTCTCCGGGTCGGTCCAGAAACGGGGATCCCGATGCACCAGGTACGGTGTGAAAAGCACTCGATCGCCAGCCCGCAGCGGGTATCCAGCCACCTCAACCGGCCGGGCGCAGGTGCGGCTCATCAGCAAGGTCGGCGGGTGCAGGCGCATCACTTCTTTGAGCACGGCCGCGGTGTGCGGCCACTCCTCGCCGGGGAGCGCGCCGCCGTCAGCCTGGGCCTCGGCGCGGATCGACGCCGCGTCGTCCGGCCGCTCCGCCAGCCGTAGCAGGCACCAGCTCAGCACCGCGCCGGACGGACCGTGCGAGGTGACCATCAGCAGCCGCAGCGCAGCCACCAGGAACCGTTCTGGCAGTCCTCGCTCGATCAACGCGTCCAGCGCGTCGGCAGGCTCGGCCTTACGGCGCTGGGCCAACCGATCCCGTACCACCTCGGTCAGGAGCTCCACCAGGGCGTTGTTGAGGGCCGTGGCGCGCTTGGCGATCGGCCGGCGGCTGATTCGCAGCCGCGACTCGGAGCCGTCGGCGACCTCCAGCGAGGCCCAGAACACCGCCTCCACCGCCTGCGCCACCGCCACCGTCGCCTGTGGATCGGAGCCGACGCAGTAGTCAGCGACTGCACCACCCACCAACCGCTGTGCCGTGTCGAACAGTGGCCGCCGAACTCCGGCCAGCCGCTCGGCCTCGTCGTTCATCCTCTGGCGAGCGCGGGGCAGATGCGCCGTCAGCACGGAACGAGCCAGACCCTGCTGTAGATGGCGGCGGGTCTCCAACCACAGCGGAAGTCCCTCGACCAGCCAGGCCCGGCCCCGCGCCCCGGCCACCATGGCGTTGTCGAGTAGAAACTCGTCATTGGTGCCGACCAGGACCTGATGAATGGCCTCTGGATCGTGGATCACCACAGTGCTCGGATCGAGCCGCACGATATCGCCGAACTCGGCGTGGGTTTCGCGCATCCAGCCGATCGGGTCGGCGTTGAACTCCAACGCCGACCCGATGTAGAACCGACCACGGGGGCCGGGAACCTTCGGCCTCATCATTCCCCCTCGGGCGCGGGCGCCTGACGCGCCCGAGTTGACATGATCAGTAGAGCGGGTAGATGTACCCCCAGCCGCGAGTCGCCTGGGTCATACGCTGCTTGACCGCCGCGAGATACCTCATGATCGCTCCTTTCGGTTTGCCGCTGGACGACTTACCAAAGTATTCGGTTCGACCAATGTCAAGTCAATGGAGCACCCCCGGAAAATGCCGACTTCAACCATTTCTTATCCATTGGTCGGAGATCGGGCCGCCCAGCCAGCGGATGAGATCACACACGGCCCGCTCGTAGACCAAGCCGTCGCAGCGCGAGGTCACCCCGCAGCTCCGGTACGACATCCTCGACCACCAGCCGCCGGAGGTGCCGGGAAACGTGGCGGCCGGTTCGGGGGAAGAACCGGCCGCCACGCTGCGGCAATCAAATGACAGTACGCAGGGAAAACGCAACGCCTGACGACGCAATTGCACGCGATTTCGCTGACTTTCTTTTTCGCAGTCCCCGGATGTTGCACAGTCGGATCGCCGAGTCTTGCAGGGCAGGCAGATTTCCTTGGCACCCGACTCAACCCGTAGCATCATCGGATTCCGCAAGTTGATAAGCCGGAGGTCGGTGTGCCGCGCTGGGACGGCTTCTTCGCCAATCTGGCAGGTGCGTTGGCCGACCTGTTGATCCAGCTGTTCGCGACGTTCCTGACTGCGGCCGGGGTGGTGTCGATCCTGCGCGGCCCGGCCGAGGGGTTCCTGCCCGCGCTGCTGCTCCTGGCCGGCGGGCTGGGCCTCCTGGTGGTGCCGATCACCCGGACCGTGCGCGGCACCTACGTCATGAGGGTGTCCGGCTCCGGCACGGTCGATCTGGAGGTGAGCACCGTGTCGGTGCCGTACTTCGTCCTCGACCTCGGCTGGCTCGTCTTCGGCGCACGCTGGCTCCACGACTCGCTCACCAATCCTCCCGCACCACCGGACCCGTACTTCGACCTCGGCGGGCCGGCGACGATCCTGTCGGTCGAGGCGGTCCTGCTCGGCCTACGGATACGGAGCCGGCTCCGCGACCGGTGAGCGGACTCGAAGCGGACCCTCGGCCGGCCACCGAATCGGCGGCCAGGCCGTCAAAGCCCAGCAGCCGGGTCGTCACCGGTTCCTGTCACGCCGTGCCAGCATCGCCTTGTACACAACCATCCGAGGAGAACCTATGCGCAAGCCGGCCAAGACTGCCGCCGTCCTTGTCGGGCTCGGCGTCGGCGTAGCAATCGGTCCGTCCCTTGGTCCGGCCGCGCTCTGGTCCGGCGTCGTGATCGCGGTGCTCGGCGTCGCGCTCTACCTGGTCGGTACCACGGAATCCGATCTCGTCGGCGACGGCCTGGTGGACCGCGACGAAGATACCGGGGTGGCAGGCGACGGAACCACCACAGGAACAACGGTCGCTGCCCCACGGCGGCGAAACCGCCAGCGGCCAGGCCTCAGTGGCCTGGGCACCCGGGTAGAACAGATCCTCGAACTCGCCGAGAAACAGGCCAACGACCACCGCGCCGAGGCGCGGCTCGAGAGCGAGGCGATCGTGACCGCTGCCCGACGGGAGGCCGAGGCGATCCTGAAACGAGCCCACGACCAGGCGACCGGGATCACCGGCACCCGCCGGGATTCGTCTCCGGTACCGCCCACCCGGACGGCTTCACCAAACGAAAACCCGAGCCCTCTCATCGATACGACGCCACCGCAGCGCTCGACCAGCGGCAGCTGAGAATGTTTGCTCAGGGTGATGGGATTTGTGGGATGAAACGGATGGAAGTCCGCCGCGACAACGTTGTCCTGTCCTGCCTCGACGGTGGGTTGGGCGACGACGGCATCATCCTGTTGCATGGCCTGGCCGGCAGCGGACAAGAAATGGTGCCTACGGCCGAGGCCCTGCTACCGGATCACCACGTCATCGCCATAGATCAGCGCGGACACAGCCATTCGACACGTCGACCGGAGGACCTCTCTCGCCGAGCGTACGTAGAGGACGTGGTCGCCGTCGTCGAGGAACTCGCGAACGGTGCACCGGTGACGGTTGTGGGTCAGTCGATGGGCGGGCACACCGCGATGTTGTTCGCTGCCTGGCATCCCCACCTGGTGCATCGGCTGGTGCTGCTGGAAGCCGGAGTCGGGGGCGGTGGCGCTCAGGACGACTATCCGGCCAGGCTCGGGGACTGGTTCGCGTCGTGGCCAGTACCATTCGCCGATCTTCCCAGCGCGGCCGAGTTTCTTGGCTCCACCCCGATCGCCCGATCATGGCTGCGGGACCTGGACAGACGCGCGGACGGGCTGTGGCCACGATTCGAGCCCGATGTCATGCGGGCCGCCATCGCGGCCGTTGCGGACAGGGCGCGATGGGACGAATGGCAGCAAGTGAAGGCTCCCACCTTGCTGGTACAGGGTCAGAACGGCACTATCCCGGCCGCCGAGGTGCAACAAATGCTGTCATTACGGCCCGACGTCATGCATATCGTCATTCCTGACGCCGGCCATGATGCACACCTGGAACAGCGAGACGCATGGGTACGCGCGCTACGAACGTTCCTCGGCAGTCCGTCGCCGAGGCATCTTCACTCAGCTGCGGCAGACGATCGTCGCGTCGTCGGTGGCGACACCGTCGCGGACCTCGGCCTCCCTGACCCGGCGGATGATCTCGCCGGGCCCGTCGGTCCTGAGTAGGTGCAGCAGTCCCGCCCAGTCGGTGAGCCCGAAGGTGTCCACGAACCGGCTTGCGCCATTGCTGAGCAGTGCCGTCGCGGTCACCTCGTCCGCCGGGCAACTGCCGGTGATCGCCTCGTCCACCACCCGCGGGTCGTCCTTGGCCACCCAGAAACCGCCCGGGCTGTTGCGGTGAGCCCGCAACTCCCGCAGTAGCCGCCGGTACTCGTCACTGCCCTCGGGAATGCCCGTCAGCCGGGCCGCGAAGGACCGGGCGATCACCACCTCGCGCGGATCGTGGGCGACGAACGGCTCGACCCCATCCCGGCCGACGACCACCACGGCGTCGCCGAGGACGAGGTGCTCGACGAGCCCGCCGGAAAAGCGGAGCACCGCCACGGCTGCGTACGGGCTGATCGAGTGCGCGACGTCGCACGTGTCGCGGTGCTCGTCGGTGACCCGCCCGATGCTCTCGGCCAGCACGTCGCGCAGGCTCCGGTCCTCAGACAGCATGCCCAGGAGGGCACCGCCGAGACGGGTGGCGTACCAGGCCACGCCGTGGTGGCAGACCTTCTCGGCGCCAGCGATGCCACCCGCGCCGTCAACCAGGACCATGCCGCACGGAACGGCGCCCGCGAAGTCCTCATTGGTGCGCCCGGGATGTCCCGCATCGGTCGCCATCGCTACCCGCATTACCCGATCATCCCACGGCCAGAAGGGCGCACTGTAGCCAGACCGCCGTGCACTCCGATACGCCAATAGACGCGCATGGGAATTGCGCGATAACGACTGCTGTCAGGGCTGTCTTGTATGGTCAGAGGCGTAATGAATCTCGCGCGGATGGTGTTCGGAGAAATGAATTCTCCGGCAACCGCACCGCGTTTCACCGATGGCGTCCGGATGTAACAAAATGCAACACGGGAGGGGTGGCTGATGGCCGACGACATGGGATCGACAGTCCCCAGGCGACAGCTCGGGCGGGCGCTGCGCGACCTGCGCACCGAAGCACGCATGACCCTCGACGGCGCGGCCGAGGCCATGCAGTGCAGCCGACAGAAGATGTGGCGCATCGAGACCGGCCTCGGCCCCACCCGCGCCGTCGACGTCAAGGCCATGTGCGAGCTGTACGCCGCCACCCCCGAACTGACCGCCGCCCTCACCGCCCTGGCCCACGAAACCAAGGCCAAGGGCTGGTGGCACTCCTACGGCGACGCCATCCCCGACTGGTTCGAGCTGTACGTCGGCCTTGAATCCGCCGCCTCGCACCTACGTGAGCACGACGACACTCTGGTGCCAGGGCTTCTTCAGACTCCCGCTTACACCCGTGGGGTCTACCAGAACCGACCCAACATGCCACCCGAGGAGCTGGAAGAGGTCTTGGAGGTTCGCCGACGGCGGCAGGAGGTCTTGGTTCGGCGACGCCCAAAAGCACCGAATCTGGAGTGGGTCCTGTCCGAAGCCGTGCTGCTGCGATGCGTCGGCAGCCCCGCCACGATGGCTGAACAACTTGACCGACTCCTGGAACGCACCGCTCTGCCCAACGTGTCGATCCGGGTTCTCCCGCTGTCGGCAGGCGCTCACTACGGCGCGCTGGCCGGGGCGTTCGTCATGCTCGACTTCCCACTCGGCAACCGAGTCGTCCCTGACCCGTCCATCGTCTACAGCGAGTCGGTGACCGGCGCACTCTACCTCGACCGGGCAGAAGAGTTCGCGGTCTACGAGAAGGTCTGGGCGAGCCTCGTCAGCCTTTCACTTGATGAGGAACAATCAGGAAGGATGATCAGCAAGATCAAGGAAGAGGTCCACCATGGCTGACGATTTGCTCGGGGCGCAGTGGCGCAAGAGCACCCGCAGCGGCGACAACAACGGCAACTGCGTCGAGGTCGCCGACAACCTCCCCGGCCTCGTCGCAGTGCGCGACAGCAAGGACCCTGCGGGGCCCGCCCTCGTCTTCTCTGTCGCGGCGTGGGCCAACTTCGTCCGGGCATCGAGAAATACGCGCTAAGCCTGACGCTGGACGGGAGCATCCGGCGGACCGTTCGACGGGCGGGGCCGCAGTTCTGCTGCGGCCCCGGTGTGAGCTAGCCGACGTAGAGCAGCATATTCGACGAGGTCGTCGGATTATGGATCATCGTTGACAGAGAGCTGCTCGGGGTTAGCCCCGGCCACTCTGCCATTCGAAGCGGCCCACTCGGGAGGAGTAGGCCCACTTCCGAGTTACGCCGGATTAATGCCGAGCAGCAGGACGGCCTGGTCGGACCCGCCTTAAAGTCAAACCCTTGTCGACCGTACTGCAACGCCTCCGCCTTCCCCCGTCGAATCCCCGTTTCGGTCCGCGGTACCCGCCCGAGACGCCGATCCGGACTCTTTGAACACCGAGCATCTTCCGCCTGACAGTAAGTCAAGGAAACGGCGATAACGTGCTTCCTAACAGCGATACACGATCCAAGAGAACGGTCAACCGCCAGGAACGCACACAAACCCGACAGCAGGATCGCCGCCACCAAGAGCAAGATAACGCCCCACCAGCCTTCTAGCGTTTTCTATTAACGCTACGGAAGAATTGACGGATTGCAACAAGTAAAATTGCCGCCAGAACTGCGTATCCCATTGACTCACCGGCACTGCCGAACAGCTTATCCATGACCATGAATAAACACCCAATTAACGCCATAACGACGACTAGCGCAATTAGGCAACCGCCAAAATCGAAATTTTCATTGCTCATGAAAGACCACCAAAACTTAAGAGCGAACCCGACCCGCTAGGCTGACATCCAGCCAGCATCGATCGCGTTCTGGAGCCGCGCACTAAATGCCGCATGCGCCTGCCGATATTCGTCCTCACGACTCGCCTTGTAGAAAGGCGCTGTGTACCCATCGGGTGCCGGCACAGAAACGGGATCTGACAGATGCCGCAGCAACCTCTCGTACGTATCCGTGGCCTGCCCAAAGCCATAGGAGTAGGGATCACTGGAAATTCTGCGACCACCAGCATCGAACCACATTCCACCTTCGCGATCCATCAATATCGGATACCTTGAACCAAGTATTGCAATCAGCTCATCAATTCCAATCCCTAACCACACCGAAACTAGCGCGTCAATCTCAACCAGAGCGGCGCGTCGCTCATATTCAGACCGTAGCGGCACTGACATATTCCAATCGCGCGCGACCGCACTGAGATCCCGAAGGGCCGGCCAATCGACGGACCAACTTAAGACGTTCCATTCAGGATCATAGAGCTCACCCCAAAGCCCTGCGTAGTGGGTCGTCATCGCGTTCAAGCGCAAAGTCCGCAACAATAAGTCAGACGCAAGCGGATGACCCTTCGTCGGCATCGGCATACCCATCGCCTCACTAGGACGCAAGTCCGCTCGTCCAGTGATGCGCAGGAAATAGTCCAAAGGGAGCGAGGCCCAGAAACCACAAGAAAGGGCAGTCTCTAAGTTGGACTCCATCGCCATCGAATGTACGGTCTGAACGTGGGCCGGACCGGGCGGCAACAGCGCAGCGAATAGGGATCGCTCGGTGTTAAACGCGATCATTCGACGCCACGCCAGTCGATAATAGTCCGTATACGGGAAACCTTGCCACAACTCCTGCGACCTTCGGCTCGACTTTTCCGAGCCCACTACCACATAATTTGTGCGAGGGACATAATCGGGACCAAGACTAGCAGGATCAATTAAGTTCCAGTCTCGGTTACTTCGACACGGAACGGCTGGCTGCTTAAAGAATGGAGAGGCGATGCCGAAGTGCGGACCTTGAATAACCATTTCATTCACAGAATTGGGAATTAGTTGATTCCATTCGATGAGTCCTTCTTTCCTGGCGGCAGTTTCATGATAGCCGTCGGTAACATTAACCATCGCCTGCCCGATTCTGGAGCCAAAAGCGGCTAGGGCTTTGATTGCTGCCTGCTCGTCCACTGTTATCGGATACAGCAGAGGCGCTTGCGTCGCCGGAGCAGTTGAATGACCTCGAAGGCTCTGCCATTTAGAAAGTTGACCTTGATTAACAGACACCACCCGGCGAAGGTGGGGTCTCGTGTCCCACTTTCCATTGTACTTCAACCCGGGCGATAAACCGCTCCCGTCATGAGCTAGGGAGTCGGCGAGGGTAGCAGCACCGTATAAACGGCTAAGGTGGAGGAAATCTATTTCTTGAGGTCCGCCGTAGATATGCACGCCGAACTCCAGGCTCCGCACAGCATCCTGAAAAGCCCAATTCGATCCGTTTACGAAGTGAGCATGCACACGTAGGCGACGATAAGCGGCCTCACGCAAGTTTCCTTCACGAAGGCCGCCAAGATGGGTATCTGGATGGACCAACCCCCCTGTACCTAATAATCCTGAGTGTGACCACACTCGACACATCATAGCCCGATAAAGGTCCGGCTGAGTGCCGGCTAGAAGCGGATAAGTTGCCGAGCCACCGATAAAAGCAACATTCCCAGAGTTTGCAGCTAGCTCAGCCAGAAGAGTTAGGCGCACTACTCTGATGGCTGCCAGTTCTCGCTTACGCGACTCACTGACCTCAACCGCAACCTTGTCATTGAGTTTGAACCAGGGATCATACTCAGCGAGGACGACGTCCTCCATCCACAGAGGGCGAACCCACGGCGGATTGCCTACCTGAAGGTCGAAGCCACCTTTGGCTAGTGCCTGTGCAAAGGTCAACTCCCAGTGGAAGAAGCCCTGCTGCTCGGCGATTCGCTCGGCGGCGAGCAGCCATGGGAAGCGGTCGGCGAGCGTCCACGGTGAGTCAACGCCGATCACCCCGTCTAGTCTCTGTTCGAAGTCGCTCATCTCGGCGAGGCTGGTGAGCTTGCGGCCGTAGAACGCTTCGGTGGTCTCATCGGCGTCGGTGCGGCCGATCAGCGCCTCCGCAAAGGTCAGCCAGTCGTCCAGGTTGGTCAGGGGGACCTGCTTGCGGAGTTGTTCGGCCACGGTCGCGCGACGGGTGCCGGTGGCCTTGGTGGGCAGCTTCATCTGCTGCGGCTGCACGTTGCCGAACAGGTCCGCAGCCTCGTAGACGGCCGGTTCGTCGTACGCAGGGATGTCTTTGACGTGCTCGACCTGGACGGGCGTGGCCGGGTAGACGGGGTCGGAGCCGTCGAGGAGGCCGACCTTGTCCAGCGGCCAGAACCAGAGGGCGCACCACACGTCCATCAGGGTCTTGAGCCGCCAGTACGGGGTGCCGGGGGCGGTCAGGTCGGCGAGGATGTCTTCGCGGGCTACCGCTTCGCGCACCTCGGGCAGGTCGTCGGCGCCCCAGACCTTGATGTCGCGGCGGATCTCGCGCTCGGAGATGGCGAGGCGCTGCTGCACCAGCCCCCACAGGAACTCGACTCGGCGACCGAGCGCTTGCAGGCGTTTGACCTGGGAGTTCTTGCCCTTGGCGGATGGCGTGCGCTTCATCGCCGT
This sequence comes from Micromonospora sp. NPDC051196, assembly GCF_040682415.1. Lineage (NCBI taxonomy): Bacteria > Bacillati > Actinomycetota > Actinomycetes > Micromonosporales > Micromonosporaceae > Micromonospora > Micromonospora sp. NPDC051196. Next base: position 48,015 of record NZ_JBFBAY010000006.1, read on the forward strand.
ACGCCAAGCCTTTAGCTTTGCGGTTTCGGCCGGCGCCAGTTCGCGGGCTTCCTTCTCCCCCGCTACCGCGCCCCAGCCGTCGGCGGGAAGCAGGAAGTGGTGGATGGTGTCCGGGTCGATCGGGCCGTCGCGGAAGGGTTTCTCGGCCGGGGCGGTGGTGAGCCAGGACTTGTCGGCGAGTTGCTTCGCCTCGTAGGTCTTGCGTCCGCAGCCGATGAGGGAATTGCCGCGTTGCAGGTGCAGGCCGAACCAGGGGGCCTGGAGGCCGGCGTGCATGACGTTGAGCCAGAGGGAGACCTCGGCCAACTCGACGGCGGTGCGGTTGAGGTCGACGCCGTAGCAGTTGTGCAGGGCGATGTACGCCTTCGCCCGCTGGAGTTCGAGGTGGTAGTCCTCCGGGTCGAGGGTGGTGTCGAGTTCCTTCTGGCGGCGGCGCAGGTATTCGGCGGCGACCTGGTTGATGGCCTCGTTGAGGAACGCCCCGGAGCCGAGCGCCGGTTCGCAGATCGTCCAGTCCAGCAGTTCGCGGGCGGGCGTGATCGTGTCGTCCTGGTCGAGGCGGTACTTCAGGGCGAGTTGGACGGTGACCTCGGTCAGCGACTGCGGGGTGTAGTAGGAGGCGCTGGTCTGCCGGTCCCGGCCGGCGAGCCGATAGACGAACTGACCGGCCTCGTAGACGACGCGGCTGCGGATGCCGGTGTAGGCGTTCTCGCGGTAGACGAAGACGTTGTCGTCGTACTCGTCGGCCTTGGAGGCGGGGATCATCCACGAGCCGTCCTTCGGGTCGCCGTTCTTGGCGACCTCGTAGAGCTGCTCGGTGGCGACGAAACCGGTGTACGACATCAGGCCCTCGTAGACCGCACCGAGCTGGTTGATGCCGAGCTGGGCGTACGAGATGAAGCCGCCGCGTCGCCGCTTGCCGCCCTTGGTGAGCATCAGTCGGCGCAGCACCTCGAAGAGGACCTTGTTGCGCAGCCGGGTGTCGATTTTCGGGCCGTCGGGGTCGTCTTCGTCGCTGCCGGGGACCGGGATGAGTCGACCGATGAGTCGGGTCTTCTCCGGCAGGAACAGGTCAGACTTCATGGGCTCGAAGCGCAGGCCCTCGCCCTCGCTGGCCGTTGCCTCGATCTCGGTGCCGCCGCGCGGGCGGTGGCCGTCGTTGACCATGCGGAACAGCAGGTCCAGCGACTCGTACAGGTGGGTGCCGTCCTCGGCGGACGGGGGCAGGCGACGCGCGACCAGGTCGCCGATGCGGGCCAGGCTGTAGCCCTCGACGTACTGGGGGTCGTTGACCGGCAGCACGCCCAGCTCGGGTCGGGCCTCGGCATAGAGCAGGAACAGGATGCGGTAGAGGTAGCGCAGCGCCTCGCGGCCGAGTTCCTTGGCCAACTCGTCGAGCACCATCACCTGCTGCGGCTGGTAGCCGGCGGCGCGGATGCGGTCCAGCACCTCGTTGGCGATGAGTTCGACGGAGACCTTGAGGCCCTCGCGGAGTTCGCTGGAGACGCCGACGGCGTGTTGGCGGGAGCCGGCGACCAGGTCGGCGAGGGGTTCGGTGCCGCCCTCGGCGGGCGGGCGCAGCGAGTCGGCGCCGAAGAGGGCGGCGACGACGTCGTACTCCCGGTCGTCGTTGCGGGCGTACGCGGTGTCCAGGCTGACGGCCAGGTAGCGGCCCTCGCCCCAGGCGGCCCGGTCGGCGAGGGTGATCACGCCGCCGCTGAGGATCAGCACGTAGCGGGGTGGCTGCTCGGCAGCGAACAGCCAGGAGGCGAGTTTCGCGCCGGTGGTGATGGTCTCGTTGCCGGGCAGGGTCACCGGGTCGAGTAGTTGACCGGCGGCGTCCGGGTCCTGGGCGGCTTCGGTGTCCACGGCCCAGCCGCAGTCCAGCGCAACAACGCCGTGCGCAGTGCCCAGCTCGGCGTGCGCGACGGTGATCTCCTGCTGGTGGCCGGCGCGTTCGACGGTGATGGTCTGCGGGGTCGGCTCGAAGCCGAGCGCCTTCAGCAGCTCCTGGTGCAGTTTGCGCAGTCGTTCCGGGTCGAAGAACTCCTCGTCGGCCAACTCGGTCTTGGCGTCGAAATAGGGTCGGCGCAGACCTCGCAGGCCGGTGCGGGGGGTCTGCTGGTTGGCCTTCTCCCGCTCGGTCCACTGCTTGACCAGGCCAGCTTTGAGGGTGGTGGGCAGGATCTCGGCGAGGTAGTGCGCGGAGAGGTACTCGCCACGGTTGGTCAGCGACTCGAAACTCATGCTGGCACTCCGTGCTCAGGGGCGGATTCCGGCGAGGGGACGAGGACGGCGAGCACCCGCAGCAGCGGTTCGCCGTCGGTTTCCAGGCGGTCGAGCAGGTCGTGCTGCTCGGCGACGGTGGCGTCGACACGCTGGCGGCGGCGCTCGCGGTGCGCGCCCGGCAGCTCGTCGACCAGGCTGGCCTGTCGGAAGGTGACCAGTCGTTCCCGGTGGCGGCGCAGCGGTTCGGCGTTGGCCGCGTCGAACTCGGCGCGTTTGCCTTCCAACTGGTCGCGGGCGGCGGCCACGGCCCGTGGCAGCAGCGCGGTCAGCGAGTCGGTGTCGATGGTGTCGACCCGGTTGACCATGTCGGGGCCGACACCGGCTGCGCGCAGCACCTCGTCCATCGGCGCGATGGTCGGTTCGGCAGGAAGGCCGGCCACGGCCATCCACTGCACCACGGTGGGTTGGCCGAGCCGGTTGGCGTAGACGCCCTGGATGAGGAAGGTCGGGGTGCTCACCTCGGCGGTGAGCACCGGGGCCTGCTGGCGGCCCAGCCGGATCAGCACCTTGTCGACCAGCCAGTCGACCATCGGGTGCACGTCGCTGAGGAAGGCGATCTCCGGCCACATCGGCGTCCTGCTCTGCCGCGCCTGGTCGAGCTTGCGTTGGGCGAGCCGACGGTCGAAGGTGACCTTCAGCCGCAGGTCCTCGCCCTCGCGGTGGGCACGCAGGTAGGAGCGCGGCAGGTCGGTGAGCCGGTGCACCAGGTCGTCGGGGGCGCGGAAGGTCAGCAGCTCGTCCTCGCGGCGCAGGTCGATGCGATCCTCGGGCCGGTCGTCGTAGATCTCGTGCAGGGCGGCGTCGACGAAGTCGCGGGTGGAGTCGAACAGCTTCGGCACCCGGGCCTGCGGCACCCCCTCGACGACCGGGGCGCTGCCGACATCGCCGAACAGGTCGGCCAGCACGTCGATCTCGGTGTGCGCCTGCGCGTACGACTCGTCGACGGTCTTGCCGTGGAGCAGGTCGCGTACCAGGCGGTCCTCCTCGGCTTTCGCGTCGTAGTGGCCGGTCGCGGCCTCCACGCTGCCGAGGGTGCGGTGGGCGGTCTCCTCACGCCGCAGCAGCACCTCGGAGACCGTACGGTCGTCCTTGGCGTCCTCGCGGGCGGAGGTGAGCAGCAGCGCCCGGAACTGCGGCTGGTGGCGCTGCCCGTACCGGTCGATGCGGCCGTTGCGCTGCTCGATGCGGATCAGGCTCCACGGGATGTCGTAGTGGATCAGGTGGTGGCACTGCTGGTGCAGGTTGACGCCCTCGGAGGCGACATCGCCGGTGAACAGCAGCCGCACGCCGCTGCCGGCCAGTTCGAACTCCTGGAGGATCTGCTGTTCGTCGGAGTCGGCCACGCCGCCGTGCAGCACTCTTATCGCCTCGGGCTTCAGACCGAGCAGGCCGGGGACGGTGTCGGCGAGCCATTTGATGGTCGGTACCCGCTCGGAGAAGACCACCGCCCGGGTGTCGCTGCCCTTGCCGACCCCGATCTCCTTCAGTTCCTCGACCAGGCGGCGCAGTTTGCTGGCGTCGCGGTCGGTCATCGCCGAGGTCAGCTCCGCGAGCCGGTCCAGCGCCGCACGTTCGGTGCCGGTGGCCTTCTTGCTCCGGTTGGTCACCGTCTCGTGCAGCGCCCGGTGCGAGGAGAGAAAAGACTTCAACAGGGTGTACGGGAACAGCCGGTGCTGGCCGGTGATCGACTCGTCGCTCCACTTGCCGGCCAGCCACACGTCGGTCAGCTCGTCGAAGATCTGCTCCTCGATGGGGGTGGCCTGGCAGTGGCGGGCCTGGGACGGCCCACGGTCGGCCCAGCGGTCGCCGATCTGGTCGCGTACCTCCGGGCTGATCTTCGTGCGGCGCAGGTAGAGGTGGGCGATGTCGCTGGCCTGGTAGTCCTTCGGGTTGGCGATGGCCGCCGGGTCGAGCAGCGAGATCAGCTGGGCGAAGGACTCCTTGTCGCCGTTGTGCGGGGTGGCGCTGGCCAGCAGCAGCGCGTCGGTCTTCGCGGCCAGCCGACGGGCCAGTTCGTTGCGCTTGGTGCCCTTGTTGATCAGATTGTGTGACTCGTCGATCACCACGGCGTCCCAGGTGGTGGCGTCGAGGTGGTGGCCGAACTGACCGGCGTCCTTGAGCGTGTCGACGGAGATGATGGCCCGCTTGAAGTGCGTGAACGGATTCCGCCCGGCCGGGATCTCCTGCTGGATGCGCTGGATTCCGGTGGAGTCCAGCCGTACCAGCGGGATGGCGAACCGGGTCCACAGTTCCCGCTGGAACTGTTCGAGCACCTGTTGGGGTGAGACGACCAGGATGCGGTCGCCGCGCCCCCGGCGGATCAGCTCGGCGAGGATCAGTCCGATCTCCAGGGTCTTGCCCAGGCCGACCACGTCGGCCAGCAGGATCCGTGGGCGCAGGCCGGACAGGGCCAGTTCGACCGGACGCTGCTGGTAGGTCAGCGGGTCGAGCAGGAACCGGTCGGTCAGGGCAAGGCCGCGTTCGGTGCGGGGCAGGGGCGTACGCCGCAGCACCGCCTCCAGGAACAGCCGGCTCTGCCGGAACCGGGAGGAGGTGTCCCGGACGAGTTGGGTCTCCTCGGGCCGCATCGGCGCGATGGCGTCGAGGGCGGTGAAGAAGGTCGCCTCGACGTCCTGCACGAACTCGGAGACACCGACAGCCTTGATCATGGTGCCGTCGGCGGTGCCGGTCTTGACGCTGCGTACCAGCCACTCCTCGTCACGGACGACGATGCGGGAACCGGGGGCGAAGGTCGCCTCCTGGGCAGTGGTCATCGGTGATGCGGCCTTCCTACAGGGTGGATCGGCGGGCATACTGGCGGCGCAGCCTGTCGACCAGCCAGGTCACGTCGACCGGCGGGCCGCTCCCGAAGCGCTCGGGATCGACCTTCGTGGGGGCCGGTTCCGGCACCGCGACGGTGCTTCTCTGCTCGACAGCGCGGTCGTCCGCCCGCTCGCTCGCCACCACGGGCGGGTCCTCGGGATCCTGCTTCGGGTCTTGCAGGTCGGGCGGGACCAGCAGTTCGGTCGCACTGTCGTAGGTGCGCGCGGCGACCTCCTGCCGCAGGTCATGGACCTTCCTGCCACTGGTCGCGGTGGCCACGGCCAGCATGCGGGCCTGCACGTCGGCGAGCGCGGGCCGGGCGGACGGGTCGAAGGCGAGCATCGCGCCGAGCAGTGGCACCAACTCCGCCGGCACACCGGACAGGTCGGGCAGGTCACTCGGTTCGGTGATCCGCAGCAGCAGATTCCACGAGTTGGTCGGTGGATAGAGAGCGTGACCGGTCAGCGCGAAGACCAGCACCGCCGCCAGGCCGTAGATGTCCATCGCAGGGGTCAGCTTGCGCTCGCCCCGGACCTGCTCCGGCGACATGTAGGCCGGGGTGCCGACCATCGCGCCGGGTTCGGTCAGGTAGTCGCTGCGGTCGATGAGCACCGCCAGGCCGAAGTCGATGAGCTTCGGGCCGTCCGGGCCGAGGATGATGTTCTGCGGTTTCAGGTCCCGATGCAGCAGACCGGCCTGGTGCACCTTGGCCAACCCCTCGGCCAGCATCGCTCCGGCCATGGCAGCCAGCGGCAGCGGCAGCGGGCCACGGGTGTCGACGTACTCGCGCAGGGTGGCGCCGGGAACGTACTCGACCGCCAGCCAGGCCGGGTCGCCGGTGGTGTCGGCGTCCTCCAGTCGAGCTACCCGGGAGCCGAAGACCAGCTTGAGGCTCTCCACCTCGGACGCGAAGCGTTCCCGGATCGTCGGCGCCGCGATGAGATGCTTCTTGATCACCTTGAGTGCGACCCGCTGGGCGATCGGGGAGACCGCGAAGTAGACGTCCCCCATACCGCCGCACCCGAGCGGCTCCACCAGCGTGTACCCACCGACGTTGCCGAGTGCCATTGGTTTCCCCCTCCACAATGGCCCATACCCGACGCCTTGGTGCGCTTCGGGCTGCATGGACGCATGACCGTACAACGCCCGTCAATGGGAAGCCACCGGCCCTCTGGCGCGTCAAAATCGCCCTGACGGACCACAATCGACAGCCGATCGTGCCTGCGCCGCGCGGATCGTGCTTGCGTCGCGCGGTGAGCTGCTGGACGTGGCGGTTAAAGACCTTCTTGTAGTGACCCGCTGGCCAGGCCGTCGGCCGTCAGCTGGACCAGTTCCGCGCCGAGCGTCGCGGCCTGCCGGATCGCCGACTCGAAGGCGTCCAGCCGGCGAAACGCCGCCCCCTGCACCCGTTGGTCCTCCAGCGACATCCGCCGCACCTGGGCGCGGCGGATGTCGAAGCGCAGCGTTCCGGACAGGCTCGACGCCTGCTTCTCGTTGGTCGAGGTGCGTAGTTGCCCCGCCAGGAACCACGGATCCAGTGCCGCCGGGTTGGGTCTGAGCAGGTAGAGGTTGCGTCCGAGCAGTGCACCCTCGGCGGTCACCACCCGGGCGGTGAGCTGTCGGGCGACCATCGGCACCACCACGTCGCCGACGGCGAGGCAGATCTGCTGGCCGAGCCGGCCGTCGTCGTGGCCGGACGGCGGCTCCCCGTCGAGCACATCATCCACGGTCAGCACACGTGGACCGTCCGCCGCGCTGCCCGCTGCGGTTAAGGCGGTGCCGGACGAGCCGCCGTCGGCCGAAGCAGCCCCGGATGAGGCTTCGGAAGCAGCGGTGGCGCGGATCGGGCCGAGCAGGTGCAGGGCACCGGAGCGGACCAACTCCCCCACGGTCAGGAATTCGTCGTCCGGCCCCTTCTGCGCGGGCGTGACCTGCGGCATCAGCGCGGGCAGGTCACCGACGAGGGCGGCGAGGCGTTCTCTGGTGCGTACCACCTGTTCTCCGGTGGCCTCGCCCGCGACGGCGGGTTGCCGGCGCGCGGGGGTGAGGTCGACCTCCTCGTCGAGCAGTTCGATCACCGGTACCGCGCGGGCGAATCCCGGCTCCTCGGCCTCGGGGTCGGCGTCGAAGGCCCGCCAGGCGGCGAGGATCCGTGGCCCGTTCGTGGTCAGGTCGACGCCGGCGGCGTCGACGAGCAGCGTCCGCGCCGGTGGTGGTGTGTCGGGCGCGGGCCGCCGCAGCACCCACAGATGCAGCGGTACGCCGTGCGGCGCGGCGGCCCCGGGCGGCAGGGCGATCACGGCGCGCAGGGCGCCGCGGCGCAGCAGTTCGGCGCGGATACGTCGGCCGGCTCGGCGGCTGGCCACCGTGGGGGGCATCAGCAGTACGGCGTGCCCGCCGGCCCGCAGGTGGGCCAGGGCGTGTTGGACCCAGGCCAGTTCCGGTTCGGTACGCGGGGTGGTGCCGACGATCCAGCGTGGGTCGTGGCCGAGTTCCTCGTCGCCCCAGTTGGTGGCGCCGAAGGGTGGGTGGCAGACCACGGTGTCGTAGGTGTGCCCGGCGTACGCGTCGGCGCGTAGCGAGTCGCCGACGTTCATGGCGCCGGGCACCTCGCGCAACGCGAGCCAGAGTTCGGCGAGTCGGGCCAGGCCCTCGTCGAGTTCCTGCCCGTAGGCGGTGGCGCAGCCGGCGCGGACGGCGGCGCGCAGTACGGCGCCGGAGCCGGCGGCCGGGTCGAGGACGGTGCAGCCATCGACGCCGGCCAGCCCGACCATCAGGTCGGCGAGGTCGTCGGGGGTGGCGAAGGACCGCCCGGGGCCGGGTGCGGAGAAGCGTTGCCACAGTTCGTCGAAGGCGCCCTGGGGGCCGAGTTCGTCGGCGAGGGCTTCGAGGTCGGGCAGCAGCGGTTTCAGATGTGGGTCGACGGGACGGCGGGGGCGTTGGCCGCGTTGTCGGGCCAGGAGCAGGACACCGACGGCGGCCAGTGCCGCGGCGGGGGATTCGCTGGCCGGGGCGATCCGCCGCCAGAGCCGGTCGGCGGTGGCCTGCTCGGCGAGCTTGCCCTGGGCGCACAGCCACTGTTCGACCTGGATGAGGTCGAACTCGGGACTGGCCGCCGTGCCGCCGACCGGGGCGGGGAAGTCGACGTGCCGCTTGCGCCAGTTGCTGACGGCGGCCCGTCCGACCCCGGCGAGCCGGGCGATTTCGGCCGCCGTAATGGTCGGTTTCACCTGCACGTTCGGAGTGTGCCACACCTGTCAAGCGACATGTCTGTTGACAGTGTTCACGGGTGGTGTTCTCATTGACGCCGCACATTTATGACTGGAGGACAACTATGCGTAAGACCACGCTGATCGCCTTGCTCGCCACCGCTCTCATCGGCCTGGGCTGCGGTGCCGGAGCCACCGACGAAGCCGGCGACGCGAGTGGCGGCGACGTCGCCGCCAAGAGCGAGGACAAGAAGGCCGACAAGGCCGACAAGGTGGCGAAGATCGGCGACCCGGCCCGCGACGGCAAGTTCGAATTCACCGTCAAGTCGACCAAGTGCGGCGTCCGCAAGGTCGGCAACGACCTGCTCGGCGCCAAGGCGCAGGGCCAGTTCTGCCTGGTCACGTTGAAGGTCAAGAACATCGGCAAGAAGTCGCAGATGTTCGACGGCAGCAGCCAGAAGGCGTACGCGGCCGACGGCACCGAATACTCCGCGGACGGAGCTGCCGCGATCTACGCCAACGAGAACGCCGAGACCTTCCTCAACGACATCAACCCCGGCAACCAGGTCACCGGCGTCGTCGTCTTCGACGTCCCCAAGGACGTCAAGCTGACCAAGCTTGAGCTGCACGACTCGCCGTTCTCCGGCGGAGTCACCGTCGCCCTGAACTGACCCACGCGCATCGACCGGGGCGGGTTCCACAAGACCCCGCCCCACCACATTCCACTTCCGAACGGAGGGAGAACGTCGTGCGTCCTGACGAGTTTCTACGTGCCGTGGAGTTGCTTCCCGATGACCTGCGCGAGCCCGCCTTCGCGTTGCAGGCCTACGTCCGGCCGACCCACTGTCTCAAGTGCGAGCTGATCGGTGACGGGTTGCGGTTGTGCCTGACCGCCGCGCGATACGACGAGTTCTCCTCGGCCCGCCACCTGCTCGACACCGCACAGCAGCAGGCCGTTGAGCACGGCACGGCCTGCCGCAACCAGCCGGACCGGCGCCGGGGTCGCGGCCGGGTGGCACGGTGGGCGAGCGCGTCCGGAGCCACGGTCGCCGCGACCGACGCCAGTTGGAAGGACCGTGCCGGCGGCATCGGGTACGTGGTCAGCGACGGCCACTACGGCCTGCGAGGCCGGTACAGCGGACGGATGGACACCACCGGGTACTCCCGGGTCCTGATCAACGAACTGCGCGCGGTCGACTTCCTGCTGAGCGCCCACGACGTGCCGCCGGTGGGGATGGTCGTGCTGCTGGACAGCCTCGCCGCGTTGCGCTATCTGCACCAGTGGCAGTCCGGCAAGACGACCGCAATGCCGGCGGGCTACAGCCTGCGACCCCGCCAGTGGTCCGATCAGCCCACCCTCGTCCGGCTCGCCGAGCTCGTGCAGCAACGGCCGGACCTGTCGTTCGAGCATGTCAAGGGGCACAGCGGCCACCCGCTCAACGAGGCCGCCGACGCCTTGTCCCACATGGCCCGTCGGCGAATCGGCGAGTCCTTCGACGTACGCCGGCGCGCCCACGACCTGGTCGACGCCTTCCTGCGTGACTGGCACGCCACCGTCGCACGCTGACCGCCCCCCGCCCTGACAGGAAGGACATCGCCGTGTCGAGCGAACGGAACCCGCAGCCGCGCGACGAGAAGGTCCCCGCCGTCGACGCGGACCAGACCATGGCGCGCCGGTTCGTCCAGCAACGGCTGGCCGAGTTGCCGCACCGGCCCGAGGATGCCGAGGCCCGGCTACGCGGCCTGCTGGCGATCTATGAGGAGTTGAACGCGCTGGGTCATCCGGAGCCGATGGTCCTGCTGGCCGGCGTGCTGGGCATTCCGGTGGATGTCCTGATCCGGCACCTACGCGCCGCGCAGCGCTGACCCGGACGGCCCCTCGCGTTCGGCCTGCGCGCCTTGGCGCGTTGGTACGACCACACCTGACAGGCGGTCGCTGCACGGATGCGCTCCCGCCGAGCTGCGGTTCTTCCTGCACCGACGAGGCTTTCGCTGCCTTGGCGGAAAGTTCCACGGAGGTCGGCGAAAGCCATAGACACATCTACATCACTTTGTTAGCTTCAGGCGAGATGTTACGTCGAGGTAAATCGATACAGGCGCCTGCACCTCGGCCGTGACCTCGCCATTGACCACATCTGCGTCCCTATCCATCAGAACACGCCCAGACTGCCGCGCAAGCGGTGCTGACGGGCGATTCCGTGCTGCCCCCATCCCACGAGGAGGAACCAGCCCCTCCGTCTACGACCTGCCCGACCAGTCCCTCACCGAAGGAGAGGCAGTTGAAGAGACGACTCGCGCTCGCCGTGGCCGGCCTGACCGCCGTCACCCTCACCGCGACGCCGACCCCGACGATGGCCGCGCCGGAGACCACCAACACTCCCCCGGACACGGCCTTCCAGAAAGTCACCCTCAACGACCGACCGGGCGAACCGATGGACCTCGCCGTGTTACCCGACGGCCGGGTCCTGCACGTGACCCGCGCGGGTCAGGTCTGGTTACACAACCCCGCCACCCGTCGCAACACCATCGCCGCCACCCTGGACGTGTACCAGCACGACGAGGAGGGCCTGCAGAACGTCGCGATCGACCCCGGTTTCGGCAAGGGCGGCAACAACTGGGTCTACCTGTACTACTCGCCCCCGATGGACACTCCGGTCGACGATCCGTCCACTCCGGAGGTCAACGAGGGCGACGCGCCGGCCTGGGGCACCGAGGAAGACTTCGCGCCCTTCCGTGGGGTGATCCGGCTGTCCCGGTTCCGCCTGGTCAAGGACAAGCTGGATCTGCGGACCGAGCAGCAGATCATCGACGTGCCGGTCGACCGGGGAATCTGCTGCCACGTCGGCGGGGACATCGTCTTCGACAGCAAGGGCAACCTTTACCTGTCCACCGGCGACGACACCAACCCGTTCGAGTCCGGCGGGTACGCCCCGATCGACGAACGGCCCGGCCGCAACCCGGCGTACGACGCGCAGCGCAGCTCGGCCAACACCAACGACCTGCGCGGCAAGATCCTGCGGATCACGGTGGGCGCCAAGGGCGGATACACCGTCCCGAAGGGCAACCTGTTCAAGAAGGGCACGCCGAACACCCGGCCCGAGATCTACCTGATGGGCCTGCGCAACCCGTTCCGCATCGAACTGGACCGCGAGACCGACACACTGTTCGTCGGTGACTACTCGCCGGACGCCCGCCAGCCCAACCCTGAGCGCGGGCCGGCGGGGCAGGGCAAGTGGCTCGCCGCCCGCGAGCCCGGCAACCACGGGTGGCCGTACTGCATCACGCCGGACCAGCCGTACCGCGACTACGACTTCGCCACCGCGCAGTCGGGGCCGCCGTTCAACTGCGCCGCACCGGTCAACGACTCGCCGCACAACACCGGGCTGCGCAAGCTCCCGCCGGTGCAGCAGCCCCAGGTCTGGTACGGCTTCGGCGCCTCCCCGCAGTTCCCGGAGCTGGGCACGGGCGGCATCGGGCCGATGGCCGGGCCGGTGTACCAGTTCGACCGCTCGACCACCCGTGGCCGCAACCCGTCCGGCTGGCCGGCGTACTACGACGGCAAGCCGTTGTTCTACGAGTGGACCCGCGACTACGTGAAGGCCTTCGAACTGGACCGGCGCGGTCAACTGCGCGGCATCGAGTCGGTGCTGCCGTCGGTGGTCTTCGACAACCCGATGGACCTGGAGTTCGGCCCGGACGGTGCGCTCTACGTGCTCGAATACGGCGACGGCTACTTCAGCGAGAACCCGGACGCCCAACTGGCCCGCGTCGACCACATCGGCTGGGACGGCAACCACAGCCCGGTACCGCAGGTGTCGGCCACGCAGACCGCCGGGCTCGCGCCACTGACGGTGGAGTTCTCCAGCGGAGGCACCGCCGACCCGGACGGTGACCGACTCCGGTACGAGTGGTACCTCGACGACGATGACAAGGTCGACTCGCGCGAGGCGAACCCGACGTTCACGTACCGGCGCAACGGCAGCTACGAGGCGACGCTGAAGGTGACCGACCAGAAGGGCCGGTCGGCGTCGGCCTCCGTCCGGGTGGTGGTCGGCAACACCACGCCCGTGGTGGAGCTGGTCAGCCCGGTCGTCGGGCAGCCGTTCACCTTCGGTGACGTGGTGCGCTTCGAGGTACGGGTCACCGACGACCAGCCGGTGGACTGTGCCCGGGTCAGCGTGACCTACATCCTGGGTCACGACGATCACGGCCACCCGATCACCACCGCCAACGGATGCACCGGTGCGATCACCACCACGGTGCCCTCCGGGCACGATCCGGCGACCGACAACCTGTCCGCGGTGTTCGTCGCGTCGTACACCGACCCGGGTGGCGACGGTCTACCGCCGCTGACCGGCACCACCGAGGTCGTCCTGGTTCCTTCCCAGTAGTCCCTGATCGAGGTCCCTGGTCGACACCGGTCGGCCAGGGACCTCGACGCGGGTCCACACCACGAGAGGAGTGCCACATGTGTTACGGGTACGACGGCGGGGCCGCGTTGCGGCGATCCGTCATCGACCGGCGGGGGCTGTTGCGCGGATCGTTGGCGGCCGCCGCCGGGGTGGGGCTGGTCGCCTCCGGGATCGGTGCGACCGCCGCGAGCGCCGGCCCTGGCCACGGTCACGGGCCGGGTCACGGTCATGGACATGGGCCTGGCCACGGGCACGGGCACGGGCACGGGCCTGGTCATGCTGGTCGGCGGCACGTGCCGCCGGGTCTGATCAGCATTCAGCTCTGGACGGTCCGCGACGCGTTGAACGGCTCACCGGGCTACGACGCCACGCTTGAACACCTCGCCCGCATCGGCTACCCGAAGGTGGAACTGGCGCTCGGCTACTTCGGCCGCAGCGCCGGTCAGCTGCGCCGGTTCCTCGACGGCATCGGGATCAAGGCCAGCTCCAGCCACGACGGAATCAGCGCCGACGCCGCCGGGCTGCGGCAGAAGATCCAGAACGCGGTCACCCTGGGCCAGAAGTTCATCGTGGTGCCGTACCTCTACTCCGAGAGCGCCGACGACTGGAAGCGCTGGGCGGAGCAGATGAACGTCGAGGCCGCCGCGGCACGCAAGGCGGGCCTGCGGTACGGCTACCACAACCACGCGCACGAGTTCACCATCGACCTCGGCGGCGGTCGTACGCCCTGGGACATCCTGACCGCCGAACTCGACCCCAAGCTCGTCCACCTGGAGATCGACATCTACTGGGCGGTCACCGGTGGCATCGAGTCCGGTGCCGGCGCGGCCGACCCGGAAGGCTTCACCCTGGACGTGATCCGCTCCGCGCCCCAGCAGGTCCTTCAATACCACGTCAAGGACCGGCACGCCGCCGACGGGGACATGGCCGACCTGGGCACAGGGATGATCGACTTCGCCCGGGTCTTCCGGGGCCACTCGGTGCTGGAGTACATCGTGGAGAACGACACCCCCGACGTGACGCCCCAGCAGACCGCCGAGGTCGGCTACCGCTACCTGCGCAAGCTGCGGTACTGACCGTCTGATGACGGCACCGGGCCGGCTCGGTCGGCCCGGTGCCCGTCGACACCACAGCCGGTACCCCCTGACACAATCGCCGCCATGGAAGCTGCCGAGCTGGTGCTGGTACTGCGCTACCGCAAGGCGGTGACGTACGGGCTGCACGTCCTGCTCGGCGCGCTGGAGACCCATCAGACCTCCACCCGGTACGAGGTGCGGTTCGGCGATACCCCGGAGGCGACCGCCGCGCACATCCGGGACGCCGCCACCACCGCGAGCCGGGTGCTGGTGCTGTGGTCGTTCTACTCCCCCGACGCCCACGCCCTGGCCCAGGAACTGGCCGAGATCCGCGCCCTGGCCGACGCCCCGAACGTGACCCACGTCGCCGGTGGCGTGCACGCCACCGCCGAGCCGGTGCAGACCCTCGACGCCGGGTGGGACATCGCGGCGGTCGGCGAGGGCGAGACCACACTGCTCCACCTCGTCGACGCCGTCGGTGACCCGGCCGGGATCACCGGGCTGGTGTACCGCGACGGCACCCGCTCCGTGGTACGCACGGGACGACCGCAACGGCGACCGCTCGACGACTTCCGGGGCTTCTCGCTGCGCTGGGATCGCTTCAACGCCCTGGAGATCACCCGAGGCTGCGTCTTCTCGTGCCGCTTCTGCCAGACACCGTTCATGTTCTCCGCGAAGTTCCGGCACCGGAGCGTGCCGAACGTGCGGTGGCACGTCGACCAGATGCGAGCGCGTGGGCTGCGCGACGTCCGGTTCATCACGCCGACGGCGTTGAGCTACGGCAGCCAGAGCGAGGAACCGAACCTCGACGCGGTCGAGGAACTGCTGGCCAACTGCAAAGAGGGCATCGGGCCCAACGGGCGGGTCTTCTTCGGCTCCTTCCCCAGCGAGATCCGACCAGAGCATGTCAGCCGCACGGCGCTGCGGCTGGTCAAGAAATACTGCGCGAACAACAACATCATCGTGGGCGCCCAGTCCGGCTCCGACCGGGTGCTCGACGCCGCGAAACGCGGCCACGGCGTCGACGAGGTCAAACGCGCTGCCCGACTCGGCATCGAGGAAGGCTTCCGCATCAACGTCGACATGATCTTCGGCATGCCCGGCGAGAACGACCAGGACGTCGCCGACTCACTACGGCTGGCCGGTGAACTCGCCGAGGTCGGCGCCCGCATCCACGCCCACACCTTCATGCCGCTGCCCGGCACCCCGTGGCGTGACGCCCCACCCGGCGACGTCGACCCCGAGACCATCCGCCAGGTCGACCGCCTCTCCCAGCGCGGCGCACTCTACGGACACTGGCAGAAGCAACGCGAACACGCCGCCAGGCTTGCCGCAGCCGCCGAGGCGTACCCCCGCCCCGGACGCAGCCGCACCATCCTGCCCCAACTGCCGAGAAAGACCAGCGAACACTAGAAAGACAACTCGATGACTGACCTGTTTGATCTCGCCGCCCTGGTAACCGCCCGGCTGGACGCCATCAACGGCCGCAGCCGCGAGGAGACCGGCCTGCGCATCCTCAAGGTCACCGAAGAAGCAGGCGAGGTCGCCGCAGCGTGGATCGGCACCATCGGCCAGAACCCCCGCAAGGGCGTCACCCACAACACCGACGACGTAGCCGCCGAACTGGCCGACGTGGTGCTCACCGCCCTGGTCGCCATCACCAGCCTCGGCCACGACCCGCGTCACGTCGTCACCACCTGCGTCGACAAGGTCGCCGCTCGCCTCGACACCTACCCGACGAAGGGACCTGCCGCAGCAATCAATGACAGCGGTCCCGGCGGAGGAAGCACGACAACAGTTGCCTGAACTCGTGCGGGTGCTCGATCGCCGGCACGTGCCCGCATCGGCCGAACACGTGCAGACGGACATCGGCCAGGTGTTCGAGTAAGGGCGGGGTTGCCGTTCCGAGCGGGGTGACTCGGTCCTCGGCGCCGTGCACGAGCAGCACGGGCGCGCGGATCGCTGCCAGCGTCTGCGCCGAGAGGGTGAGGTCGTCGGCCCATCGTGCCCTGGGTGGAGGGAACAACGACGCGAAGGCGGCCGCCCCCGCTCTCATCGCAGCTGCACGGGCATCGACGGCCGAGTCGGTCACGAGCGTCTGGTCGAGGACGAGGCGACTCAGCATGTCTCGTGCTCCGATCGGGCCGGCGGGGGCGGCCCAGATCGCATCGAGCTCGGCGGACAGCGGCGCCCCGGGGGCGCCCATCGTCGAGACCGCCACGACCCGGGTGACCTGCTGGGGGCGCGCGGCCGCCAACGCCAGCGCCACGGCACCGCCCATGGAGTGACCCACCACGCTGTAGTGCTCGATGCCGAGAGCATCCATCAGGCCTGCGGCCTGCTCCGTCCACAGCCGGAGCCCACCCCTAAAGCCTGCCGGGACAGGGGTACGGCCGAACCCCGCCTGGTCGGGAGCGACAATGTGCACGGTTTTCAGTGCCTGCGCGGTCATTGCCCAGGCTCCGGACCCGGTCGTGCCGGGTCCGGAGCCGTGCAGCATCAGCACCGCGGGCCCGGTACCGCTCTCCATGAGGTGAACGGGGGAGCCGTCGACTGTGACGGTCCGAAGTGCCGTCACCGGGGCACGCCAGGTGCGCTCAAGCCGATGCGGGGTTGACGGACTTCGAGAAGACTTCCATCATCGCCCTGCCGAATTGCGGCATGTCGGGCCATCCCCGGCAGGAGACGAGGTTGCCGTCCACGACGTCGGGAGCGTCGATGACCGTCGCGCCCGCGTTCTCCATGTCACCGGTGATGGGCGGGAAGCAGGCCGTCTTTCGACCTTTCAGCAGCCCGTACACCGCTGGCACCTGGGCGCCGTGGCACACCAGCGCGATGGGGAGGTTGCGGGCGAAGAAGTGCTCGGTGATGCGCCGGACGTCGGCGTCGACCCGGATCCACTCGGGGGCACGCCCGCCGGGGATGATGAGGGCGTCGTAGCGCTCGACGTCGACCTCGGCCCAGGGCACGTCGACCGGCAACTTCCGGCCGTTCTTCTCCACGTAGGCGTCGGAGTTGGGGTCGAACTCGTGGATGACCAGTTGCACGTCACGCATCGTCCGTGACGAGACGTCGACGTCCCAACCGCCCTCCTGCACGCGGTAGTAGGGATACATGGTGTCGAGTTCCTCGGCGGCGTCGCCGGTCAGGAGCAGCGCTCTGGGCACCTGCTTCTCCTCGCATCTGGGGACGGGCGAGATAGATCCAATACGATCCGATCCGATCGGTTCAGCATTCCCCGGCCCAGTCCGCCCGTCAAGCCTCTACCGCCACCGCGTCCGCGTCCTCGATCTCGTCGAACAATCGTCGGAAACGCTCACCGGAGCGCAGGATGTGCCGACGCATCGCGTAGGCGGCGGCGTCGGGGTCACGTGCGGCGATCGCGGCCACGACTTCCTCGTGCTCGGCCATGGCCAGGTGGGTGACCTGGGCGTCGCGGTGCAGCCGGAAGAGGTGCACGTGGCTGTGCAGGCGAGCCAGCGTTTCACGGATGACCTGGTTCTCCGCGCTCAGAGCGACGAGATCGTGAAAAGCGGCGTCGCGCAGACCGAAGGCGCCGTAGGCCGCGGGTCCGTCGCCCCCCTCCAGCTCCGCCATCTCCCCCAGCATTCGTCGCAGACCGGCCACCTGCTCCAACGATGCGCGTTCGGCGGATCTACGGGCCGCTGCCGGCTCGAGGAGCAGGCGGACCTCAAGCATGTCCTCGAATCGGTGCCGGGTGATCTGAGGGGGAATGCGGTAGCCGGCATGGGGCACACGCACGACCAGACCCTCGGCCTCCATGCGGTTCAGAGCGTCCCGGATCGGTGTCTGCGAAACCCCCAGCTCTCGCGCCAGGACGTCGATCGTGACGCGGGAGCCAGGCTCGATCCGTAGCGACATCAACTGTCCGAGCAGCGTGTCGTACACCTCGTCGGCAAGCCGGCCGCCAGCCCTTCCCGACGACGTTCCGCCCGTCACGACCCTACGGCCCCGCGCGATCATCGCTTCGTCGTCCATCGTGACGTGAGGTCCTTCCTTGCGCCCTTCGGGAACCCATTGACATCAGTCACAACGCTGCGACATGCTGACGCCCCACCGGATCGTATAGGAAAAGTGGCGGATGATCGCCATCCTGCCGATGGACCGAAGGCTTCTCAACGGCATGACGACCCGGTACATCGCGGCGCACTCGTGACGCCGGTCCGCAGGTCGGCCCGCGCGACAGCCCGGCAACACGCCCTGAACAACCCAGCAACTGCTCGGCCAAGCACATAGCGAGGTTCTCGAAGTCCGAACCCAGAAAGCAGGCAGGAAGATGCGGCATTCACAGCGAATAGGACTATTTTCCGCTCCCGGACGAAAGGCGCAGCTGGCGACGGCGGCCATGCTGCTGGTGGCCACGACCGTGGTGGCCTGCGGCGATGGCCGGGACGACGGCGCGACGGCGAGCGCCCCCAAGGCACCGGCGACCGTCCCGGAGCTCACCAAGGACCCGCTGACTCTCAGCTTCATCTGGTTCGACTGGCCCCCCGCCCAGGCCCTGGAAGACTTCGCGAACGCGGAGTACAAAAAGGAGCGGCCGAGCGTCACCGTCAAGGTCAACACCGTGCCGAACGCGAACTGGCACGATGCGATGTTCACCCAGTTCGCCGCGCGCAAGACCGACTTCGACATCGCGATCCTGGACTCGCAGCACATCGGCGAGGCCGTGACGAACGGCAACATCCTCGACATCACCGACTTCGTCAAGAACAACATCGACGTCGAGGCCTACAACCCGTACCTGCTGGCGGCGTACGGCCAGTTCCCGCAGGCGGAGACCGGCCAGCGTGACGAGAACGCCAGCCTGTACGGGCTGCCGCTGCTCGGCGACACCTGGACGATGATCTACCGCAAGGACCTGATCGGCGACCAGCCGCCGCAGACCTGGGACGAGATGATCTCAGTCGCCGAGAAGTGTCAGGCGGACAACCCTGGCGTCAGCGGGCTGGCTTTCCATCAGGCCAACGGCTCCGACGCCGCGGCCGTCACCTACAACACGGTCAACGGTGTCTACGGCGGCAACCTCTGGGACCCCAAAACCCGCAAGATCGACGGCATTCTCAACGACGCCGCAGGCCACGAGGCGATGGACGTCCTCGTCAACAAGATGAAGCCGCTGACCGCAAGGGGCTCCGGCAACTGGTTCATCGACGAGGTGAACGCGGCGGTCGCCCAGGGCAAGGCCTGCATCGCGTTCAACTGGATCGCCGCGAGCGGCGGCCTGCTCGATCCGAAGGAGTCGACGCTCGGCACCACCCGGGAGCAGATCCTCGACAAGCTGGGTTTCGCCACCCTGCCGAGCCAGAAGACCAACCTGGTCCCGCTCGGCGGCATGGGGATGCACGTGTCGGCCTACTCCGCCGAGGCGAACCAGGCGGAGGCGCTCAACTTCATGAAGTGGTTCCAGCGGGCTGATGTCCAGAAGAAGTGGGCCGCGGCCGGTGGCGTGCCGTCGCGTACGGACGCCCTGTCCTCGCCCGAGTTCCTCAATGCCGGGCCGTTCAACCAGGTGTACGCCGACTCGGTGCCGCGAATGCGGGACATGTGGAACGTGCCCGAGTACGCGCGCCTGGTCGACATCGAGAACACCAACGTCAACGCGGCTCTCAACGGTGCGAAGAACCCGAAGGCTGCGCTCGACGACATCGCCAAGGAGCAGCAGAGCGTACTCGACTCCAGCAGCCGCAAGGGCGGCGGCGGACTGTGAGTGACCCCGTACCTGTGACGACCGATGCCGGGCAGGTGGCGGCGGCGACGCCACCTGCACCGGGTCGGCCCCGCCGGCTGAGCGACCGCGGGCTGGCGGTGGCGTTCATCTCCCCCGCGTTGCTGCTGTTGCTCGCGATGTCGGTGTTCCCGTTGCTGTGGGCGCTGTACCTGTCGTTCACCGACTACTCGGCCACCCGAGGCGGGCGCGCCTACTTCGTCGGGTTCGGCAACTACACCGCCATCCTGACGTCGGCGCAGGTCCACCAGCGGGCCCTGACCACGTTGATCTACGTGGTCGGCGCGGTCACCCTGCAGACGGTGCTCGGCTTCACCATCGCGTACCTGATCTCCCGGCGTACCCACGGGCGCGGGCTGCTGACCACGTTGTTCCTGGTCCCGATGATGCTGTCGCCGGTGGTGGTCGGGCTGTTCTGGCGGTTCATGCTCGACGCCCAGTTCGGCGTGATCAACAGCATGCTCGGGTCGCTCGGCCTGGGGCAGGTGGAGTGGCTGACCCGGCAGCGTACGGCGTTGATCTCCCTGATCGTGGTCGACACCTGGCAGTGGACGCCGTTCATCATGCTCATCGCGCTGGCGGGGCTCACCGCGGTGCCCAAGTACCTGTACGAGGCCGCCTCGATCGACCGGGCGTCGGAGTGGTTCCGGTTCCGCACCATCACGCTTCCGCTGGTGTGGCCGCTGCTGCTGATCGCCGTGCTGTTCCGGGCCATCGAGGCCTTCCGGCTGTTCGACCTCGTCTACATCCTCACCAGCGGCGGGCCGGGTGTCTCCACCGAGACGTTGTCGTTCCACGTCTACAAGGTCGCGTTCCTGGGCTTCAACACCGGAACCGCCTCGGCGTACGGGATCCTCATGGTCCTCGTCGTCATCGTCCTCTCGCAGATCTACCTGCGCTACCTGAACAAGCTCAAGGAGGGCTGATGGCCGTCTCCGTCGACGAGGCCGTGTCCACAGGTCCTGCCCGGGATCGCCGACGCCCCGCGCGCCGCCGGGGCGGCCGGGGCCGCTCGGTGCTGGAGGTCGCGCTGCTGACCGTGCTGGCCGTGGTGATGCTCTTCCCGGTGCTGTGGATGATCGAGACGTCCATCAAGGAGAACCGGGACGTCTACGCCGTCCCCGCCGAGTTCTTCGGCTTCACGGTCACCATGGACCATTTCAAGGACGTGTTCGTCGGTCCCGACGGCGGTCGCTCGGACCTGTCCGTCGCGTTCCTCAACTCCGTCCTGGTCGCCGGGGCGTCCACGGCGCTGGCCACCCTGCTGGGGGTTCCGGCGGCCTGGGCCTACTCACGCTTCGCGGTGAAGGCCAAGAAGGACCAGCTGTTCTTCATCCTGTCCACCCGCTTCATGCCGCCCGTGGTGGTCGTGATCCCGATCTTCCTCATGTACCGCCAGGTCGGACTCATCGACAGCAAGCTCGGCCTGATCCTCATCTACGCCGCGTACAACCTGCCGTTCACGATCTGGATGATGAAGGGGTTCGTCGACGAGGTGCCCGCGGAGTACGAGGACGCCGCCATGCTCGACGGCTACACCCGGCTGCAGGCGTTCCGGCGATACACCCTTCCCCTGCTCGTGCCCGGCATTGCCGCGACGGCGGTCTTCGCGCTCATCTTCTCGTGGAACGAGTTCGTGTTCGCCATCTTCCTGACCTCCAGCGACAGCGTACGCACCGCCCCACCCGCCATCGCCGGCCTCATCGGTGGCACCACTGTGGACTGGGGTCTGGTGGCCGCCGCCTCGGTGGTGTTCGCCCTACCGGTGCTCCTCTTCGCCTACCTGGTACGCAAACACCTCATCGCCGGTGTGACCCTCGGGGCGGTGCGACGCTGATGGCCGGCATCGAGGTGACCGCCCTGCACAAGCGCTACCCGGACGGCACGGTCGCAGTCGAACACATCGACCTGTCGATCGAAGACGGCGAACTGTTCGTGATGCTCGGTCCGTCGGGTTGCGGCAAGACGACCACGCTGCGGGCCATCGCCGGCCTGGAAAGACAGACGACGGGCGACATCCGCATCGGCGACACCCTGGTCAACGACCTACCGCCGGCCGAGCGGGACATCGCCATGGTGTTCCAGTTCTACGCCCTCTACCCGCATCTGAAGACCCGCGACAACCTGGCGTTCCCCCTGCGGGCCGAAGGGCTGCCCAAGTCGGAGGTGCTCAAGCGGGTCGACGAGGCCGCCCGGCTGATGCGGCTCGGTCCACTCATGGACCGGCGACCACGCCAGCTGTCCGGCGGGGAGCAGCAGCGCGTCGCGCTCGCCCGTGCCCTGGTGCGACGACCGCGCGCATTCCTGATGGACGAGCCGCTCACCAACCTGGACGCGGAACTGAGGGCGGACATGCGTACGGAGATCAAGCACCTCCAGGGCGAGCTGGGGGCGACGATGGTCTACGTCACCCACGACCAGGTCGAGGCGATGTCGCTCGGGCACCGGATCGCCATCCTCAACAAGGGCCGCGTCGAGCAGATCGGCACGCCGCTGGAGGTGTACGACCGTCCGGCGAGTCTCTTCTGCGCCGCCTTCATCGGCTCCCCGCCGATGAACCTGATCGAGGTGGAGGTGGCCGACGGGAAGCTGCGCGCTCAGGGCGGGCTGGTCCTCACGCCACCGCCAGGCCTGCCACGCGACCGTCACCTGGTCGCAGGTGTGCGGCCGGAGGCGCTGGAAGTCACCGCACCAGGGGCCGAGCGTTCGGTTCCGGCCCGCGTGGTCTCGGCGGAGTGGCTGGGCGACGAGATCATCTACGTCGTCGATCACAGCGGTCAGCGCGACGTCCGGGTGCGGATGCCACCGACCGTCCGTTTCGCCGCTGACGAACCGGTCGGGCTCCGGCACACCGGCGCGACCCCGGCGGTCTACGACCTGCGTACGGAAGAACTGGTGGCCTGATGGGAACCGTGGCAGCGCACGGGCTGAGCAAGTCCTTCGGCAAAGTCCAGGCCCTGGACGGGGTGACCCTGGACGTGCCGGACGGCTCCTTCTTCGTCGTCCTCGGCCCCTCCGGGGCAGGCAAGACGACAACCCTGCGGGCGATCGCCGGCCTGGAGAAGCTTGACGCCGGGTCGGTGCACCTGGACGGCGCAGACGCGACCGGTGATGCCCCGGCCGCACGCGACCTGGCCATGGTCTTCCAGAGCTACGCCCTCTACCCACGACACACGGTGTACGAGAACATCGCGTCGCCGCTGCGGGCACGCCGCTGTTCTTCCAGCGAGATCACCGCTGCCGTCGAGCAGATGTCGCGCCTGCTGCACATCGAACGCCTGCTGCAGCGTCGTCCCGCGCAGTTGTCCGGCGGTGAGATGCAGCGGGTCGCCCTGGCCCGGGCGCTGGTCCGTAGCCCGCGCGCGTTCCTCATGGACGAGCCGCTGACGAACCTCGACCTCAAACTCCGCGTCGAGATGCGTACCGAACTCACCCGCATCCACCGCAGCCTCGGAGCAACCTTCGTCTACGTGACCAACGACCAGGTCGAGGCCCTGTCCATGGCCAACCAGGTCGCGGTCCTCAAGGAGGGAAAGGTGCAACAGGTCGGCACACCGACCGAGGTGTACGAGCGTCCCGCCAACCAGTGGGTCGCCGGATTCGTCGGGAGCCCTCCGATCAGCCTGCTCGCCTGCCACGCCGAGGGAGATCGTCTGGTCGGTGCGGAAGGATGGACGCTGCCGCGGCCCCGCTGGACCACGGCTGAGGACGGTCAGGCGCTGCTGCTGGGCCTGCGCGCGGAGGACCTGTCCGTCGAGCAACGGGGGCACGCCTCGTTGCCGGGAGAGCTCTACGGGCTCGAGCCGCTCGGTGACCGAACGGTGGTCGACGTCCGAGTGGGGACGACGATCCTCAAGGTCAAGGCACGACCCACCATCACCGGTACGCCGGGCGAGCGGCTGCTGGTCACGGTCGACCTGGACCGTGCGCACCTGTTCGATGCGGGCACCGGCCTGTCGGTGTCCGAGGCTGGGCGGTAACCCGCGCCGGACGGCTCCGTGCAATCGCCCTACCAAGACGATCACAGGAGGCGACGCCATGAGTGACCCGACGAACGTCCTGACCCCCGAACATCGGCGGCTGCGGATCGGCGACGCCTGGCGCGACGCCGAAAGCGGAGCCACCTTTGCCGTCGAGGACCCCGCCACCGGCAAGACCATCGCCGAGGTGGCGGACGCCGGCGTCGTCGACGGGCTCGCCGCCCTGGACGCGGCGAGCAAGGCGATGGCGCAGTGGGCGGCGACCCCGCCACGGAAACGGTCAGAGTTGTTGACCGCGACGTACCAGGCACTGACCGAGCGATCCGAGGAGGTCGCCCGGCTGATAACGCTGGAGATGGGCAAGCCGCTCGCCGAGGCTCGGGCAGAGGTGGCCTACGGCGCCGAGTTCTTCCGATGGTTCGCCGAGGAGGCGGTACGCGTCGAGGGCCGCTACAGCACCGCTCCCGCAGGCGGGTATCGGATCCTCACCGTGCCGAAGCCGGTCGGCCCGTGCGTGTTCGTGACGCCCTGGAACTTCCCGCTGGCCATGGGTGCCCGCAAGATCGCTCCGGCGCTGGCCGCAGGATGCACGACCATCACCAAGCCGGCAGCCCAGACACCACTGACCATGCTGATGCTGGCCCGCATCATGCAGGAGGTCGGCGTACCCCCCGGGGTCGTCAACGTGGTGACCACCAAGCGTGCCGGCGAGGTGGTCTCCGCACTGCTGGCCGACGGTCGGACCCGCAAGCTGTCGTTCACCGGGTCGACCGAGGTCGGGCGGGTGCTGCTCCGACAGGCGGCGGACAACGTACTGCGTACCTCCATGGAACTGGGCGGCAACGCCGCCTTGATCGTGTGTGCCGACGCTGACCTGGACGTCGCGCTCGACGGCGCCATGGTGGCCAAGATGCGCAACATCGGGCAGTCCTGCGTCGCGGCCAACCGGATCTACGTCGAGGAGCCGGTACGCGAGGAGTTCACGGCGCGCTTCGCCGAGCGGATGGGCGCGCTGTCGGTGGGCCATGGTCTCGACGACGGCGTGGACGTCGGGGCGTTGATCGACGCAGCCTCGGTCACCACGATCGACGAGCTTGTCGCCGACGCGGTCGATCGCGGCGCGCGGATCCTGGTGGGCGGCGCGCGTCCGGATGGGCCGGGCCACTTCTACCCGCCCACGGTCCTCACCGACGTGCCCGACGATGCGCGGATGCTGGCGGCCGAAATCTTCGGCCCGGTGGCGCCGATCATCTCGTTCACCTCCGACGACGAGGTGATGGCGAAGGCCAACGACACCGAGTACGGCCTGGTCGGCTACGTCTTCACCCGTGACCTGCAGCGGGCACTCCGGTTCACCGAAGGGCTGGACACGGGGATGCTCGGCATCAACCGTGGTCTGATCTCGGACCCGTCAGCGCCGTTCGGCGGTGTGAAGCAGTCCGGGATCGGCAGGGAAGGGTCGCACGAGGGCATCCTCGAGTACCTCGACCTCACCTACGCCGCGATCGACCTACCGTGACCGGTCTGCTGCCCCGGGCGCCCAGCGTCTGCCTGCGCCACCCGGGCGGTCAACTGTCCCCGGTCTCGCAGGTGACCTGGACGTCCGCCCCGCCAATCGCCGCCGACGTTTCGGAGAGGCACCGACATGCTTGAGACCGTCCGCGGGCCACGCCAGCTGATCGTGGGCGAAGGGGTCGCGCAGAACATCCCACGAGTGGTGGCCGAGAGTGGCTCACGTGTCCTCATCGTGACCGACCAGGTGCTTCTGGGACAGCCGGGCGTGGCCGACATCGTGGCCGCCGTACGGGAAAGGGTCGAGGTCGTCGAGGTGTTCTCCGACGCGACCGCAGACGTGCCACTCGCCGATGTCGCCCTGGCCGTCTCGGTCGCCGCCGAGGTGGACGCCGACGTGATCCTCGCCATCGGGGGCGGCACGGTGATCGACCTCGCCAAAATCGTCGGCGTCATCCGTCGCCACGGTGGAACGCCGCGCGACTACTACGGCGAGTCGAGAGTGCCGGGGCCGACGATTCCTCTCGTCGCGGTCCCGACGACGTCAGGCACCGGCTCCGAGCTCACACCCGTCTCGGTGTTGACCGACCCGGACCGCGCGCTGAAGGTGGGGGTCTCCAGCGTCCACATCGTGCCCGACTTCGCCATCGTCGACCCCGAACTCACCTACACCTGCCCGGCGACCGTCACCGCCCACTCCGGCATCGACGCGTTGTGCCACGCGGTGGAGAGCTACACCGCGCGACCCCGGGCCCACGGACCGCGCGACCCGGTGGAGCAGGTGTTCCTCGGCCGCAACCCGATCACCGACCACTACGCGCTCCTGGCCGCGCAGCGGATCGCCCGTAGCTTGCGTCGTGCTGTCAGCAACGGAGGCGACACGGAGGCGCGCGCGGACATGTCCTACGGGTCCGTGCTCGCCGGGCTCGCCTTCTCCCACGCGGGCAACGCGGCCCCGCACGCCCTCCAGTACCCCATCGGCGCAGCCACGCACACACCGCACGGCCTGGGCGTCGGGCTGCTGCTGCCCTACGCGCTGGACGCGGCCAGGGATGCCATCGGCGACCGGCTGGCCATCCTCGCCGGGGTGTGCGGGCTCGACGTGACCGACGCCTCGGATGCCGAGGCCGCAGACACGTTCCTCACCTGGCTCGACGGGCTCCTGGCCGACATCGGTATCCCGCCCACCTTGGCAGACATCGGCGTGGCCCGCGCCGACCTCCCGCGCTTCGCGGAAATGGCCAGCGGCGTCACCCGCTTGATCCAGAACCATCCAGGCCCGACCGACACCGCCAGCCTGACCGCGATCCTCGAAGCGGCCTGGACCGGGGATCGGACCCGACGGTCCTGACTCCGAGCAGAGATAGCGACCGGCTTTGACATGACGCCGCGTCCGGAACGTACTGGTAGTCGACGGCGGTCAACGGGAGGGGCTTATCGCGCCTGCGGTAAGGACAGCAGGCGATCGGGAACCGGCAGCCGACGCGCCGCGAGGGCGGCCAGGCCCGCACCCGTCGCATTCAACAACACATCATCGATCGACGAAACGCGTCCGAGTGCCAGGGCGTACTGCAGTGCTTCCACCGTGGTCGACATGCCTGCAGCCGCTACGACCACAGATGCGAACCGGACCTGCCACCCCAGCCCTAGACCGAACCCAACCGCCGCAAACACCAGCAGATTGCCTACGATCTGGAAGAACGCGGTCAGCGGATGGTCGGCGAGTATCTCCACAAGATCGCGCAGCGGCACCAGCCGAACCTCTCGGGGTGCATCGAGTGGGGTGAGGACCACCATCAGCCACGGCAGCGTCCAGACCGTGATGGCCGTCGTGGCCAATGCCCGCCGAACCGCCAGCCCCGCTGGGACGCCGCGCTGCCGGTAACAGGCCACGAGGTGACGCGTGCCGACCAGGCTGGCCATGACGAGAGCCACCGCAGTCGCCACGACCGGAAGCCACCGCAGGTACCCGCCTGGGATCATCGTGGAGCATCATAGTCCGGCCGGGAATCAGCCCTGACTGCTCACTTCGCAGCATCCACCCCCGGTAGACCGCGTCGTACGCAGGCGGGAACCGCGCCTCATCGCGGCTATATCCGTGTACGTGATCTTTGTGCTCATGTCCGCGCATCCTGCGGGTTGGTGGCTGGCGCCCTCAACCCGCAGGATGACCAGCGATTACAATCCGCGAACCCTCAGCGGACCTGAAGCGAATCTCCTGCTGTGGCGCTAGGCGGCATCCCGCTGGTCCAGCCACTTGAGAATCGCCTGGTTTGTTTCTTCCGGCTTCTCCTGCTGGATCCAGTGACCGCAATCCAGACTGACCACCTCCACATTCGGCACGAATTCTGTCAGTCTTTCAGACTTTGCGACCGTATCGCGGTCGCCGTAGATCATGAGGGTGGACTGTCGGATGATCGGGTCCACGTCCGCCAGCAGAGACCAGTTGCGGTCCAAGTTTCTGTACCAGTTCAAACCGCCCGTGAAACCTGTTGATTCGAAGGCGGAGACGAAAACGGCCAGTTCACTGTCGCTCATGACAGCCTCACCGAATGGCGTTTCCATTCTGGCGAGGTTGATCAACGCGTTGCCCGGCTGCGGCTCCACGAGGGGCACGTCCTTCCGGTACATGTTCCGAAGGAACTGGTACGTGTTCTCCTCGAACACGGCGTCCGCGACGCCCGGCTGCCGGTTGAAGTGGACAAAATAGAAATCGCTACCGAGCATCTCCTCCATGAACTCGATCCAGGGCTTATCCCCTCGCTCGAGGTACGGCAGGCTCAGGTTGATCACCTTGTTGACACGGTTCGGATGCAACAATGTCAGACCCCATACGACGGCTGCACCCCAGTCATGACCGACGAAGGTGGCATCGTCGTATCCGTAGTGATCGAGCAGTGCGACGAGGTCACCTGACAGGTGTGCGATGTCGTAGTCGGTGACTTCGGTCGGGCGGGACGAGTTGCCGTAACCCCGCTGGTTCGGGACGATGACGTGGTAGCCCGCTGCCGCGAGGGCGGGCATCTGATGGCGCCAGGAGAAGGCGTGCTCCGGCCAGCCGTGACAGAGCACGATCGGGTTCCCCGCATTCTGCCGGCCGGTTTCGAAGACTTCGAGTTCTACACCGTTGACCGAAATGCGGGCAGGCTCGGGAAAGTCGATTGTCATGCCGGCATCCTGCCGACCGATACCGGTCACCTCCTGACCGGTTTTCGTGGCAGTGTTGTCGGAGTGCGAGCCGACCGGTTGATGGCCATCCTCCTTCTCCTGCAACATCGCGAGCAGGTGACAGCAGCGGAGGTCGCCCGGGAATTGGAGATCTCCGAGCGCACCGCCCGCCGCGACCTCGACGCCCTGGGTATGGCCGGGATCCCGGTGTACTCCAGGCAGGGCCGAGGCGGCGGCTGGCGCCTCGTAGGCGGCGCCCGCACCGACCTGTCCGGGTTGACCGCAGGTGAGGCCCGCGCCCTTTTCCTCATCGCCGGCCCGGCCTCGGCTGCGACGCCGGCCGTGAAAGCTGCGCTGCGCAAGCTCGTCCACGCCCTACCGGAACCCTTCCGGGTACAGGCCAAGGCGGCAGCGTCGTCGCTCGTGGTGGACCCGCAGCGATGGGGGGCGAGTCGCATCGAGCCCCGACCGCCTCGCTTCCTCGACGAACTCCAGGACGCGGTGATCCGCGGCGTCCAGGTCCGGCTCGGCTACATCGACCGCGAAGGCACCAAGACCACGCGAACCGTCCACCCGCTGGGCATCGTCGCCAAAGGCCCATCCTGGTACCTCGTCGCCAACACCGAGGCCGGTCGACGGACCTTCCGGATCGACCGCGTTTCGTCCGCCGACCCGACCTGCGACCCCGTGCACCGGCCCGAGGACTTCGACCTTGCCGAAAGCTGGCGCGCGATCGCCGACGAGGTCGACCGCAAGCGCACGCCGCTCGAAGTCCGGGCACTGTGCACGCCCCAGGGAATAGGCGTGCTCCGGATCGGGTTCGGCGGTCGGCTCGAGGTGGGATGTTCCAGGCCCGACGGCCGCATCGAGGTCGTGATCCGTGGCAACGACGAACACATACTCGCTGGCGAGCTTGCCGGGCTGGTCGAATGGATCGAGGTGACCGGCCCTCCGGGTGTGCGAGACCACCTGGTCACGATCGGCAACACGCTCGTCGAGCGATACCGCTGAGAACGGCGTAGACGTCGTACAGCAGGACGATAACCAAGGTCATCCTGCTCACCAGCACCGATGAAACTCCGACTGATCGCACGGCACCACGACGAGACGAGACGAGCGCCAGCTACACGGCCCGACCGTCACCGTGAGAGGGTTCACCCCACGATGCCGACGGGAGACCGCGTGGGATGGTGGCGTAGTGACCGCCAGGTCGGTAGGGCGCGCCGGCCAGTCGGATCAGCCGCAGATCGGTAATCCGGCCGGCGGCGGCCATCAGCAGTGGGTTCGCCACCGCGATGGCCCCGTAGCCGGCCGACACTCCGATCAGGAGCAGCGTGGCGAGCCAGACGAGGCGGTCCTCGGCGCGATCCGCCTCGGCCGCCCACCCGGCGACGTCCACGATCCGCGCTCCGACGGGCGGGGCAATCCGGTTCTGGACGTACACCGCGGCCTGTCCAACGCGGAGCTGGCCGCACACCTCAGTCTCAGCCTGCCTACCGTGAAGACGCACGTCGGGCGGAAACGACGTGATGACCTTCGCCGGCAAGGGCTACCAGGATGCCCGCGACAGCGTGCGCACGCCGTTCAAGCGACGCCACTTCCGGTGCACGCTGACACGCCGGGAGAAGGCCGTGAACCGGGCCCACGCGAAGATCCGCGCCCTCGGCGAACCCGCGATCGCCACCCAGGATGAAGAGCATCCCATGGATAGTGGCTGCGGTCCCGCGCGTCTGTGGTGGTGAATGAGGCGTACCGGACGGAGCTGAGCGGTTGGACGACAAGGCGAGAGCCAGGTTCGGCGAGTTCGCGCAGAACCGGACCGCCGCCCTGATCAGGGCGGCCTACCTGCTCACCGGCGACCAACATGCCGCCGAGGATCTGGTGCAGTCGGCGTTGGCCAAGACGTACGCCAAATGGCCGACGATCCGGCACGAGGACCCCGAGGGGTACGTGCGCGCGGTGATGTACCGCGAGCGGGTCAGCTGGTGGCGGCGCCGGGGACGACTACGGGAGACGCTGGTCGGCTCGCCGGTCGAGCAGGAACACCCGGACGACAGCGGCCATGCCGACCTGCGGCTGGCCATGCGGGCAGCCCTGCTGCACCTTCCCGTGGCGCAACGCGCGGTGCTGGTCCTGCGGTACTACGAGGACCTGCCCGAGCAACAGGTGGCCGAGGTGCTCGGCTGCTCGGTCGGGACGGTCCGCAGCCGGACCCACCGGGCGGTCAGTCGGCTACGTGAGGTGCTACCCGGTGCCGAACTCGTGCTGGAGCTGAAGCGATGAACACCCCGATCGACGACCTCATCCGATCCACCCTTACCGATCTTGCCAAGGAGGCAGTTCCGATGAATCTGACTGATTCCGCCGTCGCTCGGGCGCGCAGGCGTCGTACCCTCACCGTCTCGGTGGGGGTGGCGGGCGTCGTCGCCGCCCTCATGGTCGGCACGCCGCTGGCGTTGGCGGTGAGTCGGGACGCCCCGCCGCCGTCCGCTCCCGCCGACCAGCCGCCGGTGGACTTCCCCAGTCCTGTCCCGATCAGTCCTGTCCCGTCCCCACCGGTAAACCTGCCCAGCCCTGTCCCGATCAGTCCTGTCCCATCTCCGCCGGTGGATTCGAAGGGTCCGGGCACGGGTTCCTAACTTCATAACCCGTCAGCACGCGGTCCCGCCCTGGACGGGGGGAGCAGTTTGGGATGTGTCCCGCCCGGGAGATCGCCCTGCACCTCGCTTTACGTAGGGGCAGGTCAAGCGCCGTACGTCTGCGCGTTCGAGGGACGCGATTCGGCTCTCCACCGGCGGCGCGTCGCTCAGCGAGCGGCCAGCGGGACAGCGATGAGCAGGACCACCAGGCCGATGGCCAGTGCCCGGTCGTAGAAGCGCAGCCGGTGATGCCTGTAGGTGTTCGGCCTGGTACGGGCCTCGATCCTCGGCGCGAACCCTATGCTGATGGCGAACGCGAGCACGACGAGGAAAGACCGAGCGAGCGCCGAGCCGGTGCCGAGCGCCAACTGCCCGCATGCCTGCGTCTTCCGGATCAGGTACCGCTGGGGGTACCGGTCGGTCGGTGTCGCCGGTATGTGGGAGCAATCGGCGGTCCGCGCGATCCAGTCTGTGACCGGATGCCCTGCCTGGGTGGTGGCGATGAAACCACTCGGGTTCTTGGACAGGCCGCGTGCGGCGGCGTTCCAGGAGTCGGCGGGCATGTCCGGCGCGTGGAGGATCGACTCGGACAGGTCGACCGCCAACTGCATCAGCCCGCGGGCGGAGTTCGACGTGGAGTAACGGGCGGTTACCTCCAGCGGTGTCATGGTAGCCCAGAGCATCACGACGGCAATCACAGTCACGGCGAGTACGGCCACACCCCACACGAACCGGGTCCCGGAGGCCAAGAAGGCGAAAAGCACGGCAAGGCTGGTGAGCGTCCACCAGGCGGCGAGCGCGTCATAGTCCCATCCGGACCGGGCGAGGAGCCCGTACGCCCACAGTGGCAGGGCGACGACCGTTCCGGTGAGCATGAGCAGCATGAACATCGTCCCGGGACCGAGTTCGGTGTGCGTGGCCGCGAGCACCCAGACGATTCCAAGCGCAGCGCCAGCGATGAGGAACGTCGCGAAGCTGGCCAGGAATGGCCGGTACACCTCCTTGACGATCTCGGCGAAGGTGTTCGTGAGCACCGTCTGCAGTACCAGGCCACCGACCGAGAACACCGCGATCGAACGCAGGAGCTGCCAGAGGCTTGTGGCACGACAATCGCTGTCGGTAGCGTCGGCCCGCGCCACACGACGGTAATGAAGAATCATCTCGACAGTCAGGCCGGTCACGCTGCCGACGACGATACTCAACACGCTGGGGCCCGGATTCTGCCGAAACACAGCGATGGCAACCCATACGAACCACCCCAGAGTAGCGCCGACCCCGCCGATGACGCCGCAGAAGAGCGGGTAACGCAGCAACACACCGGGTTGCGGTTTACGCCGGGCAGCGGGCGCCGCAGTACCGGCGGGCCGATCCGGTAACCGCCGGGTTGGGTGTGGCGTTTCCACCACCGGCTCGTCTTCGTGCGGCTCGTCGCTGATGTCGGGGCTTGGTGCGGCGCTCCTCGGGGCTGGTTGCGAGCCGACCACAGGACGGGGTCCGGATCCCGCGAGGCTCGGCGTGGCGTTTTGCCGGCGGAGGAGAAATGCGATGGCCGATCGGGTCGTTGCCCCCCATGCGCGGAACATCTCGGACAGATCCCAAAACCAGCTTTCGACCCGCTCGGTGAACATCACCAAACCCACTGCTCCGGCCACCAGAGCGAGGAAGAACAGCCGGTTACCCCACTCGGAGACCGAGTCCTCGATCCGGTACCCCGCGATAAAGCTTCGGTCGTTGACGTCGCGGAGCAAACCCCGCGAGATCATCATGGACACGATCGAGACGGCCAGCAGTGCCCAGCCAAGACCTCGCCGCAACCCGTCCACACGAGATATCTTCGGCCGGTACGTGGGTCATCGTCTTCACCTAATCGGCCAGCCCGGGAGCAAGAAACAATGTCGGGGATATTGTTTGGTTCCGCTTGGACCCCGGCTGTCAACGACGGCTGAAAGATGGCTCCGCGCTGCCTTGTCGTTCTCCCTTGGAAGAGGGCTCAGGTGCGCGCGGGGGGTGTAGCCGGCTTCTCAGGCGACCGGGAGGTCGATCCGTCGTCCGGTTCCGTCCGGCTCGAAGCAGAGCTGCCGACGTGCGTAGTCTGCGGCCAGATCCGGTAGCCCATGTCGCGGCGCGTCCGGCCGGTGCGATGGGCTGCGAGACTGTTCGGATGTACGACCCGACCCAGTTCAAGGGCACCGCTCGGTACTACCGGCATGGGCGGCCGCCCTACTCGGCTCAGCTGGGCGATGTGCTGGCAGGCGAGCTTGGGCTCGACGGCAGCGGCCAACTGCTCGATGTCGGGAGCGGGCCCGGCACGGTGGGACTGCAACTCGCCCCGCTCTTCGAGCACGTGACGCTGCTGGAGCCGGACGCGGACATGCTCGCCGAGGCCCGCGCCTACGCAGCGGCAGAGAGGCTAGCAGCGGTCGACTTCGTCCGGGCCACTGCTGAGGACCTCTCCAACCTGACGCTGCCGCAGATGCGGATGGTGACGTTCGGACAGTCGTTTCATCGCACCGACCGCGTTCGTGTCGCCGAAGCCGTCTGGGACGCGCTGGAACCGGATGGGGCGATCGCGCTCATCGTCCACGACCCGACCCGGCCGGCCCCGCAGCAACTGCCGGACACGCCACCCATCCCGCATGACGACGTCGATCGGCTCATCAGGGCCTACCTCGGGCCGCAGCGGCGCTCGGGTGCCCGACCAGCAACGTTCTACCAGGCGGAGCGCTTTGAGCAGACGCTTGCCCGCACTCGCTTCGGAAGACCGCGCGTCGTCTACGCACCGGGAAGGCCCGACATCGTCCGTGATGTCGACGGCGTCGTCGCCGGCTATCTGTCGATGTCCTTCGCTGCACCTCACCTGTTCGGGTCCAGGCTGGAGGAGTTCATCGCAGAGCTTCGGGTCCTGCTGGAGCATGCATCGCCGACGAGCGGTCTGTTCTGGGACTGGCCCGGTGACACAGAAATCCTCATCGCCGAACGACGGTGACGTTTTCAACTCACCGTTTCGACGGTCGTGCCCGTGCCGCCCACGTACCTACTCATCGGCGAGTGCGGATGTCATCCAGCACAAGCAAGCTACGTCATGTACCCGATCGGGACCTGAGGCTACCAGCGCGCGTGACTTCAGCCGTGCCGGGCCGTCTGTGGGCCGGACTGCTGCACCCCGGGGTCACTGGTTCGGCATCAAGTTGATCGGCAGGCCCTCTCCGTAGCGGTGGCCCTCGCCGGTCAGGATCTGCGCTTCGTGCTCCAGCGACGCCAGCACCGTCGTGGCCAGGTCGACCCGGCTGGTCGCCCCCAGCCAGTACGACAGCTCCAACCAGTCCTCACCCCAGGTGGGCAGCACCGCGCAGGCATCCATCGCCAGCAACGTGTGCAGGTCTTCCCGGTCCTTCGGGTCGGTGACCAGCTTCAGGGTCTCGGCCACGGTGACGGCGGTGACGCCGAAGCGCTGCCGGTCGGTGATGACCTCGCCCACCGGCTCCACGGCGTGGATCGACCCGGCCACGTATGCCAGCATCGCCGAGCGGTCCAGCACCAGGGTGACCGGGGGCAGTTGGTCCTCGGGGGTCACGCGGCCGACGCCGGTTGGTCTCCGCCGGCCAGTTCCTGCTCCATATGCTGGCGGACCCGCTCGCGAACTGCCGCGAATCGCTCCGAGGGCCACTCGGCCTGCACCGCGTACCGGCGGGCGCGGGCGGCGTCCATGCCCTCCTGGGTTGGCGCGACGCCGCGGCGAGCCTGCTCGTCACGGAACTGCTCCCACGCCCTCTGGGCGCGCACGGCCCGGGTCACGTAGGCGCTCGCCTTGCCCGGGCCTTGCCGCTCCAGGGTCTCAGCTACGTCCTGAGGGACGGAGATCGACAACTTCCGCACGGTGGTCATACCGAATAGCGTACGCCGGTAGCACCGTTACGTACAGCAACACCCGGAACTCGCACCCCGATCCGCTGTGCGGCCCGAGAGCTCTGGACACGACCGCAGATAGCGCCGCCCTACCGCGCCGCAACCACAGGTCGTGGTGGCTCGCCCACACGCCCGCCGAGTGCCACGTCGAAAGCGACAGACCGCCGGCAGAGGTCCCCAGTCGGCGGCAGCCGCTCGGGAAGGGCTTGACGCCCTGACTTCCATCGCGCACGGTCAATGAGTATCGATAGTCTCCAATACTCGACACGGGGAGGACTGATGAAGGCCTTCGTCACCATCGTCTCGGCTGCGGCCCTGCTGCTCCTGGCCACGGGCAGCGCGCCCTACGGCCGACCGACAGCCGACACGCCCTGCACCGGGCAGATCCACACGAACCCGGGATTCGAGCGCGGCACCACCGGCTGGACCGCCGGCCCCCGCATCGTCGTGCTCGGCGACGCGACCCGGCCCGCACACACCGGCCGCGCGTACGCCACCTTCGCCGGGCTGGACGTGACGCGTACCGACCTGCTGCGTACCACCGTCACGGTGCCGGCCGACTGCGACCTGACGGTCCGCTTCTGGGTCCGGACCACCACCACGGAGACCAGCCGCAGCGATTACCTCAACGTCGGGTTGGCGGTCACCGGGATACCCCCGAAGACGAGGTTCTCCCTGGCCTTCGACGGCGGGTCACAGTGGCGGCAGTACACCATGTCGACCGGAACGGCGACGACCGAGCGCACCGCGACGGTCAGCTTCGTCGCCAGCGAGACGGCCGGCAACGGCGTCACGACCTTCGACGTCGATCACGTGACCTTCACGTTGAGCTGACCACGGCGGGCAGCCGCCAGGACGGCCAGCGCGGCCCGGTGACCCTCTCGCGCAAGGCGCGAACCACCGCCGTGCGGCGCCGGACGGCGGCCCTGCCGTCGACAGGCCAGTCGCCGCGCCTCCGAGAAGGAGGCTGCTGTGCTCGCCCGTGCCGGCGCAAGTTGGAGCGAGGATGGTGAGGTCGGCACTCGTGTTCGGCACCGTGCCCGAGCGCTACTACGTCCACAGCGAGCACCGCGGTGAGACCCTGCACCGCTCTGCCGCTGAGTCCGTTCACCGCGAGCTGATCGCCCTCGACGTGGCCGAGGGCGCGCGCGTTCTGGAGATCGGCACCGGCACGGGGTACTCCGGCGCGTTGCTGGCCGCTCTAGCCGGGGCTTCCGGCCGCGTGACCAGCATCGACATCAGCGACCACCTGGTCGGCTGGGCCGACCGGTTGCACCGCCGACGCGGCCTGACCACCATCACATGCCACGTTGCCGATGGTATGGCCGGCTATCCGCCGCATGCCCCCTACCAGCGGCTCGTGGCCTGGTGCACACCGCCACGGTTACCCCGCGCGTGGGTAGACCAGTTGACCGCCGACGGCCGGATCGTGGCCTGTCTACCTATCGCCGCGCAGCCATCCACCACCCTGATCACGACCATCACCCTTGCGGCAGGGGAACCACGCATCGATACGATGATCTTCGGCGGCTACGCCCAGAGCACCACCAGCGCGGTAGAAGACGCGCTGAGCATCCCCGGTCGTTGGGTGGACCACATCCACCAACAACCCGAGCCCGCGTGGATTTCCATCGGCTGGCGCGACCGCGACGACCGGCAGCACACCGGCGCCCGCGCAGCCCTCAGCCTGCTCATGCACCCCGGGCACACGGAAACCTACACCGGAGCACCGCTGGACTGGCTGTCGTGGACGGTTTACTCCGTCGTCGCCGCCGGCGACAGCCGCAGCGTCGCTGCCCTACGCGACGGTGTACGCGGCATCGGCCACACCACCGCATCCTCGGCCGCCATGATCCTCACCAACTCCACCATCATCGCCGATCACCCGCGCTCCCCCTCCCTGGCGGCGTTGCGGACCTGGCTCGACCGGTGGGAACAGGCCGGCCGGCCCGCCGCGACCTGGTACGAGCCCACCCTGACCCCGAACGACAACAACGGCCTTCCCGGCTGGGACCTCACCATCACCCCCGGTACCGCTGGGGTCGGAACGCTTTGACACATCATCTTAGTCATTAAGATAACCGCATGGACACATCGACTGACTTCTCGGTGGCGATCGCCGGTGCCGGCCTCTCCGGCCTCTGCCTCGCCCAGTACCTGATGCGCGCCGGCATCGACGTGCACGTCTACGAGCGGGATCCGGGCCCCTTCGTCAGGCAGCAGGGCTACCGGATCATTCTCGACCAGTACGGGCTCGAGGCGCTGCACAAGAGCCTGCCCCGCCCGCTGTACCGCCTGGCGTTGGCCACCGGCGACGAGCCCGGCGGGCAGCTACGCTTCACCGACAGCCGGCTGCGGGACGCATTCACCATCACCTTCAAGGACAAGCCGAACGCGACCCGCCAGGTCGACCGGCTGACCCTGCGGTCGATCCTGCAGTCCGGGCTGGACGGCCGCATCCACTACGGCAAGGCAGCCGTCGCGGTGGACAGCAACGACCCGGCAAGGCCGCGGCTGGTGTTCTCCGACGGCGGGTCCGTGGCGGCAAGCGTCATCGTGGGCGCGGACGGCGTCGGCTCCGCGCTACGCGCGCAGCTCATGCCGGACGCAGCCCCCGCGAACACCCCGATGGCAGGCATCTACGGCCGGACGCCGCTGTGGCGAAACGGCGCGAGCATCATCCCGGACGCGCTGCGTACCAGCGGGGTCCTGGCCATTGCCGACCGACCAGGCCGCGCCTTCTTCTTCACCTCGATGCGCTTCGGCGAAAGCCCGCGGGAGGCGTTCGCGCGCCTGGCCCCGGGCAGCTATGCGCCCACCGGCGACGACTACGTCATGTGGGGCCTGCTGCTCCGGCAGGAGGAGGTGCCCGACGGCATCCGCCGGGACCTGCTGGCGCTGTGGAAGCTGGCCGCCCGAATGGGCGCGGACTTTCACCCGCTGATCCGGCGGCTGATCGACACGGCCGAACTGGACGCCATGGTGCTCAACCTCTTCGCCACCGGCCGGCGCCCGCACCGGTGGGCGGTGCCCCGGGCCACGATGATGGGCGACGCCGTGCACGTCATGCCACCGTTCGGCGCTCACGGCGGCAACACCGCGCTCCGCGACGCCGCCCTGCTCGGCCACCGGCTGATCGAGGCCCGCGCGAGCGGCGCGCCGGTGGAGAAGGCGATCGCCCGCTATCAGGACGAGATGGTGCCCTACGCTTTCCGCGCCGTCGACTCCGCCGCAAGGCTGATGAGTCGCCTCACCGGGGGCGCGGCCGCACCGCACTGGGTGCTGACCCGCGTGTTACCTCGGCTGCA
The DNA here is from genome assembly GCF_040682415.1 of Micromonospora sp. NPDC051196. Lineage (NCBI taxonomy): Bacteria > Bacillati > Actinomycetota > Actinomycetes > Micromonosporales > Micromonosporaceae > Micromonospora > Micromonospora sp. NPDC051196. The sequence goes on from NZ_JBFBAY010000006.1 coordinate 86,086, forward strand.
CCGGGTCACCGTACCGGAGGCATGATTGCGGGCATGTCCCACGAGCCCGCCCGTGCGTCCGCGATCGCCGACCTCATGCGCGCCGGGCGGGAGATGTCACGGCTGTCCATGGTGTTCCGGTACGCCATCGCGGAACAGTTGAGCCTCACCGTGAGCGACCTGGAGTGCCTGGACTACCTGGCGGACGTCGGATCGGCCACGGCGGGGCAGATCGCCGAGCGGACCAACCTCACCACCGGGGCGGTGACCAGCATGCTCCGCCGGCTCCAGCAGGCGGACTACGTGACGGCCGAACGCGATCCGGCGGATCGGCGGCGGGTGATCGTGACCCTGCGGCCGGAGCGGATCGCCGAGCTGGAGCGACCGTACGAGGGGTTCGCCGAGCGGGCGATGCAACTCGTCGAGGGCTACAGCGTCGAGGAGGTCATGCTGCTGGTCCGACACTACGACCGCATGCAGGCGATGTACCTCGCCGAGTTGGACCGCCTCCGCAACGGTCTGCCTGAGGCGGGCGTCGCGTGACTGACCGCTTCCGGTCGGCAGACCGAGGGGTGAGTCGCCGACGCAGCAACTCGCCCCCACGACCATGAAACGACGGATGAACCGCGACCGCTGACTAGTCCTGCCAGACGTTCAGGGCCCAGGCGAGGACGTACCAGACGCAGACGTATTCCCGTCCGGAGGCGATTCCGGCGATGTGGCAGGTGACCGGGTCGGGGAAGACACCTTGGAGCAGCCAGCCACCCGCCGCCAGCGTGACCGGCGCCGCGCTCACCGCCGAGTTGGCGGCGGAAACTGGGGCGGCCTGGGCAGCCCCTGCCGTCGCGGGCGTTCACCCAGATGGTTCCACTGTGGAGTCTGGCAGGGGAAGTTGTCGCGCGACTGCGACATACGATCCTGGTTGGCTCTTTGCGATGTGTTTCATCTCCGAAACCGCGACGGCCGCGTCACGCAGAGAGTTGACGCGAACCGCCGACCACTCCGAGTGGATGACCCCGATTGAAAGCGTGACCAGCGCCGCGCGTCGATGCCCGCCCTTCCGCGTTGAGAGAAGGACATATCCACGTATGGCATCAGCCGGATCGTACAGCTTGTCGGCGGCGCGTTCGAATTCAGCCGTGGCATGCCCCGTGAACGGCAAGACCTGCGACGGTTCGCAGATCACCAGGAAATCGTCCCCTCCGATGTGCCCGATCAAGGGGTTTGGCGTTCCAACCCGCAAGGCAGCGCCCGTGAGCGCCGTAGCGAGTGCGCGAAGGAAGTCGCCGGCGCGGGCAAATCCGTAAACGTCCGACACGGCCTTGAAGCGGTCGATGTCGAAGAACATCAAAGCGTACGGCAAGCCCTCCGCAAGTCGCTTTTGAAGGTGTTCGAATATCCACGCCGTGCCGGGTAACCCGGTGTCGGGTGACAGTTCTCGTAGATATCTGATGCGCCCCCAGATCGCAGCCACAACTCTCGCCAGTTCAGGGGAGGTTACGTCTGTCGGCAGATGGTGATCAATATAAAGGCCAATTCTCTTGGCGTGCCTCACCGAGCGCGGCTCGGCCAACATCAGGATTGTCGCCCCAGCCAGCCGGCGGTTGCCGACGATGTCGAATCTTCGTGAGCGGCGCCGCAAGATGCCGGCTGTTACGACGATGAGATCGACATCATTTGCCGCAAGGAACCGATTCCCGGCCCGCATGCTGTGACGGACATTGATGTCCAGCACCTGGCAACGCTTGAGGGCGGCGATGTGCTCGACATGAAAGTTCCTTCTCGTGAGGAAGAGCACACGGCCACGACGAGAGAACTCAAGGGTGATGTCTTCTACCACGTCGGAGCGTGATGACTCGCTGGTCACGGCATCTCCAGCGATCCGTCTTCAGGATTCGTGAAGAATTCGCTCTGTTTCACCGCTGGCCCGTTGAGAAGGGGTGTGAGCTGCAGGGCTATGCCCTGTGCCCGCTGCAACTCGTTCCCACCTGCGGATGCGCCACGCCACCCAACTTCCCCACATCAGACGACGGATGCCGAAACGGTATCGGCAGGCACGTTCCATTCGCGCGACGACAGCGTCGACGCCGCGAGGCCCGAAGCCGCGAAGGTTCATGCCAGCACTGGTGGTAACAGGCGGCGAATCCCATGCCTCGACACAGGCCGGGCCCACAATTACGGACATGTCGTCCACGCATCGATCAAATATGGAACTGAGCGTGCGGCTCTCCGCAGCGATCCAGCCTGCGATCTCTGCACGCTGCTCCTGGAGGGAATGTCCTCGATCTGCGAGAGCCGCCCGAGTGGCGGGCTCGTCGTCGGCACGTCGACGTATCCGGTACGGGTATTCCCCCCAAGCCACCAGGTATCGAACCGCCTGCGCATACCGATCGCGCCGCAAGTTGGCGTTTGCGCGAAGATTACCCGAGATAGCGTTGACGGCTGCGGCGACGACGCCGGAGCTGACGACCGCTACGAGAATGGTTACAGCGATCGGCTGGCCAGCCACCGACGTAGCTGCCGTGCCTTCGACGTACAAGGACATGTCCATCGTCTGACTTCCTCGCGACATTGGTCGTGGTGACGATATACGACCCTGTCTCGTCGCCATGGCTGGCGATCGCCATGGTTACGGTGGATGCGGAGAAGGTCGGAGATCGGCCGGCTCCGGGGTGGCCGACGCCATGGCGCGCAGCAGCTCCGCCGTCGCGGCGTCGGCCGGAAAGAACGTCTCGATGGAGATCTCGTCGAGCGTGACGTCGCGCGGCGCGCCGAACACCGTCGTCGCGTAGAACAGGGCCAGCTCACCGTACTCGGTGGACAGGCGCAGGGGGATCACCAAGTCATCCCCCGGCCCGGTGCCCGCGTTTGCGGCCGTCCCCGCCGGCGCCGGGTAGCTCTCCAGCTCGGCCAGCAGGTCCGCCAGGCCCTCCGCCGCGGTGCGGTCGAGCTGGCGTCGGACACGCCGCAGTACGTGTGCACGCCACTGGCTCAGGTTCCGGATCCGCCCGGACAGCCCGTCCGGGTGCAGGGTCACGCGCAGCACGTTGACCGGCGGCGTACGCAGGGAATCCGGCACACCGCTCAGGAACGCGGCCATGGCGTCGTTGGCGGCCAGCAGTTCCCAGCGCACGTTGACGGCGAGCGCCGGGTTCGGCTCGTGGCCGGCGAGCACCGCCGCCACGGCGGTCCGTGCCGCGCCGAGGTCGACGAACGCGCTCTCCCGGTGCACCGGCGCGAAGCCGGCGGCCAGGTAGAGGGCGTTGCGCTCGCGCAGCGGCACGTCGAGTTCGTCGCAGAGCCGCTCGATCATCGCCCGGCTCGGGTTGGCCCGGCCGGTCTCGACGAAGCTGAGATGGCGCGTGGACACCTCGGTCGACGACGACAGGTCGAGCTGTGAGCGGCCCCGCCGCTCACGCCAGCGCCGGATGAGCACTCCCACCGGCTCAGGTCTGGTCATGGCCGCCAGCCTCGCGCAGGGCACCGCCGGTCGGCAATGACCTCGAAGGTAATCGACACGCCACGGGCCGCCGACGCACGGTGTCAACACGGCACTCGCCGCACCCGACCCGTCGACCTAGAGAGGCACAACCCCATGAAGTCCCACACATACGACGACACCGTCGAACGTTACGTCCGGTTCTGGAACACCGGGCAGCCCGAGGAGCAGCGCCGGCTGGCGGCGGAGACCTTCACCGAGGAGGTCAGCTATCACGCGCCGGCCGGCGTCTTCACCGGACCGCAAGCGCTCATCGACTTTCACGGCCAGTTCACCCAGAACATGGGCACCGCCGTGTTCCAGCGACGCGCTGAGCCCCAGATCCACCACGATCGGGCCCGGGTGATGTGGGAGATCGAGCTCGACGGCGGACGGCCGTTCGCCGCCGGCACCGACGTCCTGGTGTTCGACCCGGACGGCCGGATCAGCTCGGTTACCACGTTCCTGGACCGCGCACCGGAGGGCTTCGACCCGCACGCCCACCACTGACGTCCGGCTCACGACGTCCGGCTCACCCGGGACGGCTGCACCGCATCGGGGGCCCGGGTGAGCCGAACCCGACCTCGTTACCCCGAGTCTTCCGAGGCGTAGTGGGCGAGGAGGCGCAGCAGGGCGTCGGGACTGTACGAGTAGGTGTTGGGACGGCGCTCGCCATCGGCTGTTTCGCGCTCGGAGGAGATGGTCACGACGCGACGGTCGGCAGGTTCCGCGCGCACGAGCCGGCCGATGAGCTCGCCGGTGGCGTCCCCTCTGCGGGGAAAGAGGATCCGCACGCCGCGCGGCGACGCTGGTAGAGGGCCAGTGCTTTCGGCCATGTCGAAGACGACGCTCACCTCGGTGTCCGTCCGAGTGGCCAGTTTCCCGAGATCGGCAATCAGCTGGTTGCGCTGCCGTACCATCTCGCCGGAACCGGAACCGGAACCGGAACCGACGACGTGGTGGCCGTCGATCACGAGGTGAACGTTGGGCAGGGTTAGCACCTCGTCGAGCAGGTCAGGATCGGTGGTGGAGCTGGTCGGGGCAGCGAGGGTGTCCAGGTGCTGGACGGTGGACGAGGAGCCTTGACCGGCGGCCTCCGTCGGTAGCTCGGAAGGATCGATCGCCACGAGCCAAAGATCGTGGAGCCGGGCGGCCTCCTCCTCGGGATTGCGATAGGGATGCTTCGCCATCGATGCCAGCACACGGACAACGGCGTTCACCGTGGACCAGTCGGCTAACGTCCGGCCGTACAACAACGCGTAAACGGTCGCAATAGCGATCCTGCCGGGCTTGTCGTGGCGGGCGCGGATCCTGGCGGTGATCCGGCGCATCGGCGGCGAACCCGCCGCGCGGTACAGCTCGGCGAGCGCAGCGACAAACTGGGCCCGCCTGCTCGCCGTGGCCACCGGCCCTCGCTCTGGTGGCGCAACCGTCAGCGCGGGCAGCATCTCGCTTGTCGCCTGTTGCTCGTGGCGGAGGTAGATCGCGGTCGCCTGGACACGGGTTCGCACCTGAAGTTTGTCGAAGATGTGGCTCACGTGTACGCCCACGGTGCGCTCGGACATGAAAAGCCGTTGGCCTAATTCGCGGTTGGTCAGTCCCTCAGCCAGCGCCGCCAGCACCTCGCGCTCGCGAGCGGTCAGCGTGGACAGCAGGTCGATGTCCGCTGATGGCGGTGTCATGGCGGCCGGCGCGACGGTCGTCGACGAGGGTTCCGCAGCCCCGGCAGCGTCCGTCCACAGCCAGGCGACGCCCTGGTAGCCCTTGGTCGCGACGTCGATGCGCCGGAATGCGCGCGGATCCAGGACCGCCATGTTGCCCTGCCGCACCGGTAAGGTGCCCGCTGCCCGAACCACCTCGGTGTAGAGCTGGTCGGAGACTGCGGCGACGAGCAGCAGGTCGGGGCGGTCGGCCATTACCTGGCGTACCTGGGCGCAGTTGCACAGCCGAACAGCCTCTACCAGAGCGTTGCCGGAGGCACTGCGTACGAACGAACTGGCGGAGGCGCCCACCCGGAGCCGCAGCTGCTCGGCGTATCGGTGACGGTCTAGGTGTAGGTGTTCGGCCATGGAGTGGAGCAGGGCTGCGAGAGCAGGGGCCTGCTCCGTATGTGGCGGCAGGACGACAAGCCACCCGTCGCCGACCATGTGGCGCTCGGTGTCGTCGAACTCGACACCCATTTCCCGCAAGGCCGCGTCGACCATCCTGTTCAACAGTCGGAAGACGGCCCGCTGCTGAGAGGCGTTACCGGCGGCGTAGCCGACGATGTCGATACTGAGGACCATTCGTGCAGGTGGCGCTTCCGGCGCCTCACCGGCCCGCTGCTCAACGACAGTCCTCGCTCCGCCGCTGCTGTGTGTTTTCGCCTCCAGGCGGTCAGCGAGGCCGGCGAACCGCGGACCGAGGCCGCGTAGCACGGGCGCAGCGATCCGGGCGATCGGCAGCGTGCCCGACGTCAGCTCGGGGACCTCCGCTGTCTCGGGGGCACGAAGCAACGCAGGGAAGTCGAGGATCTGGCGGCCGAACCGATCGGTCACGTACGTCGACATCAGGGTGAGCACCCGTACCGCCTCGGCGCGATCGGTGGAATCGAGCAGCAGTTCGCGCACCCCGGGACGGAACTCGAACTGCACGGTGTCGATGTCGTCGTCCGGACCGGCCGGGGTGGGCTGGTAGATCAGGCCGCTGAGGTAGACCTCCGCGAGATGGGTGGGAGCGGAGTCGGGCAACATGACCTGTTGGACCAGCCGCATGGTGGGCAGAGTCAACGGCGCGGCGGCGAGGTAGCCTGCCAACCGCTGTGCGGTGGGCGAGGCCACGTTCAGGAATCGCCGGAGAAGTTCCGCCGGACCAGTGGCGTCAGGTTGTCGGGTGCCGGTGTCGTCAGGTGGCAGCAGGGTGGCCGCTCCCTGGGCGCGTCCGATCTTCGGGCCGCGCCGACGGATGGCGGGCAGGGAGAGTTCCAGGACGGGGACCGGCGCCCGGGCCTCCCGGTGCGCCGGCCGGTCGCTGGTGGCGGTCCGGGTGCGTAGCCCCGTGGCGTTCCACATCCGGCGAGGTAGCACGCACAGTACCTGCAGTCGGTTGACCCGGGCCCAGCGTTGCAGCTGGATGTCCATCCGACCGTCGTGCCAGGCCGCGCCGACGCCGTCGGTGACGACGATGATGATTCTGCGGCGGGTGGGGTCGGTGACGGAGTCGGGATCGATGGCGGAGGCGACCCGCGAGCCTCGGGGTAGCAGTGCCAGCTCACCGTCGCGATCGCTGTCGAGGCAGTAGTCGCGGATGATGCGGAACGCGCCGATCCGCTGCATGAGCAGGAGCAGTTCGCGGAGGGTGGGCTGCCATACGGCCATGGAGGGAGACGAGTCCACGATCAGCGCGAGGTCGGCTTCCAGTTCCGGCCGGGGCCGGAACATCGGAATCCAGAGTCGCTCGTGGGCGATGCGATTGGCGGTCTCCTCCTCGTCCAGGTCGAACACCCGGGACGAGGGCACGTACCGGCGTAGCGGGCGCAGGGCTCGTCCCAGCGCGAGGGCGTGCGGCAGAGCGGGCACACCGGGGCTACGCAGCGCCAGGGTGTTCGGTGCCCCGCTGGCCAGGTGATCGTCTGCGGTCGAGGGATGCAGCTCGGCGCCGGGGTCGGCCGGTGGCGGCGTCGCGGTCACCGGCATGCTCAGCACCGCGTCGGTCGGTGGTGGTGGGTGATGCGACGCATCGCTGCGCGTCCGGGCGACGAACGAGACCGGGGCGTCGATGATCTGTGCGAGCCAGAGCGTCTCGGCGATGTCGACCGCGGTGGTGTCCAGCCCGGCGGAACGCAACGCGGCGATGAGGTCAGGCAGCGCGGTCATGTCGGATTACGCCGGCCCGGGCGAGTTGAGGTCACCCAGGAGATGTTCGGTCACCGAGTCGAGCATCCCGCTGTCGTTCTCCTCATCGGTTGAGGCGTACCGCAGGTAGACGGCGCTGAGCAACTGGTCGGTGGCGTAGGAGCCCGGCCCGTTACGTTGGGCCGCGAACTGTTCGATCATCTGGGTCGCGCGGGCGGCGATGTCGGGTCCGAGGTGGGCGGCGACCATGGCAGACAGCTGCTCGGTGTCCGGCTCGGTGAGAGTCAGACGCAGGCAGCGGCGCAGGAACGCCGGTGGGAACTCCCGCTCGTCGTTGCTGGTGAGCACGATGAAGGGAAACGCTCGGCACTGCACCCGGCCCTCGCGGACCACCGCCCGACCGCCCGGGTCGGCGGTCTGCACCTCGATTTCGGGTTGCTGGCCGGCCAGCCGGCGTAGTTCGGCGACGACGTACTCGCCGTCCTCCAACACGTTGAGAAGGTCGTTGGGCAGATCGACATCGCTTTTGTCGATCTCGTCGATGAGCAGGACCCGGGGCAGCTCGAACGGCAGCAGCGCCGTCCCCAGTGGGCCCAGCGTCAGGTAGCTGCCGATGGTGGCGTCGGTGTCGGGGTCGGGGTGGTCGCGTGCGGCGAGCTGGCGGATGTTCTCGTCGCGCAGACGGCCGATCGGGTCGTACTCGTAGAGACCCTCCCGCAGGGTGGAGCGGCTGGAGATGGGCCAGCTCAGCACCGGTCCGAGCTTCAGTTCGTGCGCCACCTGGTAGGCCAGCGACGACTTGCCCACCCCCGGTTTGCCGGTGACCAGCAGCGGGCGGCGCAGGTAGAGTGCCGCGTTGACCATCTCCACGACGCTCTGTCGGGCGGTGACGGACACGTCGGTGACGCCGAGGCGCCGCAATGCTCCGGTGCTGCGGTCACCCGGAATGGGCAGTGGCGGGCCACCGTCGAAGCGACGCCAGTTCGGTGGTGGGGGTAGCCGGACGATGCCGTCGTGCGGTTCGCCGTGGCCACGGTAGATACACCAACTGTTTGCGGGCACGCTATGTCCTCCGCTCCGGAGCGTTGACCAGGTAACTCGAAGGTGGTGGCCGGGTCGGGTCATCCCACAGCAGGACAAGGTCCCGGTGGTGACTGTCGCCGTGCCAGCCGTTCTCGCGGAACTTACGTACGGCGTCCGGAAGCTGGGTGACCAGGCGGCCCCGTGACAGCCCTTCCAGCACCGCGCGGCGCGACGGTTCGGCGTGGTCGCCGCGTAGCCACACGGCCACCGGCGTTCCGGTGGACAGCACCGCGTCGACGGCGGCCGGCTGCCGTCCGACCAGCGGGCAGGTCACGGCCATCCACGCCCACCCCGAACAGTCGGCGGGCTCGGCCGAAACACTGCCGGTGGAGTGCAGCCAGCGCATCGACTCCGGTGCGGGGCTGTCGACCCGCGCGCCGGCGACCAGCACCTTCCAGCGATCCTCCAGCAGTGGCAGGGCCGCAGCCGGCCGCGTCAGTGGCCGCACGATGACCTGGTACAGCGCGCCCAGTCGTTCGCCGCCGGCCAACCGCCAGGTGTCGACGGGCTCGTTGAGGTGGCTGGGTGGTAGGGCGAACTCGATGAGTGGTCGCCGCCGAGGATCGAGCGCGCCGTGGGCATAGCGCGCGATGAACTCACGCAGCCACCGCTGCAGCTCGTCGAGGGTGACGATCTCCTCGGGGCCGCAGTTGGGCCCGAAGGGTGCATCGGTCTGGCTGAGCCACGCCATCGCCAGGTAGGTGTCATCTTCGGCCGGCTCGACCCGCACCAGCAGGCAGGTCCGCGCCTTTGCGTCGACGGACCGAACGGCGTTGCGCAGTCCGGTCACCTCGGCGCGGCGATGCGCCTCGACCAGGTCGAGGTGCGCGTCGATCCAGCCGCGGAGGTCGTCGACCGTTGCGCTGTGCTCGCTGTGGTTGGCCAGCAGCTCCAGGAACCGCAGGAGCGGCACGGCCGTGCCGCGACGTTCCAACTGGTGTACCGCGCCGACCATGGTGGACGCTGCCGTGTGCACAGGAACCGGTCGTGTCGCCTCGACGAACAGTGCTGGCACGTCCGCGTGTGCGGTGAGCGAGATGCCGTCGAGCAGGTCGAACAGTCCGGCCCGGTCGTCCTCGGTGAGGAGGCTGGGCTCCAGCTCCAGCACCCGGTCGCACTCGGCGAGCAGGACGCCGGCAGGGCCAGCCCTGTCGAACAGCACCAGGGCGGCGGCGCGCAGTGCGCGTACACCGCCTCGAACCCGCAGGCATTCCCGGGTCAGTGCGACCAGGTCCAGGCGGCGTACCGGGCTGCGCGCCACCGAGAGGCACATCGCGGGCTCCTCCGCCCGCAGTTCCGTCTCGACAAGACTGATCAGGAGGGAACGTGCGTGCGGCTCCACCAACTCCTCGACGTTCTCCAGGCTGGTCACCAACGCCTGGAGGGATCCGGACTCCCAGGCCGCCCGCACGGCGTCGGCTACGCCGGCCAATGCCGGTCCAAGGCGTCAAGGGTCCGGGTCAGATCGGCGCGGTTGGCCATGGCGAGGCTCAGCACCGTCGTCAGCGCCTCCCGTCCCGTCTCGTACATCTCACAGGTGCGCAACAGTCTGACCAGGTCCATCCGAGGGCTGCCGGCATAGGGCACGGCGCCGCGGATGTCCGACGGCAGCAGGCTGATGAACTGCTGCAGGTTCGGCACGCTCGCCAGTTCGTCCACGTCGAGCATGGCATCGACGATGGCGCCGAGCGCCGCCAGGGACATCCGTGCAGGACGGGCCGTTCCCAGGTCGAACACCACGCCCTCGCGGGCCGGGGTGCGTTGCCACAGGTACGGTGGGCGCTGGCTGGTGGCGCCCGCTGCCCGCAGCTGGGTGAAGCGCCGGTCGAGGTGGGTGGCGAGCTGGTCGACATCCGGTGGCCATCCGGCGGCCGGATCGGCGAGGGCTTGGAGCAGCTCGTCGGAGAACAGGCCCGTACGGCGGGTGGAGTCGTTCAGAGCCAGCTCGCCGGGGCTGGCGGCGACGAGCGCGTGCTGGTCGCGTCCGGGCATCAACGTTGGATGTGTCGGCAGCGTCTGGTGGGGCAGGAGGTTGACGTACTGCAACTCGGAGACGAGGTTCTGGCAGGCGTCCACCACGAGCAGCTGGTGGCGTGGGTGGGGGAAATAGGCTGTCATCAGTGTGCGCATCAGCGCGTTGAGGTCCAGGTTGCGTTTGTCCGGGACCGTGGCGTCGGCGTAGAACAACCGCCGATTGCCGTCACCGTCGATCACTCCGTGCCCGCCCCACACGACGATGAGCAGGTCCGCCTCGTCGGCGGGCAGCTCCCTGGTCAGCACGTCGTACACGACCGCCTGCTCGGCCGGCCGCACCGGTAGGCCCAACTGCGCCAGGGGCGCCTCGTTACCCGGCAGCGGGGAGGCGAGCAGGGTGACCGATTCGTCGTCGACGCCATGCCCGCGCAGCCACTGCACGTACCGGCACGCGTCGCGCACCGGCCCGTCGAGGTTCCACTCGGCGCCGACGTCGTAGCGTTCGACGCCCACGACGACCGCGCGCACCTGAGGGGCACGGTCGGTCATTCTCGTACCGCCGACATCACGTGCCGAAGCACGGCATACACGGCCGGGTTGGCGAAGTAGGCGCTGTGCGAGCGGGGGAACGGGACGCCGTTGTCCACCTCCACGTCACGTACCCGCTCACCGAAGATCGGTTCCGCCAGGAAGGCCAGCAGGTCCCGCCGGTCGAAGATGTTGATCCACGGGACGGGGAAGGTGTCCGGTAGCGGTGCGGCGGGCGGCAGACTCGGCAGGGCACCGAGTTCGTGCAGGTACGGGGCCTGCGAGCCGACCGTGATCAGGCCCCGTACGTTCGCCGGCGGGGCGTCCACCAGGACGTCCACGCAGGCGATGCCACCAAGGCTGTGGGCCAGCAGGACGACGTCGTCATCCACCGCCGCCACGGTCGTGGTGATGTGCTCCCTGATCGCGGCACCCCGGGCGAGATACACCATGATGTCGCCGGCCGCCGGGCTCACCGCACTGGTCAGCGCGAGCCGTCGTCGTTCCGCCGGGCGGGTCGCTCCGAGCGTGGCGGCCAACTGGGCACCGGCCATCACGGCCCGTCCCATCATCGCACGAGCGTCTCCATGCAATTGCGCGACCAGCAGCTCGACGAGGGCGTCGCGCCGTTGCCCGATCAGCGGGACGGGCCCACCGGCCTGCTGGTCGGCACGGGTCATGGCTTCGGCCACGATGGCCGCCGCCAGGGCGGTGGCCAGCTCGGTCTGCTGCCCTGCGGCGAGCGCGTCGGCGGTGACCGGCGCACCGAGGACGGTGGTGACGGCTGGATCGAAGGTCTCTGCCAGGCCGGCGCGACCAGCGGCCTCGCGCACCTGTGGACTGGTGGGCAGTTCCAGTGCCGCCTGCCGGATACGCCTACCAGGTGGCACCGTGTGCGGGGCCACCTCGCGAGCCCCGGCGCCGGTGGCGGCGATGAGCCGCAACTCGAACAGCGGGTCGATCTCCAGCAACGCCCATCGTCGCACCTCGCCGTCGTCGAGCGAGTCGTCATCCGTCCCGCGTGGACGCATGCCGTCCGGGATGGACGCTCCGTCGCGCGACAGTCGGGCTCCGTGGGGCTCACCCCAGTAACACGGCAGGACCGGTACCGATCCGTCGACATTCGCTATCTCGGCGGTGACCCGGGCGAACGTCGCATCGAAGTGGGGCTGACGGACCCCGGTACCGTGAACGAACACTACCGTCGTCATGCCGACGCACCCTCCAGCAACCGCGACGCCCGGACGACAACCTATCGTGCCTCTCCCCACAATTGGTCGTCACCTGTTCACCGGCCGCGCTCAGCAAGGATGGTGTCGGATCTGTACGTCTGCCGAACTCCCCAGGGCGTCGGTCGCCGTTGGCGTCGGCGGATCCGACGACGCCCGGCAACCGACGCCCTGGGTGCGGTCATCCGTTCAGTAGCTGACGGTTTTCTCGTTGGCGGTGTCCGTCACGATCGCGATGCCGGCGCTGGTGCCGAGGAGTTCGGCGCCGGCGCGCAGCAGTGCCACGGCCTGGGTGTAGGACTTGATGCTGCCGGATGCCTTGACCCTGCTCCGGCCGGCGGCGCGTCCCACCAGGTAGCCGATGCTGGCGGGGTTGGCGACCTCGATCGCGCCGCTGCTGGCGTTCTTCAGGTACGCGGCGCCCGCCTCGATGGACAGTTCGATGGCGGTCTCGCGCTCGGCCTCGGTCAGCAGCGGCAGCTCGAGCATCACCTTGACCGGGACCCCGGACGCGCGGACGACACCCGCGATGTCCTCGCGGAACTCGTCGTACATGCCGCTCTTCAGCCAGCCGATCTGGACTCCGATGTCGATCTGTTCGGCACCGGCGCGCACCAGGCTCTCCGCCTCGTACGCCTTCCCGGCGCTGGTGGTCACCCCGACGGTCGGGAAGTCGAGCGCGGAGGCGACCTGGACGCTGCTGCCGCGCAGCACGTCGGCGACGACCGGCACCCAGGAACCGGGCACCATCGCGGCGTTGAAGCCGTGGGCCAGGGCCTCCTCGGCGTGCTTGATCATGCGATCCCGGGTGGTGCCCACCTCGATCAGCGTGTGTTGGATGTACGGCGCGAGGGCGGCCGGGGTCAAGTCGGCGGGCAGGGCGGTGGGGGCGGAAGTCATTGCGGTATCTCCTTCTGCGGACGTGCGGCACCCTGCGGTCGGCGTCGTACGCCTAGAACCGCACGGGTGGGGTGGAACCGGGAGGGTGGTGAAGAGGATTCGACGGAGCGGGACGTGCGCCTGCTCGGGTCACGACCAGTCGATCAGCACCTTCCCGATGTGCCCGGCGTCAGCCGCGGCCAGCGCGTCGGGGGCCCGCTGCGCGGGGAAGGGGTCGGTGATGAGGTGCTGCAGGGCGGGGAGACTGCGGGCCGCTCGGAGGACCGCCGGGAACTCGGGCTGCGTGAAGACCCAACTGCCGATGACCCGCAGTTCCTTGCGGATCACGTCGACCCCGGGGTCGATCTCCATGCTGTTGTTGGCGCCGAGCAGCACGACGGTGCCGTGCGGCCGGGCCAGCTTCATCACCTGGGTCTGTGCGGTCGGATTGGCGGAGCATTCGAAGATGACCTCGGGTCCGCGCCCCTCGGTCACGGCCGCGACGGCGGCGACCGGGTCCTGCGCGATCGGGTCGATGGCCGTACCCGCGCCGAGGGTCTTGGCCAGGTCCCGCCGCCCCTCGATCGGGTCGACGGCGAACACCTCAGCTCCGGCGGCCGCCGCGAGGGCCACCACGCAGCAGCCCACCGGCCCGAGGCCGAACACCGCCACCCGGTCGCCCACCGCGACCCCGGACTTGCGGAAGGCCGAGTACGCGGTGCCGAAGTTGCAGGCGATCAGGGCCGCCATGGCGTCGCTGAGGTCGTCGGGTACGGGCAGGACGCCGGTGGCCGGCGCGGTGAGGTATTCGGCGTCCGCTCCGCTGCGGTGGTTGCCCAGGGTGCGCCGGTCGGCGCAGAACATCGGCTCACCGCTGAGGCAGAAGGTGCAGTCGCCGCAGCCCGAGTGCTGGTAGACGATGACCCGGGTGCCTTCGGCCGGTCCGTCGCCGCTGGCGGCGGCCTGGGCGATCACTCCCACCGCCTCGTGGCCCGGGACCGTGTGCAGCCGGTGGCCGAGTTCCTGCGCCGACTTGCGGTAGTGCGGCAGGTCGCTGCCGCACACCGCGGACACGGTTACCCGTACCAGCACCTCGTCGTGGGCCGGCACCGGGCGTGGCACCTGGCGTACGACCGATTGCTGGTCACCGGTCAGCATCAACGCCCGCATCGACTGCTCGTCGGTAGGGTGGGCTTCCATTTCCAGGTTCTCCTTGCTTGTGCTCGTCACGCCGCGGCCAGGCCCGACATGTCGAGGTAGCGGCTGTACAGCGCGTCGTAAACAGGGGCGGTGGTGGGGTCGGGCCGATGGCGTCGAGCAGCGGTGAGCAGCGGTCCGGCAGCGTGCGGAAGGTCGTCGTAGCGGCCGAGGCCCACCCAGGCCGACAGGGCCGCACCCCGCAGTGGTGCCGCCTGCGGATCACCCGCCGGCACCTCGACGGTTGTGCCGGTGACGTCGGCCAGGACCTGGCAGAACACGGTGGAACGGGCGCCGCCGCCGATCGCGGTCAACGTCGGCCCGGCCAGTGCGGGCGGCAGGTGCCGCAGCACGTCGCGGACCTGTAGGGCGATGCCTTCCATCGCGGCGCGGACGAGAAAGCCCGGTCCGTGCGCGAAGTCCAGGCCGCTCATCCGGCCGCTCGCCGCTGTCCAGTGCGGGGTTCCGACGCCCGCCATGGTCGGTGCGAACAGCAGGCCCCGCGCGCCTGGTTCGACCGCGTCGGCGTCGGCGGACATCCGCTCGTACGCCGCGTCGTCGTCGCCGTAGCGCAGTAGCGTTCGCAGCCAGCGAAGCACCGATCCGCAGGCGGGAATGGTTCCCTCGACCGACACGTGGTCCTCGACGATGTGTGCGGCGCGGACGAATCCTGCGACCTCGGGGGCGTCGCGGGCAGTGGCCGGGAAGACCATCGTCGCCGAGGTGCCGAGATTGACGGTGGCGGCACCGGGACGCACGCCGCCGCCGCCGGCCGCCGAGCACTGCTGGTCACCGCCGCCGACGTAGACGGGCAGCCGGCGTGGCAGGCCCGTCAGGTCGGCCACCTCGTCGAGAAGTCGACCGGCGACGTCGGAGCAGGCGCGCAGCGCGGGCAGCCGGTCCTCGCCGATGTCGAACGCGTCCAGCAGGTCTGCGCTCCAGCGTCCTTGGCGCAGGTTCAGCAGCCCGACCCAGGACGCGCAGCTGCGGTCGACCTGCGGCGGGCCGCCGGCCAGCTTGTGCAGCAGCCACTCCTGGACACCGACGAAGTACGCCGAGGCCGCGTACTCCTGCGGGGCGTGTCTGCGCAGCCAGACGAGGGTGGCCAGGGCCGGCATGGTGCTCAGCGGCATGCCGGACTCTCGGCTGTAGGTGTGCGCGTCCACCGACCGGCGCATGGTCGCCAGCTCGCCGGCACCGCGCTGGTCCATCCAGAGCACCAGCGGGGTGACCGGTTGCAGGTCCTTGTCGAGTCCGGCAACGGAGGCCCGCTGGGTGGCCAGGGTGAGCGCGACGATGCGATGCCCGGCCTGTGCGGCGAGTGCCTGGATGTCCCGAAGCAGCTGTGCGGTCGCGTCCCACATTGCCGGCAGCGACTGTTCGGCGTGGCCCGGGTATGGGTGGTCGATGACCAGTTCGCGGCTGTGCTGACCGTGCACCGTGCCCTGATCGTCGACCAGCGCGCAGCGGATACCGGTGGTGCCGGCGTCCACGACGCACACGACCTCGGTCATCCCTTCACCGCCCCGAAGCTCATGCCGGTGACCAGCTGCTTCTGCGCGAGGAAGAGCACGACGGCGACGGGAAGTACGGCCAGGGTTCCCGCGGCCATCATCGGGCCGACCGCCACCGACTGGAACTGCATGAACCCCAGCATCGCCACCGAGACGGTCTTCGCTTCGCCGCTGGCCAGCGTGAGGGCGAAGACGAACTCGTTCCAGGAGAAGATGAAGTTCAGCACGGCCGCAGCCGCGACCCCGTTGCGCACCATCGGCCACGCCACGCTCATGAATTTCCTGGTCTCCGAGCAGCCGTCGAGGTCGGCGGCCTCGAAGACCGCGGCCGGCAGGTCCGCGAAGAAGCTGCGGAGCAGGAAGAAGGTCACCGCGAGGTTGACCACCGTGTGCATCACGGTCAGCGCCCACACCGTGTCGATGCCGCCGATCTGGCGGAACAGGACGAAGTACGGGATGACCACGACGACCGCCGGGAGCATCCGGGTCGACAGCACCCAGAACTCGAAGTCCGACCGGCCCTTGAACTGCATGCGGGCGCAGGCGTACGCGGCCGGTGTGGCGGCGGCGATGGCGATCGCGGAGGACACCACCGCGACGAGAACCGACCGCCCGATCGCCCCCATGAACTCGGCGTCGCCGAACAGGTCGACGAAGTTGAACATGTACAGCGGGGCGAGCCAGTCCGGCGCACCGCCGTGGATGTCGCTGGGAGCGGCGAAGCCGACGCGGAGCATGAAGGCGAACGGCATGATCGACCAGAGGATGAGGGCCCAGATCGCCGCGGTGCGCAGCACCCGCCCTTTTCGAGTCTCGTGCACTAGTGCTCCAACCGTTGCAGCGCGGGTGCGGCGAACCGTTTCCCGACGATGAACAGGACGACGAGCAGCAGCAGGCCGAGCGCGGACGCCTCACCGATGTGCAGGTCGTTGAAGGCGGTCCGGTAGATGCGTACGACAAGCGTCTCGGTCGCCGCGCCCGGCCCTCCCCCGGTGATGATCCAGATGGAGTCGAAGGTACGGACCGCGTCGATCGCGCGGATCGTGACGACGAAGGCCACCAGTGGCTTGAGCATCGGCAGCGCGATGCGGACCAGCCGTTGCAGGGCGCTCGCGCCGTCGAGTGCGGCCGCTTCGAACGTCTCGTCCGGCAGGGACTTCAGGCCGGCGAGCATGACCAGGGTGATGAACGGCGCCCACTGCCAGATGTCGACCACCACGAGGGCGACCACGGCCAGCATGGGCTCCGACGTCCAGCCCGGTGTGGGTAGCCCGAGCCCCGCCAGGGCGGCGTTGATCTGTCCGCCGTCCGGGTTGAGCATCAGCCGCCAGGACAGGTACGCCGCGACCGGTGTCGCGCCGAACGGCAACACGAGCAGGGCCAGGTAGAGGCGGCTGCCGCGCAGCGGTCGCCACAGCAGCGAGGCGGCGAGGGTACCCAGGAGGAACTCGGCGACCACGGCGACCAGGACCATGCCGACGGTGAGCAGCAGCGCCCGGAGCAGGCCCGGTTCCCCGATGGTGTTGGTGAAGTTGGTCAGCCCGGCGAAGCCCTGCTCGTCGGGGCGGGTCAGGTTGTTGTGCCGCAGCGAGTTGACCAGCACCGACACGAACGGGTAGACCGTGAACGCCAGCAGCAGCACGGTCATCGGGGCGAGCATGCCGATGAGGAACAGTCTTCTGCTGCGCCGGTCGTCCGGTCGGGGCGTACGCCCGGCGGTGCCCGGCGGTGCCGCCGGCGTCGAGCCGGCGGCCTGCCGCGACAGCACAGCTGTTCGGTCTGCTGACATCACAACCTCGTTCGGCGTGGACGACGCCGGCCGGTCAGGCCGGCGGGACGGCGGCTCATCGGCCCGCTCGGGCCATCGCGGCTGCCGCGTCGGCCATGGCACGCTTCGGATCCTTGCCGTCCACCAGCACCTTGATCAGTTCGAGGGAGAGGGCGTCGGCCTCGCTCGGGAAGGTGGGCCGGGCGTACGGAACCCGGTCCGGCTGTACGGCCTGGAGGTTGGCGACGATCTCCTTCGACATGTCGCCGGGGTAGAAGGAGAGGAAGTCGTCGTTCGACCACACCGACTCGCGGGCCGACGGGCTGCCCGACTCGGCGCTGACCGAGGTGGCGGTCTCCTTGCTCATCGCCCAGGCGTAGAAGAGGGCGGCCTGCTCCTTCTTACGGGACGCCTTGGGGATGCCGGCCATCCAGTACCAGTAGTTCGGGGCGGCCTTGGCGGCGGCGCTGTCGGGCCACCGGGACACGGCGATCTGGTCGGTGTGCTTGCTGCTGTTCTTGTCGAGCACCACCGACAGCAGTCCGCTGGCGTCGGTGTAGAGGGCCGCCCGGCCCTCGTTGACGCTGCCGGTTGCCTCCAGCCAGCTCATGTTGGACGCACCCTTGGGGCCGTACTTGGTGAGCAGCTGCTGCACGTACAGCTCGGTGGCGGCGACCGCCTCGGGGCTGTCCACCGTCGGGGTGTTGCCGTTGTAGAACTCGCCGCCCTGGGTGAGGAAGAAGTTCGTCCAGGTCCACACGATGTCGAGTCCGCGCCGGCCGCGGCCGGCGAAGGGACGCTCCATGGCGGCGGAGAGTTTGGCGCTCGCGTCGACCAGGCTCTCCTGGGTGGGGAATCCGTTGACGCCGGCCTGGGCCGCGAGGTCCTTGCGGTAGATGACCACGCCGGCCTCCGCGGACAGCGGCAGCGCCATGAGTTCACCGTTGAGGCTGCTGGCCTTGCGGGCCGGCGCGAAGAAGTCGTTGGTGTCGAACCAGTCGGCGTTGACCAGGCCACCGCCGCCGAAGTAGGTGTCCAGCGGCTCCAGCCATCCGGCGTTCATGTACTGCCCGGCCTGCAGGTTGCCGACCATCAGCGCGTCGTACGTGGTGGCGCCGGAGGAGAGTGCCACCAGGGCCTGCTGGTAGTAGCTGTCCTCGGACAGCGTGTTGGCCTTGATCTTCATCCCGGTGAGTGCCTCGAACTCCGGGAATCGCTTGCTGACCGCGGAGGTCCACCAGTGTTCGCAGAGCAGGAGGTTGAGGGTCTCCCCCTTGAAGCGGTCCCATTCCATGCCGGACGCGCCGAGTGTTTCTCCACCTGTGGTGGCGCTCGGGGTGCCTGTGTCGCCCTCGCGGGAGGCGCAGGCACCGAGGGCCAGCGCGCCGGTGACGCCGAGGGCGCCGGTCAACAAGCCCCGGCGGGACAGCCTGAATGAAGTCTCGTTTCGCATGATGTCTCCTGTTGGCAGCACGTATCGACGGCGGTGGAGGACCACCGTCGGTACGAGTGGGGGTGGGGGGGGTGTGGTGCAGAGATGGGTGTCAGGCAGGTCCT
Organism: Micromonospora sp. NPDC051196; assembly: GCF_040682415.1. NCBI lineage: Bacteria > Bacillati > Actinomycetota > Actinomycetes > Micromonosporales > Micromonosporaceae > Micromonospora > Micromonospora sp. NPDC051196. The sequence goes on from NZ_JBFBAY010000006.1 coordinate 105,105, forward strand.
ACCGCTTGATCCAGGAGGAGATCCGTACGCGGTCTCCGCGTACCCATACGTCGGAGTACTCGACGGAGTTTCCGTTGGACTGGTAGGAGATTTGTTCGAGGTAGAGGACCGGGATGCCCGGACGCAGCGACATCGCGTGACTGACGTCGTCGTCGGGAAGTATGGCGGAGAAGGTACGCCGGACCGAGTCGACGGTCACGCCGTAATCGTGTTCGAGCACTCCGAACAGCGACCGGTCCTGAAGGATCTGCGGGGGCAGATCCGGGCACAGAACGGTCGGGAGGTAGTTGTCCAGCAGATAGACCACCTCACCGGCGACCGATCGGGTACGCCGGATGGCCAACACGCTGAGATCGTCAGCAGGTAGACCGAGGTGGGCGGCGATGTGGCTCGGTGCCTGGATGACCCGGGCGGACAGCACCTGGGTCTGGTACTCCACGCCCTCCCGGTCCAGGCTCTGCGCCGTGGAAATCAACTCCTGGGCGAACTCCTGCTCCAGCATCTGCCCCCGCACGAAGGTGCCCTTGCCGCGGGTCTGCTTGAGCAGGCCAGCTTCGATCAGGGTCCGGATCGCCCGCCGGACGGTGCCCCGCGAGACGTTCAGCGCGGCCGCCAGTTCCGGCTCCGCCGGCAACTTCAGGTGCTCCGGCCACTCACCCGACTCGATGCGCTGTCGCATCAGCTGCGAGATCTGCTCGTGCAGGGCCTCGGCGTCAGCCGCCGAGACCTCTCGGGTGAGCGCCCTGATCGCCGCGGGGGTGAGTTCGTGAGTCGTAGCCACGCCGCTCCCTCATCGCTTGTTCACTGATGTCCGCGTTGGTCTGTAGACATCACTGAACATATTCCGAGCTTCGGTGGCCGGTCAAGAGGCTGACCTCGGAAAACTTGGCTCGACGGACCACGGCGGGCAGGAGGCCGGGCGTGCGGCGGCAGGAGGAAGCCGATGGGACGAGCGGACGACCACGGACCGCGATCACGCGGTTACGACGAACTGCGGGCCTTGCGAGACCACCCGCGACAAAGGGCTGCGAATTTGTCGATCATCGACGGTCGACCCGCCGAGATCCATTCAGATCGGTGCAGCGCGAATGGAATCTCGGCGGCGATCGAATCGCCCCACGAACACAGAAATTAGATAGACGATCATTAATATGCGCTATCCTCGGTGCAAAGTCGTTGGAAGCGCTCCCAACCCGTCCCTGGGGGCGCCTCGGAACGGAGGATGCACCGTGCATTCACACCATCACCCCCCTCGATCCGGGCGGCAGTCCGCCGTCCGCCGACCTCTCCAGGCGCTCGCCCTGACGCTCACCATGCTGGTCGGAATGCTGCCCTGGACCGGCGCCGCCCAGGCCCACGGCACCGTCATCAACCCGGCGACCCGCGCCTACCAGTGCTGGAAGACCTGGGGCAACAAGCACATGGATCCGGCGATGCAGACGCAGGACCCGATGTGCTACCGGGCGTTCCAGGCCAACCCCGACACCATGTGGAACTGGATGAGCGCCCTGCGCGACGGCCTCGGCGGGCAGTACCAGGCCCGTACGCCCGACGGGCAACTGTGCAGCAACGCCCTGTCCCGCAACGACACCCTGAACCAGCCGGGAGCCTGGAAGGCCACCACGGTCAGCCGTAACTTCACGCTCCAGTTCTACGACCAGGCCAGCCACGGCGCCGACTTCTTCCGGGTCTACCTCACCCGGCAGGGGTTCAACCCGAACACCCAGCGTGTCGGCTGGGGCAACATCGACCTGATCACGCAGACCGGGCGGTACGCGCCGACGCAGAACATCTCGTTCAACGTCTCGACGTCCGGCCGTAGCGGACACCACGTCCTCTTCGTGATCTGGAAGGCCTCGCACATGGACCAGACCTACATGTGGTGCAGCGACATCAACATCGTCTGATCCAGAAGGTCGACAATTGCACCGCTACTCCGGTCCAGACGATGTGCTGGACCGGAGTAGTGGTGTCTCAGTTGTTGCCCGCCGTCGCAGAAAAGCGTAGCCGCCGTAAAGGATCTGTCCTTTCGACAACCGATCTTTGCGAGGCGAACGGCCGGTGAGATGTCGTACGGCAAGCGGTGTCCATCAGGTGGTCGCGACGACGTCGAACACCAATCCGCTCGAGCCCTCGCCGCGACCCGGCCGCTTCCGCCGACCGATCCAGGTGTGCGTCGACCCGTCCGACCAGCGGACCCGCTGGTGCACCCGGGTGACGTGCAGCCCCTCGCGAGGTACCTCCTCCGAGTGGATCGTCAGGTCCCGCCCGGGTTCGAGCAGTTCGCCCCACGGCCGGGGGTCTACCGGGTGCCCCGCGTCGTGCCGGGGAACACTGCCCCGGCGCAGCAGGTAGGCGCCCCGGACCGGTTCCACCGGCAGCAGCGGGAACCAGTGCTCCGGCACGCTGCTGGCCAGTCGGTAGTAGGCGCTCTCCCCCGCGCCGGAGGCCATCACCGGCCCGCCGGAGCCCACCGGGGCGTCGGCAGCCGCCAGTTGCGCTGTCTCGTGCCGGCGTACCCGACGGCCGATCACCCCCGCCACCGTGCTCTCCACCGCCCAGGCAACGTTGGCCATCTCGTCCCGGAAGATCCGGACCTCCTCCACCGGCTCGGCCTCCAGGCTGTCGGCGATCGCCGGGGCGACCAGGAAGCGGTCCGAGAGCTCACCTGCCGCTGCCTGCGGGCCGGTGACGTCGTGCCGGAACATGCTCCAGTCCTGGCCGTCGCCGGGCAGCGCACCGGCGGGGCGGATCAGGGTCCGGAAACCGAACGTGTCGGTGACCACCAGCGACCCGATCCGCGCCACGGTGGCCACCGGCAGGGTCAGCGGTATCAGGTACCAGTCGTTGCTGTAGACGGTGGCGTACTCCATGAGCAGCAGCCGAGACAGGTCGGTCGGCTCCGCCTCGACCCGCCCGTAGTCCACCCGCGCGTCCTCGAACTCCCACCAGCGCGCCGCCGGCATGCCCGGATAGCCGGCCGGGGCCGGCAGCACGGTCCGGACGATCTCCTCGGCCGGCTCCTCGCTCGGATCGGTCGCCGGCAACGAGCCACCCATGTCGACGCTGAACGAGTACCAGTCGAGCCGGCCACCGTCGTACTCGGCGGCGGAGAACACCGTGTCGACACCATCGGACCGGGCCGCCACCTCGAACCGGTACTCCATCCGGGACGGATCCCAGGCCGGCGGCGCCGGGTCCGTACCGTCCGGGGCGAGCCCGAGCGATTCGAGCCAGGTCAGCCAGGACCGGGCCGTGGACCGCAACGCCCGCAGGTCCGCCTCGGCCACCGCCACCCCGGCCGGCGGCGTGCCGTGGTCGACCAGGGCGCGCAGCGCCGGCAGTAGCCGGGCGCCACTGGGCGTCCGCCGCCCCAGCACCGACAACCAGCGCCGGCTCTGAGGGTCCGGCAGGCTGTCACCGGCGTCGTCGAGGGTCAGCGGGTAGGCCGCCGCGAACCCGTCCCGGTAGCCGGCCAGTGCCGGATCCGCACCGAGCAGCCGCAGGAAGTGCTGGCCCGCGCGGGCCGCGATCCGCGGATCGGTGAGCCGGCCGGCGGAGCCGGCCTCGACCTGCGTCTCCAGGGGAGAGCCCCGGTCGTACGGCCGAGTGGTTCCGCCGTGCGGACGGTAGCGGGTCACCGGCGCGACTTCCGCCCGCAGGCGGACCGACACCGGCGAGCCGGCGTCCTCGCCGGTGAACTCCCCCAACTGCCACTGCCGGGCCAGCATCCAGAGCGGGTCGTGGATCCGGGCCTGCAGGCCGGGGGCGAGATCGTCGCTACGGGCACCCGGTTCGAGCCGGGTCCATGAGGTGACAGAGGACATCGTGAGTTCCTTAGCCGGCGGTGACGGTACGGGTGAAGTCGGTCGCGGCGGTCTCGCCGTCGGTGTTGAACGGGAAGTAGAGCGCGGGCAGGAACTGACCGACCTCGCCGAGGGTCGCCACGTCGACGGCGCGCAGCGGAGCGAGTTCGAGAGTCTCCACGAGCGTGCGTTCCAGGGCTTCCCGGGTCCACAGCGTCGCATCGTCGGCGGGTACGGCGAGCAGGATGGCCTGGGGTGCCGCCTGACCGGGCGTCTCGGCGTGGAACGCCACCCCGGTCGTCTCGGCCTCGTTCGGCACCACCTCGACCCACTCGTCGACGAGCAGGCCGCACATCGGCGCGGCCGGATCGACGGTGGCCGGTGCGTCGACGACGACCGACAGCCGGGACCCGGCGGGCCGCTCGGCGCCGAAGCGAAGCCCCAGCCATCGGTCGCCGGGCGTGTACGGCAGCTGCGCCACCCGCAGGTCCTGGTACCGGTCGGGGCGGACCGCCTGGGCGTAGCCGCGTACCGTTTCCAGCCGGTCGACCCCGGCCCGCACGGGCGCCACGTCGGCCAGCCAGTCGTCGACCTCGTGCGGCGTACCGCCCTGCAGGTCGGTGCTCGCGGCCAGCGCCGTGGCCAGGCCGGCCGGATCGGCGAGGGTGAACGCCGGCAGGACCCGGAAGTCCGCCCCGAAGACCGCCTGCAACCGGGCCACGTCGTGGTCGCGGCGCTGCTCGGCGGTCGCCCTGTCCCGGTGGAAGTCGGTGGTCAACGCGACCAGCGCCGCGTGCCGGGTGGTGACCTCCGCGCCGACCGTGCGGGCCCGGGCCAGCAGGGCCGGCGGCGTGGCGTCCGGACCGAGGTACGCGCCCAGCACCCCGATGCCGGCGGCGGTGGCCAGTGCCGCTCTGAGTACCGCCGGTTCCTCGCTGGCCAGGTCGGTGACGAGCCGCAGCAGCAGGTCGGTCGCCTGGTCGGCGCGGTCGCGCAGGGACGGGTCGTCGTCTCCGCTCGGCGCCGCGCTGGCAGTGCCGGTGTCCGGTGTGCCCGGATCCGGCTCGGCACCGGCCGGCTGGAGGTCGGCGGCGGTCAGCGGGCGGGATGAGGACACCAGGGTACGCACCGCACGAGCGACCTCGACGAACTCGTCCAGCGCCAGTACGGCGGCGGCCCAGTCCTCGCTTCTGCCCGGCAGTAGTCGCTGTGGCCGGGACCCGGTCGCCCCCGGGGGCGGGGTCGCGGCGTCCAGGAGCCGGGCCACCAGCTCACTGTCGACGGAGATCTCCTCAGAGTCGGTGAGCGCGAGCAGGTCCAGCGCGGACTGGCCGATCCGGTCGAGCCTGACCTCGCCGGTGAGCGGGCCATGCGGTCCAGCCCACTCCACCCGCGCGCGCACCGATCCCGGCCGGGGCAGCAGGCTGGCGACCAGTGCGTCGAGTTGGGGTTCGGCCGCCGCCCGAGGGGTGGGTTCCGTGGCCGGCATGCCCTGCATCACGGCCGGCCGGTCGTTGCCGAGCAGCACCACCCGGTGGGTGACGCCCAGGCCGGTGCGCGGGGTCCGGGCGAACTCCAGCTCGCTCGGGGGTACGTCGCCGCGGGAGGCGGCGTCCAGGGTGGCACCGGTCCGCATCGGGTTGCCCTGTGCCGCCTGGTGCACGCTCTCGGCCAGCAGCGCGTCGGCCACCGCGTCGATCGCCTCGCCCAGCGAGGTGAGCACCTCCTCCAGCGCCACCTGGTCGTCGTCGCCGGGGTTCGGCAGGTCCGGGTCGCCGGACCAGTCGAGCCCGCCGTCACGCCAGCGCTGGTACAGGTCGAGGCCGTCCACCACGGCGGCGGAGGCGACGACCGGTTCGACCGCGGCGTCGTGCTGCACCCGCAGGGCCCGTACCGGGGCGATCTGCCGCAGTCGCGGCAGGTACTGCTCCAGCACGCGGGGATGGTCCTGGAGTTGGCGCTCGAACCGGTAGCCGAGCAGCTCGGTGAGGGGCTGCCCCTGGCGTACCCCGTCGAGGAGCCAACTGGCCAGCCGCACCCGGTCGGAGCTGAGGTTCACGGCCAGCGGGTTGTCGCCGCTGGAGCGGTGGGCGCGGTATCCGGCCCGCAGCACGGCGGCCGTGGCCGCCTGGCCGAGTGACGGCGCGTGCACGTAGCCGGCGTTGGCGGCGCCCTCCCGCAGCGGGCCCGGCTCGCCCGGCGGTGGGAAGAGCACGGGCGCGGTGGCGGTGCGGCTGCGGCGCAGATTCTCCACCCATCCGTACCCGCCCAGGTGCACCCCGCTCGGCTGAGCCTGGCGCATGGTGGCGAGCCGCTTCGTCGCGAACGAGGTGATCCAGGCGTCGAGCCGGTACGAGCAGAGGTCGATCGACTCGGCGAACATCCGTTCCAGGTCGGCGGCCGGATACGCGGCCAGCGCCAGCGCGCTCTCCCGGAACGCGAACAGATCGGTGCCGGGGGCGGTACGCAGGTGCTCGCCGACCTCGGCGGTCGATCCGCCCGGCAGCGGGATCTGCCGGGCCAGCTGACGCCAGAGCGTCCAGCTCGTCCGGTCGGGGCGGATGTCGATCAGCTCCGCGTCCCGGTACGCCTCGGCGGGCAGCGGCGCCACCATCTGCTGGAGCCGACGGGCTGCGGTGGCGTACTCGGCCAGGGCGGACTGGCGCAGCAGCCGGTAGAGCAGCGGAGTGGCCGTACCGTTGGTTTCCGCCTGGTCCCGCAGGTCGGTCCAGGTGCGTTCCAGGGCGGCGAACCAGGGCAGGTAGTCCGCCGGTCCCCAGCCCTCGGGCGGGGCGACCAGGGGTCCACCGATCGTGAAGGCGCCCTTGGCGAAGGTGGCCTGGGACAGTCGGGTCTCCCAGTCGAGTTCGAGCAACGCCATCAACTGGCTTGGCTCGAACGCCTGCCGCACCCGCCAGTTCTCGTCCATGTCCAGCCGCATGAACCGCCACAGGTGCGTCAGGTAGTCCATCCCGAGCAGACTGCGGGCCTGCCACTGCGACCCCAGCGGGCCCTGGGCCAGGATCCGCAACAGCACCTGCCGCTGGTCACCGGGACCACCGATCCGGGGTACGCCCGGCAGGCCGGTCGCCGGGTCGATCTCGGTGGCCGACGGGCGCCAGACCCGGTCGCGCAGCAGCCGAAGGAAGCCGACCAGTGCGTTGTCCCGGGCGTTGGTGCCGGTCCACTGGTTCAGCGCGGTCACCGGCAGCACCCCGTACGGCTGCTCCGCGACCCGCAGCGCCGGCACCGGACCGGCGGCCCGTACCTGCTCGATGTAGTGCCGCCGTCCGTGCCGGATGTCGTCCTCGGTGACCACCCCGGTCATCATGTCGCTGAGGAGATAGCCCCAGGTGGCGGCCCAGGTGACAGTGTTCATGTGTCGGGCACCGGCGGATTGGGACACCGCGGCCCGGGCCGGGGCGGCCGGCGGCCCCTCCGGACGGAGCGCGGCGCGGGCGAGCGCCCGGGGCGACCCGGTGGCTCTGCCGCGGACGGTGTGCAGCGGGTCACCCGGCTGCGCGACCAGCGGGACACCCAGCGCCCGGGCGGTGACCGGCGCGTCGCCCTCCACCTCGGCGGGCGGCTCCTGACCGGGCAGGACCCGCAGCAGGTCGATCCACTCAGGGTCGTCGGGGTCGTGGCCGGAGCGGGCGCCGGCCGTGTTGTTGGTCGGGGTGCCCGGCGGCACGAACCCGAGCCCGTGGGTGTGGAAGTGGGCGTCGAGCAGTTCACCGAGAACCCGGGCGCCCCGCCCGGCCGGGGTCTCCGGGGCGACCGCCTCGTCGGTGTCCACGCCGAACACCACCAGCCGATCGATGCCGCCCTGGGCCATCTGCACGGGTAGCGGGATCCGCATCGCCATGCCGGCGTCGACGGCGGCCTGGAAGTCGACCAGCCAGCGGCTCGCCTCGTCGACCGGCGGCTGGTCGTCACCGAGGGAGGTCAGGTCGACCGCGGGTGACGGGCCGACGACCAGCGGGCGGCGTACCGGTGCGGACTGGGCATTCACCGGCGCGACGCCGGCCCGCCACAGCGTGGCGTGCCATCGGCTCGGCAGGGCCCGAGCCACCGGCGCGCGGTCCCAGGCCTCGGCGCCGCCAGTGACCGGCGGAAAGTTCGGCTCCCGGAGCAGTGGCCGGCCAGGTAGGACAGGCTTGCCCGGGCGGCCGTCCGGCGCCGGCTCAAGCACCCGGGCGATCCAGGCGGCCCGTTGCGGGTCGACGAGCTGGCACAGCCGTCGCCAGGCGGTGACCTCGTCGGCGGAGACCCGCCCGGCCCGCCACACATCGATCCAGTACTGCTTGCCCCAGGCCACCTCGTCGTCGGTCAGCGCGGGCTGGTGGGTGTCGACGTGCAGCACGTCCGGCAGCACCCGCAGCCACAGCTCGGTGCCGGTCGGTCCGGTGTCGACGAATCGGGTTTCCACGCGCACTGGCAGCAGGGCCACCGGCCACTGGGTGGGCAGGTGCCACGGCGGGTTGGGAGTAGTCATCACGCGTCCTCGGCCAGTTCGGGCAGGGATAGCAGGTTGTTGGGCAGGTCACCGTCGGCCTCGGTGGTGAGGTACGGCCGACCGGTCCCGGTCCGGGAGACCACCACCCGGACCCGGTCGCCGACGGGGCGTTCGACGAAGAACAGTTCGTGCCGGCCGATCGCGGCGATCACCTCCTCGGCGCTCATCCGCCACGGCGTGCCGTCGGCACGGTGCCCACCGACGGCGACGATCCGGTGCTGAGGTATCCCATCGGCATGTCGGGCCACCGCCTCGATCTGCCAGGTGTCGTCGATCGGCGGAATCATGTCGCTGGCGTGGATGGCCACCAGGACCGGCCGTTGGAGAGTGATCTGCGCCTGGTGGGCGCTGTTGTACCCCCACTCCAGGCCGCCGAGGCGCAGGCTGTTCAGCCGGCCTGTGACCTGGGCGTGCCGCAGTCGCTGCTCCTCGGGCGCGTCGGCCGTCAGGTGCCGCCAGTGCAACTCGGACCAGTGGGTGGGGACACCGCCGTGGCTCGCGTCGTCGGGCGGGGCGTCGAGCCCGAACCGGGCGTCGGTCGGCGGCTGCCGCAGCACGATGAACCAGCCGGCATCGGTGCCGTCACCCCGGGCCTCGGACACCCCCAAGGGGAGGCCGAAGAACTGGATGTCCGGGTCGAGTCGGCCGGTGAACTGCGGTTCGCGCGTCTCGGGTGCCAACTGCCGAGTGCCGTCCGCGGCGAAGGTGGCCTTCTGCACGTAGATCGCCGTACCTGGGTAGCGGCGCAGCAACTCGCCGCGGACCAGCACCACCAACAGGTCTCCGGCGCCGACGGCGGTGGCGTTCTCGCCCAGCCCGTTGCCGGGGTCCCAGCTGTGGATCGGTGGGATGTCGGACAGCGGGCCGACCGACGACTGCGCGGACCGGACATCCCAGAACTGGGAGAAGAAGGTGGCTCCCAGGTCGGTCGGGTATCGCCGCCACAGCATCTCCCGGCCCAGTTCGGAGTTGAGACCCACCATGAACGCCTCCACGAAGGACGCGTTGACCCGCAACAGGGTGACCGTCTCCGGCGGGATCCCGGCCACCCCGGGGAAGAGCAGTTCCTGGGACAGGTCCCGCAACGCCTCGTACATCGGGCGGGGGAACCGGGGCACCACCACCAGTTCGCGTAGCTCCTGCACCGACTCGACCCCAGCGAGCTTCAACCGGCCGGCGGTCTTGCCGGTGATTCCGCCGACAGGTTCCAGCGCGGTGGTCATCCGGGCCGCCAACGCGGCGGTGTCGACCGAGAGCCGTTGCTTGGGCCGGATGAGCTCCTGGGCCGCCAGGACCCGGTCCTGGTGGCGTCCGGCGGCGGCGGTAAACCGGTCACCCATCGCGGTACGGGCGCCGGTCAATGTCGGGTCGAGGTCGGCGAGGGCGATCGCCGCCCCCTGCCCCTCCCACCCGAACCAGCCGGGGACCTCGGCGTCGGCCGTCCATCGCCGGGCCACCCCGTGCCGGTCCAGGTCCCAGCCGACCCGGTAGTAGCCGCGGTTGGACTGGGCGGGGTTGGCCACGTGGAACAGCACCAGGTCGGCCCGGCGGGTGCCGGTGACGTCCATGACGGCGATGCCGGCGCCCTGGTGTGCCGCCGGCAGCGGGTCGCCGCCGACCACTCGGGTCGGCGTCCAGCCGGCGCTGACCCGGCCTCGGGCGTTGAGCTGCCATCCGATCCGGTAGACCGCCCGGTTGGTATCGCCGGCCGGCTCGATGGTGAGCACGATGATGTCCGGGGTCAGGTTGTCGTCGAGGTCGGCGACCGCCACTCCGACGCCCTGCACCGGCCCCGGCGTCCAGGGCACCGCCACCGAGTCGGACCATCCCCGGCTGATCGCGCCCTGGGTGTCCAGCCGCCAGCCGACCCGGTAGTACAGCCCCGGTGTGGCGCCGCCGGTGGCGTAGGCCAGGATCAGCTCGGGACGACCGTCGCCGTCGAGGTCCGCCACGGCGAGGTCGGCGCCCTGGATCTCGGCGGCCACGTCGTCGGGCAGCCGGTGCACCGGGCTCCATCCGCCGGTCACCTCGCCGGTGGCGCCGAGATTCCAGCCGATCTGGTAGTAGACGGCGTTGGCGCCGGCCGGGTTGTCCACCCACATCAGGACCAGGTCGGATTGGCCGTTGCCGTTGACGTCGGCGACCGCGATCCCCAGACCCTGGGTCTCCCAGCCGATCGGACCCGGCTTGTCGATCTGCTGGGACCAGCCGCCGCGTACCTCGGCCTCGAACCCGAGGTCGCGACCCACCCGGTGGTAGACGACGTTGTCGGTGGCGCCGTTGTCGACGTGCGCGGCGACCAGATTGGACATGAAGCCCAGCGGCAGCGCCCACCGGTCGGCCTGGGCCGCGAACGCGCCGATCGGGCCGGTGCCGCGGGAGTCCATCGGCAGGCCGTGATCGTTCCAGTCCCATCCGCTGCCGGTGCGGGTCACCGTGAAGAGGCGACCGTCACTGCCGGTCACGAAGACCGTCAACCGGCTCTGCATCGCCGCGCCGGGCACCTGCATCACCCTCGTACCGGGTGGGAAACCCAGGTTCTGCCACGACCAGGCCGACCCGTTCCAGAACCGCATGTACAGCCGCCCGTCAGCGGCCCCGCAGAAGATCATCACCTCGTTGCCGCTGACGATGATGTCGCCGGGGGCGTTGGTGAGCGTGGTTCCCGGCGGGGTGCCGTGGTCGCCCCAGGTGCCGTTGGCCAGGACCCGTTCGATCAGCCGCCCGTCGTAGGACACGGCGAACACGCTGACCGGAGCGGTCCGCGGCGCGACGTGCCGCAGCGGTGCGCCGGTCGGGTGCCCGTGCCAGCGCCACTCCCAGCGGCTGCCGGTCCAGTAACGCTCCCAGAGCCGGCCGGCGCTGCTGGTGACGAAGAAGCTCGTGTTGCCTCGGGCGCTGCCCGGGGTGCTGACGATCCGCTCGGTGCTGTAGTGGCTGGGGTTGCCGTGGTCGACCCAACTCCATTGGGCGCCGTCGCGACGCCGCTCCCAGAGCCGGTTGCCGTTGTCGTTGGTGGTGGTGGTCAGGAAGATGCTCTGGTTGTTGAGCACCAGGAACGGTGAGGTGCCGAGCCCGTAGCTGCCGGGCGGGATCGGGTGCTGGCGCCAGTACCAGCGGTCGTCCTCGCGGTAGTGCTCGAAGAGTCGGCCGTGCACGGTGGCGACGAAGATCCGCCGGCCGCCGTCCATGACCCCGCCGGGTTCGACCCCGGCGGCCTGGGTGCTGGGCGGTGCGCCGTGGTCGAGCCAGAGCCACCGGGTGCCGTCGTAGGAGCGTTCGAACAACCGGCCGTCGGTGGTGGTGACGAACGTCTGCCGGTCGTTCAGCGCCCAGCCGGGTGGGCTGAGCACCACGCCCGGCAGGCCGGTCGGTGCGGCAGGGATGCCGGCCTCCAGCGGGCCGGTGTCCGGGTACGTCACCGGCAACGGCTGCGGTGGGTCCGGGATCGGCTCCGGGTCCGGGTCCGGGTCGGGGTAGGGGTCCCGCGGCGGCCAGTTCGGGTCGTCCGGGGGAAGCCGCGGCTCGATCGGGCGCAGCGGTGCCGCTGTCCACGCCGCGCCGAACTGCTCGGCGGTGGCCTTGCCGACCGGGGTTTCGAGCAGCTTCCCGACCAGCGCCGGATCATTGTCGCCCTCGTTCGTCGCCGGAGCCGGCGTGACCTCCGGCAGCGGCCGGGCGGCATCCGGCACCGGAGCCGGCGCATCCGCCGCCGAAGTCACCGCCGGGGCGGCGGTGCGGCCTCGCCACCAGGGGTCGGCGCCGTCGATGCGGGTCCGGTTGATCAGGTGGAAGGCGATGCCGTCGCCCGCGACATCGTCGAAGAGCACCGTGCCCGCGGGCGGCTGCTCCGGTGGCGTCGCGGTCACCTCGTTGCTCGCCGCCGCCTCCACCACCGACTCCAGCGCGGTGGCGCCGGACCGCCGGGCCAGCGGACCGTCCGGCCGGGTCATCCGGCGGAACGCCGCCGACAGGGTCGCCGTCGCAGTCGGGTTGCGCTGCAGTTCGCCGCTGATCATCCGCTTGCTGCGCGGGGTGACCGTCACGGCGCCGAGCACCGACCCGGAGACCTGCAACAGCCGGCCGGCTGCCAGCGGGCCGCCGAGGGCGAGCCGGCCGGCGGCGGACGCCGGGTCGGTGCCGGACCGGGCGAGCACGGCCGCCGCCTCGCCGGCTATCCGGCGCTCGTACGTCGAGCGGCTGACCTCGGCGGCGAGCTGGGCCTGGCGGACCGCCTCGTTGGCGCGTTGCACCTCGGCCGCCTGCTCCCAGGCCGCCGCCATCAGCTCCTCCTGCTGTTCGCGTACCACCCGGGTGCCGAGCGCCGCGGCGATCCGATGCCGAGGGTCGAGGTTCAGCTCCCGCAGCCAGTGCGGATGGGCCGCGTCGCCGGGCACCCGGTCGACTCCGGCGTACCGGCCGCCGTACAGGGGCGGGCCGAGCCGGGTGCCGGTGTCGGCGATCAGCGCGCGCAGCAGCTCCTCGAACGCCTCGCGGGACTGCGTCGGCCAGCTCGTCGGCATGGTGATCGCCCCGCGCAACGCGCCCTCGGCACCGAGAGTCACCGTGGGCACCGACGGGTCGAGACCGGGGACCCCGGAGGGGCCGAGCAGTATCGGGCGCAGTCCCGCGTCGGCGGGCAGGCCTCGGGCCCGCAGCCGTCGGGCCAGGGATTCGAAGTCGCCGTCGGCGCCGGTGGAGAACTCCCAGCTGTGGTAGACCGGCAACAGCGGCGCGGCGCCCAGACCGGGCGTCCAGGCCGGGGCGAGGGCGGCGCCGTCGTCGACGGGCAGCCCCAGCCCGGCGCGCCGGCCGGCCTCGAACGCCGGCACCAGGCAGGCCCGGTAGGCGATGCCGGCAGCCAGCCGGCGTGGGCTGATCAGCCGGGACAGGGTACGTCGCGGGTCACCGGCCAGCACCTCGGCGACCGACTCGTCCGGCCCGGTGGTGGCGACCTGGGCGTGCGCCCAGGCCCACGACTCGGCCAGGTCGGGCAGGTCCGGCAACGCGCACTCCAGCACCGGCAGCGGGGCACCGGTGTCGGTACGCAGCTGGGAATTCGCCACCGGCACCACGACCAGGAACAGCCAGGGGCGCAGCCGCTGCCGGCTGCCGGGGGCGGCCGGGGTGAACAGCCACGGGAAGTCCGGCCGGTCGAACTCGATGGTGACCAGATTGTTCGGCTCGAAGTCGCTGGCCCGCTCCGGCGGATCGATGCGGATCACCTGGCGGGTGTCAATGCCTCGGATGTCGCCCGGCCCGTACAGGCGGATGTCGAACTGTTGCTCGGTGCGACCGGCCAGCCGGACGCCCACGGTGACCGGCTGCCGGGCGGGGATGTCCGTCTCCAGCGGGTCGGCCACCGCCCCGGCGGCGGCCAGCCCTTGCCGGACGTACGCCAGGAAATGCAGTTGCGCCGTCACCGGCGTGCCTCCTCAGGGGTGCGCGAACCGGCGACCGGCTCGGTGAACCGCACCAGGGGGGTCAGCCCGGTGCGGTAGGCGGCCGGGCCGGTGGCCCGGGTGGGGGCCAGCGCGGCTGCGCTGGAGCGGGTCAGTCGTTTCAGCGTCGCGCCGTCCATCGGCCGCATGGCCGGGGTCGGGTCGACCGCCGACCGCTTCGCCCGCCCGGCCCCGCCCGGGGTCCGGGCGGCGACGTCGGGTTCGTCGATGATCAGTACGTCGTAGCCGAGCGGCACCGGTGGCGGAGCGACCGCGTCGTACTCCATCTCCGGGGAGGCGAAGCTGCGGCCCGCCTCCATCCGTTCGAAGGAGGGGGTGGAGAGCTTCTGGTCGTCGGTCATGGCCTGGAACTGGGCCCGCGCGAAATGCTCGTAGGTGACCGTGCCGGCGTCGGTGGCCTCGACCCCGCCGAACCGCACCGACTCGATCGTGTACCGGGTCTTGTGGGTCACCGGGGCGCTGCCGTACCGCTCGATGGTCAGGCCCAGCGGGGCGACCTGCTGGGTGACCGCGATCGCGCCCAGCGGGTGGGCCAGCAACTGTCCGGGGGCCACCTCGATCTTGCGGAGGGTGACCAGGGCCTCGCCCTGCGGCGGCAGCTGCGCCGTCCAGTTGCGCGGGTCGGCGAACGCCGCGTCGAGCTGCCCGCCGACGTCGACCGGGGTGGGCAACGGGGGTGGCGTACGCGACCCGATCGTGACGTCGAAGGAGACCGAGGCGCTGACGAACAGCACCTTGAACTTGGCCTTGCCACGCGCCCGCCACGGCCGTGGCCCGCTGAGCGTCACGCTGAGCGCGACGGCCATCAGCTCCCGCTTGCCCCGGCGCAACGCCACCGCCGCCGCGATGTCGGCGACGAAGCTCAACGGCGCCAACTGCACCAGGGTGTCGAAGGAGAGCATCCCGGAGACGTTGAAGCCGGCCGCCTCGGCGTAGACCTCCAGTCGGGCACCGAACTGCACGGTGTTCGAGGTCAGCGCCAGGTACGACTCCAGTCGCAGCCGAGGGTTGTTCTTCTCGGACAGGGCGATCGCGAGCCGACGCAGTTGCGGGAAGTTCGACGGCGGCTGGAATCTCGGGTTGAACCCTCCGGCCGCGAGCGCGAAGGTCGGCTTCGCGCCCCAGGACATCCGCATCGCCATGTCCCCGCTGATCGGGAAGCCGGCCAGCTGCGAGTCGTAGAGCGACGCGTCGATGGACGCCTGTGCGGCGCCGAAGTCGACGACACCCACCACATCCATGTTGATCTTGACGATCGGGTGTTTCTCGTCGGGCAGGGCCATCCGCAGCCGCCCCAGCACCACCAGCCGCAGCGGCGCCGGCAACTCCAACACCAGACCGAGGTCGAAGGTGAGCAGGGTCGGCGTACCCCAACCGATCCGGGCCATCGGGCCGAAGACGTACCGACCCACCGCGACCGGGAAGACGGCACCGGCTGCCGCCACCGTTTCCGCGGCCCGGCCCACCGGGTCCGTCGGGAACATCAGCGAGTTCAGCGAGCCGTTGCGCACCCCGGACCGCAACGCCTCGACGTTGACCGTCCGGTGCACGCCGAGCAGGCCGCCGACCGCGTTGAGGGTGAAGCCGAAGCCGAGCTGGATCGGGGTGAACTCGCCCGCGATGATGACCAGCAGGGAGAACCCGTCGCTGCCGTCAGGCATCCGGATCGGCGTCCCGTCCGGGTTCTTCGTGGCGAGCAGGCCGACCGCGCTGACCGCGATCGACTCGAACTGCAGATGCAGCGCACCGGCGTACTGGCCGGCCTCGGCGTCGACGAAAAGGTATCCGCCGCCGACCAGGGGCCCCGCGGCGAGCGACAGCCCGACGCCCGACGGCGGCTTGAAGGCCAGCGCCGTCTCGGCCGGGCCGAGGTTGCCGCCACCCGGCGGGAAGGTGAGGCCCGCCTCGACACCGATCCGCTCGGCCACCGCGCGCAGCGGCCCCAACCGCAGGGTCGCCGAGGCGGCCAGCGCGGCGCGCAGCCCTTCGCCGCGTACGCCGAGCGCCGCGTGCAGCCCGAAGATCTCGACCGGGCCGGCCGAGATGTGCAGCGGCAGGTCCGCGTCGAGCCCGGCCGCGCCCCGGAACGTCAGGCCCTTGCGCAGCGACCAGGCCAGCGCGAGGTCGAACTCGACGCGCAGTCCTTCCGGTGGCAGCACCTGGGCGAGGAACCCGTCGCCGTCGCCGGCCGCGACGACCAGGGCCGCGCGGGCCGCCGACACGGACAGCTCGATGTCGTCCACCCCGCCGCCCAGCGCCGCGCCGACGGCCAGCCGCAGGCCCTGCACCTCCAGCCGGGTGCCGGTGGCGCTGCCGATGCGCAGGGCCACCCCGGTCGCGTCCGGGACCCGGTCGGCGGTCAGCGCGATCCGCACCATGGCGTCCAGGCCGGCCGGCAGGGTCAACCCGTCCGGTCCGATCGCGAAGCCGGCACCGGCCCCCTGGACCGCCAGCCGCAACGCCCAGCCGGCGACGATCCGGTCGAGTTCCAGAGCGCCCCGCAGCGCCAGGACCAGACCGAGTCCGCCCTGGTCGGCGGCGGACAGTGCCGCGCTCGCCCCGACGGTGGCCCGGACGTCGCCGATGCGGACCGGGGCGGCCACGGTGAGCATCCGGGCGGCCAGGGCGGTGCCGACGGGTCCCAGGTCCGGCCCGTCGGCCGGGTTCAGGCCGTACAGCGCCGGCACGCCGAGTTCCTTCAACACGGCGGCGATGCGGGGGAAGAGCTTCGCCGCCGCCGCGTCGGCCGCCGCCGTGCTGGCCAGCCCGTCCGGGAAATACTCCGCCCGCAGTGTGCCGACCGGGTCGCGGAGCAGGTCACCGAGCCGGTCCAGATGCAGCTCGGGCCGGGACCGGGGCAGCCGTACGGGGGTGCCGGTCGCCGGCATCGGCGCGCTCACCGGCGGCTCACCGGCGGGGGTGAGCAGCGTCAACAGGATCGCCACCTGGTACGCGACCGGGTGTTGGCGTTGCAGGTAGTTGACGGTGAGGAAGGTGATCAGGTCCTCGGCCAGCACCTCGGCGGGCGGCAGGTTCGCCGCACCAGCGCTCAGCGCCGGCGGTAGCCCGCTGACCGCCGCGACCGCCGCCGACACGGTGTCCAGCGCCGCGGTCAGGTCGTCGAGCGTCTGCGGCGGCCCGTGCTCGACGATCCGGCGGACGCCGTCGACCGCCTCGGCGCAGTCCGCCAACCACTGCTCGAACTCTTCGGCAGGCATCCCGGCCAGCGCGGCGAGGTCCCAGCCGAGCGAGTCGAGGATGCCGGAACGGCGCCACTGGCTGGTGGCGGCCATGGTGATCGGCGACAGCAGCGCCTCGATCTCGCCGAGCAGTTGCCTCTGGAAGTTGCCGTCGTCGGTCATGCCGTCTCCGGTCCGTAGTGAGCCGCGGTGAAGGCAGCCGGCCGGTTGTAGACCGTGTCGATCCCGTCGGCGACGTTCGCGGCACCCGCGGCGTTGGTGTAGTAGGTGATGGCCGGGATACCGGCGTGGGCCAGGACCTGGTTCGGGTAGAGCAGCCGGGGATTCGGGCCGGATGCCGGCTCGTTCGTCGTCTGGTACTGCCAGGTCGGCTGGACCTGCCAGGTGCCGTCGATCCACCGGAACTCCCGGCCGCCGTTGTAGCGGCGGATCGTCTCCCGCTGGAAGACAGCGCGGGTGCGCTGGTCGATCGGGTTGGGCAGGTGGTCGCGGACCACGCCGTAGGCGGCGGCGCCGTAGTTCTCGAAAATCAGGCGGACGGCGGTGCGGACGTTTTCCACCCAGCTCCACACCTCGTTGGGATTGCAGCCCGTCGGGGGGTTGCCCCAGTTGTCGAGCTGGGCGACTCCGTAGCCGTGGGGCGGCCCGAGCAGCGGCATGTCCTTCTCGTGGCCGTAGCGCCAGATGCCGGCCTGGTACTGGTACCGGGCGACGCGCGCGGCGTCGGCGTGGAACTGGTTGTAGCCGCCGCGTATCCCGCTCTCATGCGAGAAGATCAGCATCGCGGTCCGCCGCCAGCACGCCAAGCTCAGGATGCTGACTCGAGGTATGGCCTGATTGGCGGTGTAGTACTCCTCCACCAAATCGTCGATCACCGCCTCGACCTCGGCGTTGGGAACCGGATTCTGACCGAGAATCCGGAAGTCCGGCAGCGCCAGCAGCGGTACGGCGGTCGGCGGCGGCCCGAGCACTCCCTGCGCGTCGGCGATCAGTCCGGGGTCCAGCGGTCGCTCGTCGAAGGAAAGGGCCGACACCCCCATCCTCCCGTCGCCGCCCCGGATCACCTCCCGCTCGTCTTCGATCACCGCGGGTTGGAACTCCAGCACCAGCGCCGGCCGGGCCTCGGCGCCGGCGAGGCGCCCCCACGGCCGCTGCTGGCCGGTGACCAGTACGGCGGGCAGCCGCCGGTTCGCGACCGGGAACGGGACCGGGGTCGGTGCGGGCGCAAACGCCGCCGGCACCCGACCCTGGGCGTCCACGACGAGATCCCGGCCCTGGGCGTCGGTGAACTGCCCGGTAGCGCCGTAGTGCAGCACCACCGTCGGGCTGCCGGTGAGGTCCAACCGGTAGTTGTGGCCGAGCTGCGGGTTCTGCACCGGGCCGGTCACGGCGTCGGCGTTGTCGTCCGGGCCGTCCCAGCTCAGCCGCATGTTCCAGGTCCAGTCGATGCGCAGCCTCTGGGGCGGGGCCGGGTTGGCCGCCGGGTCCGGCGGGTCGAGCACCGCCGACCGGGTGTACCGCCGGCGCAGCAGGTCCCGCAGGTGGGCGTCGGTGACGCCGACGAACTGCACCTCTCCCATCCACATCGGCATCTGTGGTTGCAGCCGGTCCGGCCCGCCGGGCACCAGGGGCCGTCGCTCGTTGCGCAAGCGGTAGGGCACCATTCGGCGGACCCTCGTCTCGGCGTGGACGAGAGCGACGGTGTTCTGTGGTGACCGGAGGAAGTCCACGACCTGGAGTTCGTCCGCCTCGCCGCGCAGCGGGCCGCGATCCTGCGCGGTCGGGTCGTCGACCAGTGCGGTCTGCAGACCGCACAGGTGCAGGGTGAACGACTCGACGTGTGGCACCTGCGGGCCCTCGGCGACGACCAGGACCTCCACCGGGCCGAACGCCGCCGCCGCGTTGACCAGGAACACGGTCGCGGTGAACGTGCGCACCCCGCCGTCCGCCGGTGCCAGCGTCGCCGTCACCTCGTCGGCGGTGGGCGCGTCGACCGCGATCCCGGTCCGCAACCGCAGCGCGACGCCGGCTGAGGTCTGCAACCGCAGCCGTACCTGGGTCGCGGCGGCGTCGACCTGCCCCTCGATGCGCAGGCCCCGCTCCACGGGCCGGTGCGGTGCCACTGCGGCCGGGGCCGGGGTGCCGTCCACCGGATCCGTCGCGGTCCACACCTCGGGGCCGTCTAGGAGGCCATCCGTGGCGTAGGTGTCCGGCACATGCCACAGCAGCGGCCAGAGCGCCAGTTCTTCGGGACTGACCAGGTTCAGCAGACGGGTGGGCAGGGTGATCGCGACCGGCTCGCGTTCCCCGTCGACGGGCGGTGGCACCGGCGGCACGGTGCGCTGCTGGAACAGGCCCGCGGTGCCGAGCAGCGCGTCCGGCAGCGGCCGGGCGCCGGTGCTGTAGGCGACCTCGGCGATGCTGCCGGCGGCCGGTTTGAACGCCTCGGTGTAGTCCCACGGCTCGGAGGAGTTGGCGACGGCGCTGGCGTAGAGGTAGCCGTCGGTGCTGGCGCGCAACCGACGCACCGTGCTGCCGGTCCGCCAGTAGACCCAGGCGTCCTCCGCGGGCTGACCGGTCACGGCGACCCCGTCGACAGCGGGCCGTGCGGTCATCAGGACGAGGTGGTCGGGGTCGTGGGGTGCGCCGGCCGCCCGGGTGGAGAGGCTGACCACGCAGCGGGTCAACGGTGCCGCGGCGTCCTGGCCGGGCAGCCGCCACCACAGGGTCTGGATCGCCTTCTTGGCGTTGCCGGGCTGCCAGGAGAGACTGACCTCGCCGATGTTGGCGTAGCCGACCACCTCCTTGCCGTCGCCCCACTTGCCCAGGTAGTCGTCGTGGTTCTCGGTGGCGGCCAGATACTGCCCGAGGGCTGCCGAGCGATCGCCGGTCGGTGGGTACACCGGTCGCGGCGAGCCGGGTCGGGGCGGGATCGTCGGGTCGTCGGCGTCGTGCTTGACGAAGCTCAGGTCGTAGGACCAGTCCGGAGTACGGGTGACCGTGCGCAGCGGGCCGGTCTCGGCGACGGCGGGGCTGCCGTGCACCGTCCACGGCACACGGCGCAGGTGTCCGGTGATCGTGTCGACCAGTTCGGTGCCGACGGTGAGGCTCCCGCCGGCCGGGTTCGCCCAGCCGACCCGGCTGCTGCGGGGCAGCACGTCGGCGGTCACGTCGAAGCCGGTGCCGTGCAGGAACCGGGTCAGCCCGTCCTCGTTGCGTGCCGCGCTGGCGACGAACTGCGCGAGCACCCCCCGGGTCGGCACCGGCGCGGTGGCCCGGAACGGCGCCGCGCCCTCGTAGCGCAGTCGCGCGGCGAAGCCGTAGCCGACCTCGCCGGAGAGCAGGATGAGTCGCTGCCGACGGGTGCCGTCCGGTCGTGCGGCGCCCCGGTTGACCAGCCGGGACAGCAGCTTCTCGTAACCGGCGCGGTGCAGCCCCCAGGCCTCGCCGTCCACGGTGGCCCGACCCCGGTAGCGCTTGCCGAGCAGTTGCTGCACGAAGTCGGAGACGAACGGGTAGCCGACCACCGGCGCGGCGGAGACCACGAAGGTGGCCGCCTCCGGGCCGAGGTCCGGCGGGTCCAGCACCTGTTCCTTGAACGCGGCGTCGCCGTAGAGCAGGGCGGGCGGGTCGTCCGGTCCGCCGACGAAGACCCGGGTGGTCCGGGTATCGAGCACGATGAGCTGGTGCGACGCCCACTCGACGTGGTAATGCCAGCTCAGCGCCCCTGCGGGACGCAGTGGTACGCCGCTGTTGAAACCGGTGGGCAGGCCGACGCAGGTGCCGATGGCGGCCGAGGTGTCGTTCTCGGTGCCGTCCCAGGCCGAGACGGCGGCCAGCAACCGCCGGCCGGGCTCACCGGCCGGGCCGGCGGGCGCGAATCGTTCCGGCGTGTTCCCCCAGGCCTGGCAGAGCGCGTACGCGGTGAGCGCGTTCTGGATCACTCGCCGACCCAGCCCGCTGGCGTCGCCGCTGGTGGCCAGCGCCCGTTCCGCCCAGCGTTGGGTGGAGAACCAGTCCTCGCTGACCTCGTGCTCGCCGAGGACCAGGTAGGTCGGGGTGTTCGCCAGCACCCGGCGGACTGCGCCGACGCTGGACCGGAACGCCTGCACCGCCGCACGTTCGTCGTCGAAGGTGTCCCGTCGCTGTTTGGCCGGGCCGTACCGGGTCATGGCGCCCCAGGCGTCGGTGAGCCCTGAGTCGGTGAGGGAGCGTTCCAGCAGCGCGTGTTCGTCCGGGTGGACGTCGGCGAACTCCGGCAGCTTCTCCGGCCAGAGCACGTCGGACCAGACGAGCAGGTACATCGCCCAGAACTCGGCAAGCGTCAGCAGGTGACTCTTCGCCGCCGTCGCGGTCAGCCCGGCCACCCCGGTCGCCAACTCCTGTCGGTGTCCGGGACGCAGTCGGGGGTCGGCGTCGACGACGCCGGGCAGCACCTCGGGGCCGGCCTGCAGGGTCTGTCCGAGCCCGGTGATGACCGGCAGCAGCGGGTCGGCGACGTCGTCGGCGTAGATCTGACTGCCGCTGAGCACCAGTTGCTGCGGCCGGGCGAGCGGGTCGGCGGCGTCGGCCCGCAGGATCTCGTCGAGCACGGCGAGCGCGTCGTCGCCACCACCGTGCGGCTTGCGGCACGAGGTGTGCACGACGCGTAGGCGGTTGAGGTCCTGCGGCGGGGTGGCGAAGCTCGGCAGGCTCGGCGCGCCCGGCCCGGCGTAGCTGAGCGCCGCGCGGGCGGCGGACGCCGTGGTGGCGACCACGTTCGGGGAGTACAGCCGGGGTTCGGTGGCCGGCACCGGCACGGACTCGTCACCGGGGGCACCGAAGAAGACGTCGTACCGGTAGAGAGTGCCGGGCTCCAGCGGCGCCGCAGCGGTGGCGGTGACCGCCACCAGATGGCAGTGGGCGGCCACCTTGACCGTGTTGCGGCTGCCCACACAGACCTGGGTCACCCCGGCCCCGTCGGCGTCCGACGAGTAGACCCGGAGCGTGACCTTGCGGGGCTCGCGCAGCGCGAGCCACACGGTGACGGATGTGCTGTCCACCCGCCGCAGCAGGGGGCCGGCCAGCACCAGCGGAAGGCCGGCGAGTGGGCGGGGCTGCCAGGTCACGCCGGCCTCCACGATCCCGAGCCGGCACCACCGAGCCGAGCATCCGCGTCCAATGTGGACATATCTAGTGCAGCGGATCCGTTCACATGCCACCCAATCCAAGCTCGCCGCTGTCCGGAGCGTTCAGTAAACGCCGAGTGATCAACGAGGGCATCGATCGGTTGCTGATTAAGTCGTATCTCTTCGTTTGACAACCAGGGGCCTTTCGCAGGCGACTGAGCCACCGTTCAGCCGCCTGCGCCTCCACCCGTTCGGCTGTCCTGCTGCCAGAAACCCGACCGGCCCTTGTAGACAGAGATCTTGGAGATCCAGGCTGGCCGCGACCGCGGCTGCAGGCGTCGTCTCACACGCCGCGCCGGATGCCACCCCCTGGGAAGGACTACATGGACGAGGCACGCAGCACCGACGATCTTGATGTCACCCACCACGACGAGGACGACGACCCGGGCAGTCTGATCGGCGAGGAGGTCGAGTACGACCTCGGACCGGACGACCCAGGAGACGATCCAGGTGTCGACGTGCCGGACGACGGCCCGGAACCAATGCCGCCGGGCCTACGCCCGCCGGTCCGGCTCGCCCCGGTCCTGGTGTGCCTGCGTAACGAGATCAACGCCCGCTGGCCGAACCGGGACCGCAGATCGGACGGCTGGATCGGCGACGCCGCCCACCAGGCCACGAAATCGGATCACAACCCCGACCAGGACAACTCCGTCAACGCGCTGGACGTAGACCGCGACGGCATCGATCCGCAGCTGGTGGTGCGCCGGGCCATCGCCCACCCCTCCACCCAGTACGTGATCTTCGACCGGACCATCTGGAGCCGCACCCGCAGGTTCCAGCCGTCCCGGTACACCGGCTCGAATCCGCACACCTCGCACATACACATCAGCGTCAGCCACTCCCCCGAACTGGAGAACAGCCGCCGGGGCTGGGGCATCGGCACCGGGGAGACCAGCAAGCCCTTGAAGCTCGGCGACCGGGTGCTGCGTACCGGATGCATCGGTGGTGACGTCCGCGAACTTCAGGCCCTGGCGAACACGCTCGGCGCGAAGCCACCACTCGCGGTGGACGGCGACTTCGGCAGCCGCACCGAGGCGTGGGTTCGCGGCTTCCAGAAGGCGAAGAAGCTCACCGTCGACGGCCTGGTCGGGCCGCAGACGGTGTCGGCCCTCCGCGCGGCACCGACCCCGGCAAAGCCATCAACGCCGGCGAAACCGTCGAAGCCCGCTGAGCCGTCGACCCCCGCGAAGCCAGGGACGCCAGCGAAACCGTCGAAGCCGGCGAAACCGTCGGTGCCCGCCAAGCCGTCGAAGCCGTCGAAACCGCCGGCTGATCCGCGACGCGACCCCGGCTCCCGTACGCTGCGCCGTGGCGCGACCGGCGACGATGTCGGCTTCGTCCAACGATTCATCGGCGAACGGCAATGCGGTACGGCCGACGGCGAGTTCGGCACCCGGACCGAGGTCGGGGTCCGCTGGTACCAGAAGATGCAGGGCCTCACGGCCGACGGTGTGGTCGGCCCGCACACCTGGCGCAAGATGGGGGTGAAGGTCAGGTACTGACCTGTACCTCGGCGGAGCGGGTGGCCGCAGGCGCCCGCTGGAGGACTACGTTCCTGCCGGGAAGCATCGCGAGATCGCGCATCGGCTGCCGGTTCCTGCTGATGTGCGATCTCGCGAGCGCGCCTGCCCGCAGAGTCGCTCAGTTGGCGCCGAGCAGTTCGGTGATCTGCGTGTAGAACGGGGCGGGGTCTTCGGCCAGCGAGGCCTTCACCATGGCGGTCCAGTCGTCGACGATCACCTCGATCGATCCGGCGGCCAGACCGTCGAGCGACCGACGCGGAACATCGCGTGGATCGATCTTGGGTCCGTCGTAGCCGGCCGAGATGTCCGTGTCGGCGGCGCCGAGGAGGACGCCCTGCACCAGAGTGCCCTGAGCAGACAGCTCAAGGCGTACGCCGTTGGTCATGTTCCATTCGGCGGCCTTGGCGGCGGCGTACGAGCCGGTGCCCGGGCTGGCGAACCACGACAGGGCCGACAGCACGTTCACGATCGCGCCGCCGCCGTTGACGGCGAGCACGGGAGCGAACTCGCGGATCACCTCGAGCGTGCCCCAGAAGTGCGTGTCCATCTCGCGGCGCACCTCGGCGAGGTCACCCGTGACCAGCGGGGCACCGGTCGCGATGCCCGCGTTGTTGACCAGGAGCGTGACATCACGCGCGGTCGCTGCGGCTGCGGCGACGGACTCGTGGTCAAGCAGGTCGAGCCGCAGCGGCACCACCCGGCTGTCGTCGAAGCCGAGACTCTCGGGGCGACGGGCCGTCGCGTACACCTTGCGCACGCCGCGCTCTAGCAACTCAAGCACGAACTGGCGGCCGATGCCCCGGTTCGATCCGGTGACGAGGGCGACCTGATCAGCGATGTTCATTGGGGATCCTTGGGGTCTTCTCGGTTTCGCTGGGGCCGTGTCCGGCCCTGCGTCGACTACCGTAAAAGTTGACGTTGACGTCAAGGGCAAGTCAGAACCGAAACCAGAGGAGGACGCCGATGCGCATCGGCGACATCGCGCGGCAGGCGGGCGTCAGCACGAGAGCTCTGCGGTACTACGAAGAGCAGGGCCTGCTGACCTCAGCACGCTCCCCCAGCGGCCAGCGGATCTATCCTGAGTCGGCCGTGGAACGTGTTCGGCTGATCCAGCAGCTCTTCACCGCCGGCCTGCCCAGCCGAATCATCCTCCAGCTGATGCCCTACATCGACACCGGACACGGCTCCCCCGAGGTCTTCGAGCTGATGGCCGCCGAGCGCAACCGCATCACCGCCGCGATGGCCGACCTCGCCGCCGCACGCGACGCCCTCGACCGCATGATCGACATCGCGAACCAGCCGACTCCCGAGCACTGCCCGGCCCTCCGGGAACCCCCCTGGGCGCCCTACCACCCTGCCCAGGCGACCGCAGCGGACCCGACTGAGGCCGTTCTGGTGCGATCCGGCGAAGCCGGAACCGCATAGCGGCCCGAACGGGCCTCGGTCGGGTCGGGCCGTTTTCGTGCCGTGCGGAGCGTGACCGGTATCGTGGCCGGGCCGGCCGTCATGTCGGCTTGTACGCGGTGACCAGTTCCCAGATGCCCGGAAGCACCGCCACGTCCTGGAAGCCGATCTCCGTGAGCAGTTCGGTGTAGAAGTCCGCCTCGCGTAGGCGGCTGACGCTGCTGTCGACGCCGATCAGGAAGTAGCTCCAGAAGAACTGCATGGCCAGCCGGTCCAGGGTACGAAACTCCTCGCAGACCAGTATCAGCCCGCCCGGCTCCAACGCCGCGTACGCCTGCTGAACCAGTTCGCGGGCCACGGCATTCGGCCAGTCGTGCAGAACCCGAACGAAGGACAGCGCGTCGTAGCCGCGCGGTAGGGGCTCGGCGAAGAAGTCGCCGCCGACGAAGCCGAGTCGATCCGAGTGACCGCGGGCGTCGCGGGTGGCCGCCACCAGCGGTGCCACCGCCGGCAGGTTGTACACGTCGGCCCGCAGGTCCGGCGCGGAGTCGAGGATCTGTGCGGCGAGCGTTCCGTCACCGCCGCCGACGTCCAGCAGCCGGTGCCGGTCCGACCAGAGGCGATGTGAGTGCCGGCGTACCGTCTCTATCGCCGGCCCCAGCCCGAGGGCCATGCTGCGCTCGAACTCCGCGGTCTGTTCGGCCGTCTTCGGCGGCCAGGCGAACCCGTCGTCGATGCTGACCTCGCCACGGAGGCTCTCGGCCAGCCGGCCGTGCAACTGCCGCCATGGGTAGCGGTCCCTGTCGCGCTCGGTGGCGCCGGGGCCGACCACCGCGTCGACCGCGTCACGCAACCCTGGCACGGCTCGGTAGCTGGTCGTACCGATGTCGTCGCCGGGTTCATCGCGGATCAGGAAGCCGAGGCTCTCGATGCAGTCGAGGAACTTGTACAGCCGCAGTGGGAGGACCCCGAACTTGTCGGCCAACGCGTCGAGGCGGACCGGTCCGGGCTCCAGGGCGTCGAGCAGTCCCAGGTCGAGGGCCGTGTGCAGCACATCCATGGCCTTGGGACCGTTGGCGAGCAGACTCATCAAGGCCCGGGGCGAGAGGGTGACGGTCACGGTTGCAGCTCCTTCTCCAGCACATCCATGAACAGGTCGATCTCGTCGAGGGTGTTGTAGACATGCGGGCCGACCCGCAGATAGCCGCGCCAGCTGCAGATCACGCCACGGGCGGCCAGCCGCCGCTTGACGGCCTCGCCGTCGGGGATGTCCAGGCACACCACACCGCCTCGCCGAGAGCCGGCCGTGGGGCTGACCACCACGATGCCGGCGGCCTCGGCCCGGTCCAGCAGCCGTCGGGTGAGCGCCAGCGAGTGCCGCCGAATGGCGTCGACGCCGACGCCGAGCAGCAGGTCCAGGCCGACTTGTGAGATCAGGGAGGTGGGCGGGTACGGCGTGCCGCCGGCGAAGCGACGGATGCCGGGCGCCCAGTCGGACGACGGTCGGAAGGTCAGCGCGCGGTCGCCGGCCTGCCAGCCGGTGGCCGCCGGAGTCAACAGTGGCACCAGGTCCGGCCGGACGTAGAGGAACGCGGTGCCGGCACCGCACAGCCACTTGTGGGATCCGCCGATGACGATGTCGACACCGAGCGCGGTGACATCCAACGGCACCACCCCGACGGTCTGGAAGGCGTCCACCACCACCAGCGCGCCGACCTGGTGGGCTCGGGCCACCAGGCGGGTCAGGTCGACGGTGGCGCCGGAGGTGAAGCTTGCGTGTGGCACGCACACCAGCAGCGTCCGCTCGTCGATCCGGGCCTCCAGAGCGTCCTGGTCGAGGTGGGGGCCGCCGGTGCCGACGACGTCGAGCTGCGCGCCATATCGGCCGTACGCCCGGAAGATGAACGGCACCGTCGGATAGTCGAGATCCGTGATGACGACCCGGTTGCGAGGCGGGCGGTAGTCGAAGCAGGACGCCACCCGGGCCAGGAAGGTGCTCAGGTTCGCGTCGGTGAGCACGCTGCCCGGCGGCGCGCCGAGGAGCGCGGCCACGGAGTCGGCGTACCGGTCAAGGCCGACGTGCCAGTCCTGCCAGACGTCGTCACGCCAGGTGCGTAGCGTCTCCCAGTAGTCGTGCAGCACCCGCTCCACACCCCTCGGCACCGCGCCGGTGGAGTTGCTGTTCAGATAGACGCAGGTTTGCAGCAACGGGAACTCCGCCCGCAGGGCGGCGTGCGTGTCGGCGTCGAGGCACCGGGGGCTCTGCTCGGGCTGGCTCACGCGCAACGCCTCTCATCCTGGTCGGGCGTAGGTGCCTCGGTGGTCACGGCGGCGAAGACCGGTGCGGTGCTGACCGCCGAGAGGTAGGGCGTGCCCTCGGTGTAGCCGGTGCCGGACCGGGCGCCGAGCATCCGCACCGCCACCCGCAGATGGGTACGACGCCACTGCGTCAGGGCACCGGCGAACGCGACCATCCGCCGCGTCACCCGGACGGCGTCGGCACCGGTGAGCCGACCGTCGGAAACCGCTGACCGGTACGTCTCGTCAACCGTCGGCTGGCCGTCCCGTACCCGAGCCTGCACCTCCGGTGTCGACTGGTAGGCCACCGAGTCCAGCCGATCCACAGCCGGGGTACGACACAGCGACTCGACCAGCTTGTACGAGCGGGACTGGATCGCGCTGGCCCCCTCGGTGTACTGCCGGAACGTGCGGAACGACTCCGGCTGCATGGTGGCCAGCAGAGAGAAGAGCGGACCTGCGGTACGCAGCAGGTCACCCGCATATCCGAGCCGGTCGGCGGCGGCGCCCGGCGTATCCCCGGCCAATGCGGTGACTGTCGCGCGAAGTTCCTCGGCGACGCCGGCGAAGATGCACTCATAGGCCTGGAGCACCCGGATGAACAGGTACTCGTCGTGCGTCACGTAGACCGGCAACATGCTCAGCCGCAGCGACGGATCCCCCGGGGACACCAGCTCACCGGCGACCGTGTGGAGGCCGGCGGCGGCAGTGGCCGGGACGCCCGCCCCGACCGGCTCGGCGACACCGAGACGAGCCAGCGCAGGGGAAACGGCCCGGACACCGAGTCGGCAACGCTTGGCGACCACCGCTGGACCGGGTCTCTGCTGCGGAAGCAGCCCGGTCGTGTGCGCGGCGGCGGCCAGCTCGAACGCCAGCGTGTCGGCGACCAGGCGGACGAGGAGCCGGTCCCGGGCACGCCGCCCGGCAGCGGACTGCGCAGCCGGGCTCGGATCGTCGGGTCCACAGGGCAGTCGAAGCAGCCGCAGGGCAAGGTAGCTGCGGTAGTCGTACCGGCCGTCCCACTTGTCGAGCGCGACGTCCAGGAAGTCGGTCAACTGTCGAGTCGCGGCGTCGCCGCCGCCTGGGGCGGAGGTGGCCACTGCCCGCCGGGCGCTGTCGAGCAGGGCGAGAAAACTCTTTTCGACAAAGTGTTTGCCGGTCCGGTGAAATTCGTCCAGCACTGGTGAGTAGGGAAAGCTACGCGGCTCAGGCGGTCCGGACAACCAGTGAATCAACGCACGCACATGCCACCCCTCAAAAGTGACGAGACGAATCACGCTGAAGGTCGCCGGATATGTCGCCGACCACAGATCCCGAGCTGAGCAGGGCTATTCGTCAGGGGTGGGGCTCATCCGGGCCTGCCACAACTCGGGGAAGAACCGGTGTCCGGCGAGTTTTGCCAGCATGTTCGCCGGACTACCGGGGCTACCTGCCGGCCGATGACCGCCGATTCGCAGTGCCACCTGGTAGTGGCGGACCCGCCACACCGACACCCGTTCATCCCACTCCACCATCGCCTCGGCGAGCCGGTGCAGCGGGTCTGACGGATCCGCCGGGCACAGGTCCGCCGCCGCGACACCGTGAGCGGCAAGCTGCTTGGCGAACGCACGGCCGAGTTTCCGGCTGGCGCCCTGGACCTCCCGCCAGCCTGGTGACTCTGCACCAGAACCGTTGCCCAGGGCAGGCTGCATCGCCTGGAAGTCCACCGGGGACAGGTATCGCAACATCTCCAGCTGATCGGTGATCAGGCGGACCGCGAGCGTCGCCCGGATCAGCAGCGCCTCGCCGACAGGCAGCCGACCGGCATCCACCTGAGCGGTCGCCTCCACCAACTCCGCCGCCGCCAGCTTCAGCCACAACTCGGTCGACTGATGCACCACCTGGAAAAGCAGCTCGTCACGATGTATGACCTCGTCCGGCGACCGTTGCAGGCCGAGTAAAGCATCCGTCCGCATGTAGCGCGCATAGTCCGTGGCGCCGTGACCTGGCAAGACAGGCGAATGATCGTGCTTCACGGATAGCCCTTCGTTTGGCGCTGGCGCCGAGATCAGCGATACGCTGGCGGCCATCATCCAACGACGGACAGCAATGCGCCAGCCCTCGGTCGCAGCAATCTCAGAGCCATCCGATTGGCATGTTCCGGCGCCTTCCGGGCGGGGCAGCCCGTCACCGAAAAGGTGCACCGGCTCAGCGGCGTCGTGTTCCGCCGGGCCGTACCGTGTCAGCGGGACCGTCAGGCCCGGACGCAGCAGTCCGTCAGGGCGACCCTCGGCATGTGCCAGCGCAGCAGGTCTGGCGCGAGGTACCGGAGATCGGCCCGCAGCCGGGCGGCCAGTTCCCGACCGTGGCGGCGAGCAACGGCGCGCAGGTCCAGGTCGGCGTCGACGCGAGCGGCCACGCAGGCGCCGGCCCAGTCGCCGACGCGACGACGAGCAGTCGCGGTTTCGATCATGAAAGGCGGTACGGCGTACTCACGCACGCGTCGCCAGAGGAAGAGGCGGGAATCCGCATTCGCGATCGGAGAGCGCATCAGCACTCACCTTGTGCGAACCGGTCCCCAATCTGAGAGAAGAATTCATCGCGGCGCGGCATAGCGCCCGCCGCGAGCTACGCCAAGGCCTATCGTGAGGGCGCACTGCCGGCCCGGCTCGACACGGCACCAGACCGCTGGTGGGACCATGTTGGGCTGAACAACTCCGAACAGCATTCGGGAGGCCGACAAGGGGCCAGTCAAGGTCGCACAGCATCGAAATGTGTCAAGTTGGCGACACTTAGCGCGATGCCACGGCCACAGTCTCGGCTAATACGATAGGCGCATGTCACCAAAGGTCTCGATTGTCGCCGCTGGCCAGCGCCGAGGTCCCGGCCCGCGAGCCGGCGTCGACGTGACCTTTTCTCCGCTCGCCGGGGACGACAGTGCCCAGCGACGACGCGTGGAGGTGAACGG
This sequence comes from Micromonospora sp. NPDC051196, assembly GCF_040682415.1. Classification (NCBI taxonomy): domain Bacteria; kingdom Bacillati; phylum Actinomycetota; class Actinomycetes; order Micromonosporales; family Micromonosporaceae; genus Micromonospora; species Micromonospora sp. NPDC051196. Next base: position 135,429 of record NZ_JBFBAY010000006.1, read on the forward strand.
AGAGGCGGCCCCTGCCGTCGAGACGCTGGAGAAGCTCGACCCGTTCAGGTCGGAGCTCCCCTGATGGCGGCGGGCCGCAGCGCCCCGCCGAGCTTGCGCCCGCGAGCGATCACATGAGGCCCGTGCACGAGGCGCCGCGGCGCTATTCGCCAGCCGTGGTGGAGGAACGCCGCCGGCTGGTCGGTCGGATCGCGACCGTGATGGAGGCGTCGTCGGTCATCCGCGACCCGAACAGCCGCCAGTTACTGCTTCAAGAGCTGGGCCACGCCTTGGGCGGCGCTCTGGGCTACCGGGAGCTGAGCGTGTTGCGGCCCCAGATAGTCGAGTTGGTGACGGTGTGTGTGGATCGGCCGGGCGGGCTGCGCTGCCTCGTCGATTGCCTGGAGCTGCTTGAGCCGGGCAGCGAGCAGACCATTGCGTTGGTGCGGCTGGCCGACGAATGGCAGGTGGTCGAGTTGTTCGACGACTACGACATTCCCTGGCTGCGGAACGTGCTGTCCACGGTGGTCGCGACCGAGGAGCTGCGGCGGTTCGTCACCGAGAGGCGTGCGACCCCAGCCCCCGCCTGGTGCAGGACCGCGTGGGATCTTTTCACGCATCTCGCGTCGGCGAACTCGCACGCCGAGGTGCCGCCATGGCTGCCGCTGCTGGACAGGTTGACAACAGCCGTACCGGAGGCATCGTCGGACCGGATGCGCGAGTTCGTCGCGCGGCTGGCCAAGGAGTGGGGAGTTGCGGATCGGATCGAGGCGTCCCAGCCGAGTGCTCCGACGCCCGTCGGCACCGCCTACCTGGTGATCCAGTTCGAGAAGTACGGCGGTGACGACGACACCTACATCATGTCGCACTGGTACCAGTGGGCGTCTGCGGTGTGGCAGCCGATCCGCGGCGAGGACCGACACATCCCGTACCGGGATCTCGAAGCGGCCGTCGACCAGGTCATCAACGAGACCGAACGTCGTTGGGCAGATCAGAGCGGATCGGTGACCATCGAGTTCGTCCTGCCTTGGCAGCTGATCAACGAACCGGTCGACACCTGGCGCAAGGAACTCCAGTCGCGGATGCCGAGCCCTCTCACCACGGAGTATCCCGTGGTGATCAGAAGCCTGGAACGCATCCGCGCCAGCCAGTGGCACCGGGTCTGGCGCAGCCGCTGGCAGGGCCTCACCGTTCACGACAGCGAGCGGCAGCTGATCCACTGCGCGTCGCGGCACCATGCCGACGTCCAGCTCGAGGCGACCCTCAAACGCGAGAGCGGGGTCGTCGTGCTGGTGCTCAGTGAGTCGCCGACTGCGGACAGCGTGGGCGAGCGGCAACTGCTCGTCGGGCTGCGCTCCGGAATGCCGGCAATCATCTGGCACCGCACCCGGTCGTCCACAAAGGATCTGTGCCAGACTGTTGCGTCGATGGTCGGCGATCGGGCATCGGGCCCAGGGGTGATCGAGCTTCCGCACCGTGCCACGCACCTGCGGCAGTTGGCGTGGAGTGAGGATCCTCAAGGGCTCGACCAGCACATCGGGCACGGCTTTGTGATCTTGTTCGACGATCCGGATCGGCAGCCAGGAGAAACCCTCTCCACCGACGGTAGGCGAAAGGTCTTGGCATGAGCGGCAACGGCCACGTGACGTGGTTCGTCGCCGACCGGCATCCACGCCGGCCGGACGGCAGCGTCGCCGGCCGGTGCCGTCGCGTGCGGTCGCCGTGGCCTGCATCGTCGACGGCGGTTCTGTGATGAGCCGATCGATGTCGACGACCTCTGCTCCCGTTAGTCGACCGGTCGACTGGCTGCACATCGAACCGGCCGACGGTGGCCGGGATCTCGTCGTGATCGTCGACGACGACCCGGTGATGGAGTTCTGGGCCGATGAGATCTCGACGTTCGTGGCGGTATTACGCGCTCAACGTGCCTTGGCCACGGTTGAGGTCAGGCACATGGTTGTCGAGGACGGCGCGCTGCGGGTGACCGGCGAGCCCGACGCCGCCAACGCCTCGCCCGCGGAGTTGGTCGATCCCACCGGACGGCGGATCGTCTTCCTGCTGACCCATGGCGGGTCCGCCGCCTGGCGGGGCGGGCTCGTCCACCCCGTGCTCGTCTCGTGGGCAGCCGAGATGACCGTTGCTGTGGTCAACCTCCTACCCCAACAGCGTTGGCGCGAGCGAGGGTTGGAGACGACCGAGGTGGCGTGGAGCCTGGACGGCGCGGATCCGTCGACATCCCGGCCGTCGTGGCGGGTCAGCGGCCTGGACCTTCGTCCCAGCGAGCAACGGAACGACGACGCCCGGCTGACGGCCGTGCCGGTCATCGAACGCGGCACGGACTGGTTGCAGCGATGGAGCCGGCTGTTGGCCGGGCCGGCTACGGACGAACTACGGATGCCCGCGTTGCTGCTGCCGTCGGACGGGCTGGCCGGTCGCCGGCCGGGCCGCTCGCTCACCGCCTTCGATCTCGTCGCCCGATTCCGGGCGACCGCGTCGCCGACGGCGTTCACGCTGGCGACACGGCTGGCGGCCGCACCACTCAACGTCCAGGTGGTACGCGCCGTCGCGAGGACAGTGGTCCGGTCGGGGCCGGAGCATCTGACCGAGGTGCTCACGAGCGATCTGGTGCGGCCGGTTCCGCACGGGGCGGCGGCGACCGGCGACACCCGCATCAGGTACGAGTTCGTGCACGGCGTACGCGAGCGGCTCCTCACGCTCGGGTACCGCGACCGCACCGTCGAGGTCCAGCACGTCGTGGAGTACGAACTCGCGCATGACGTGGAGGCGGTGCGCAACCTGACCTTTCGCGTCAAGGATCCACGCAACGCGTCGTACGAGCGCGTCACACCGGCCGCCGAGCCGTACCTGCGGGTCGAGTTGGCTGTTCACCTCTCACTGGGCGGGCCGAACCTCGTCGCAGCCGCGCGGCTGGGCGAGACACTCGGCTCTCCCGTCCCACGGCAGGTACGTCGAGTACTTCAGCCACCTTCCGTTACCGCTGAGAGCACCATGGAGTCCGGAATGTCTGACAGAGTGAACTCGCCGGGCCCGGGGGTCTCGTTCGGCACCGCATCGCACGTCACGCTTGGCGCCGAGTCGGGCATCATTCCGAGCAGGCCACCGATCCACGACCTGCAAGCCGTGCAGCGGCTCGACGGGCAGTTACCGGCCATCGTCGGCAACCTGCCGCTGCGCAACGCGAACTTCACCGGCCGGCATGAGCTCCTCGACTCCCTGCATCAGCGGCTGAGCGCCGGCACCACCGCCGTGCTGCCGGAGGCGTTGCACGGCGCCGGCGGGGTGGGCAAGTCGCAGCTCGTCATCGAGTACGTCTACCTCCATCAGCAGGACTTCGACCTCGTCTGGTGGATTCCGGCTGAGCGACCGGCCCAGATCCAGTCCGCGCTGGTGGAGTTGGCGGTACGCCTGGGTCTACCGGTTCCGTCGACCGCCAACACGGCGGTGCCGGCGGTGCTGGAGGCACTACGGATCGGCCGTCCGTACTCGAACTGGTTGCTGATCTTCGACAATGCCGAGGACCCGGACGACGTCGAGCAGTTCTTCCCCAAGGGTGGACCAGGCAGCATCGTCGTCACCTCCCGCAACGCCGGGTGGCGAACCATTGCGAACAGTCTTCCGGTTGACGTGTTCGAGCGGCAGGAGAGCATCGACCTGCTTCGCCGCCGTGGGCCGGACCTGGCAGTCGATGACGCCGACCGGCTCGCCGCCGCTCTGAGCGACCTTCCACTGGCCATCGAGCAGGCGGCGGCCTGGCGCGCCGAGACGAGGATGCCGGCCGACGAATATCTGGCGCTGCTCGACGCCAGCCGGCCGGTCCTCGACGACGAGACGCCGCAGCAGGACTATCCGGAGCTCGTCGCCGCAGCCTGGAACGTGTCGCTGAACTGGCTACGTGACCGGGACCTCTCGGCGCTACGGCTGTTGGAGATGTGTTCGTTCTTCGCGCCCGAACCGATCAGCAGGGTGCTCCTGTCGAAGCCGCGCGCGCTGCGCATCCACCCGGACCTGGATCCCCTCGTCCGCAACCCGGTCCGCCTCAACCGCGCGATCCGTACGATCGGACGCCTGTCGCTGGCGAGAATCGACCACCGGACGAACTCCTTCCAGATGCACCGCCTCGTCCAACGTGTGCTGATCAACCAGATGGATCCGGAGCAGCGCGACGCCCTGCGGCACGGCGCCCACATGCTGCTGGCCGGCAACGACCCCGACCAGCCCGACAACGCCGACCACTGGCCACGGTACGCCGAGCTGTATCCGCACATCGTCGCCTCCGAAGCAGAGAAGTGCCCGAACGATCTCGTACGGGACATGGTGCTGAACGAGGCGAAGTACCTCTGGCGGTGGGGCGACCACCTCGGAGCGCGGGAGCTTTCACAGCGGGCGTGGGCAGCCTGGATCGCCGACGACGACGGTACCGACGCGGACAGCCTGCGGATGGCGAGCTGGCTCGGCTTCATGCACTTCGTCGTCGGTGACTACGCCGCTGCGGCCGCGCTGAACGCCCGCACGCTCGAGCTCTACCGGCAGACCCTCGGTGACGAGCGGGAGGAGACCCTGGACGCGATCGGCGCGGTGGCCGCCGACCACCGGGTCGCCGGTGACTTCACCGGCGCGCTGGACCGCTCGCTCGTCGTCTACGAACAGGCGAAACAGAACTTCGGTGAGGAGGAGCCGTTCACGCTGCGTGCCGCGCACAATCTCGCGGTGAGCATGCGGCTCTCCGGCCTGTTCGGGCGGGCTCTCCAGCTCGACGAGCAGACCTACCAGCGGCTGGTGCAGATCTACGGCACCGACCACCCGGACAGCCTGAGCACCTTCGGCGGCATCAACCTCGACCGGCGGGAACTCGGTGACTACATCGCGGCGCATGCGAATCAGGAGAATGTCGTCGCCACGGCCCGCCGGATGCTCAAGTACGACGACCACCCGGATCTTCTGCGGCAGAGCCACATGCTGGCGAGTTTCCGGCGCAAGGCCGGTCACCACCACGACGCCCTCGATCTCTCCAGCGACGTGCTGCGCCGCTTCCGTACCCGCTACGGCGACAACCATCCGGACACGGTGCTCGCTACGCTGACGTTCTCGATCGACCAGCGGCTGACCGGCGACCTGCGCGCGGCCAAGGACGCGGCGGAGTGGGCGCTGGAGGGTCTGCGCCGGCTGTACGGCGAGAACCACCCGCACACCTCGGGTGCGCAGGTCGACCTGGCGGTGACGCTTCGGCTGCTCGGCGAGTGCGAACGGGCCCGAGACCTCGACCAGGCGGCGTCGGAACTGTTGGCCAGCCGGCTCGGCGGATCGCACGCCCTGGTGCTGGCCGCCCGGATCAACCTGGCAAGCGACCATTACGAGCTCGGTGACTACGCGGAGGCCCAGGTCCTCGACGCGGACACCCTCACGCAGTGCCGTCAGGTGCTCGGCAGGGCCCATCCCACCACGCTGGTATGCGCGCTGAACCTCGCCATGGATCTGCGGGAGCTCGGGCGCAAAGCCGAGGCGGGCACGTTGTTCGAGACCAGCCTCGATCAGTTGCGACAGACCCTCGGCGTCCGGCACCCTGCGGTCGCGGCGGTCGGCGCGGGCGTACGGGCCAACTGCGACATCGACCCGCTCCCCCTGTAAGTGCGACCACAGTCGGCCCGGCGGGTCAGGCTGCCGGCCAACCCGCCGGATCGGCTGTGTCGTACGGCCGGTCCGGGAACCCGCGACCGACCCAGCCGGCCAGCTCCAGCGGATCCGGTGCCACCGATGCGGACCCGCGCGACCGCAGACCCTGTACGACAGCCTGGATGAGTTCCGGGAATTCCAGCAGGGCCCGCGTCGCCGGATCGGTGGGACGGTCGATCTGGGTGAGGCCGAGTCCCACCCAGCCGTGCACGCACGACGGGTCCTGCCTCAGTTCGCGGAGGTAGCCGGCACGCGCCTGCGCGACGTCCCCGGTCACCAGGGCGAGGTCGGCTGCGGTGGCGCCCTCGACCCAGTTCCCCACCTCGTCGGGTGCGGTGCGCACCCGGCCGAAGACGTCCGAGTCGACCAGCAGGTGTCTGTACAGGACGGCCCGAGCGTCGAGCAGGCCCGGCGGCGGTTCCGCCAGCACCTCCGCGGCGCCGACGGCGAGGACCGCCTCCGTCGCCGGGGCACGGCGCTGCCAGGCCACGGCGAGCGCGTCGCGATCGGCCGGGTCCAGGCGGATGTTGTGGCCCCGCCACATCGCGCGGTGGTCGAGGGCTGCGGCGTCGGCCGCGGCGAGTGCCGCAGCGGGCACCGGGTCGTCCTGGCAGGTTTTCAGTTCCGTGTGCAAAGTGTCGATGAACCGCTGCCCGTGCGCGGTCAGCCGGCCCGACGCCGCGATCATCCGCAGGACGTCGAGGGTCTGCCGCCGCCACAGCGCGAACTCGAAGTCTGCGACTGCTCGGTACCCCGGCGGTGCCTGGATTCGGTGGACCCCCCAGAACTGGGTGATGCCGGCGAATGCGTATGCACCTTGGAGAATGCCGGGGAGCGGTCTGGGGTCGTCCCGCCAGGGGGCGTAGTAGCGGAGGTCGGCGGCCTCGCAGAGGGTGAGCAGGTGTGACACGGCACCGAGCTTGTGGTGTTGCGACTCGTGCACCAGGGTCACGGCCAGTTCCACCGCATCGTCCGGTTCGGAGAGCAGGATGCCCCCGAACGCCTCGGCGCCGGATGCGGACAGTGGGCGGAATCGCTCACGGCGTGGCACAGGTGCCAGGGTCCGTACGATTCCGCTGATTGCCGTGGCGCGGTCGGGCTGCTCACCGGCGAGCAGCTTCCAGGCGGCGGCGAGATTCGCACGCCAACGGGCGACCTCGGCTGCCGGCAGCGGCTTCGGCGACGAGGGCCCTCGCAGGTCGCGGTACACATCGCGATCGAGCAGCTCGACCCGGAGGCCGACGCCGCCCGCGCGGACCTCGATGACGATGGGTTCATGCCAGTCCGGGTCGCCGGATAGGCAGCGCACCGTGCGCACCCCGGTGTCGATGCCGACCTGTCCGTCGCGGGCCCGTACCCCGACGACCAGGACGTCCGGCGGAACCGACGCGGAGCCCACGGTGGGCAGTACCGCGGCACCCTGACGGGCCGGGATGTCGAGTTCGAAGGAGAGACCGGCCCGGACGGCGCTCGCCGCCGCCAGGGCATGCAGGTAACCGACGTCCAGCCACAACGGCACCGCAGTGTCGATGTCGTCGCCCAGCCGACGCAGGGTGTGCGCGGCCCAGATGCCGACCTGCGGCTGGGCCAAGACGTCCTCGGTGCTCTCCGGTGCCGCACCGTGAGCCTGTACCAGCAGATGCCAGGCGTCGGTGACTGGCGCGAGCGGACCGCAGACGTCGGCCCGGGTGGCACAGGCGTCCAGCAGGGCCCGCAGTACGATCAGCCGCCAACTGCGCTCGGCCCGCCACAGTGCCGCGATGCTCGCTTCGTCTCCGGCGCCGGCGGCCAGGGTATTGAAGTGCGCGTGTTCGAGATAGGTCGGACCTAACGGCACGGGATCATTCGACATGTTCCTTCCCGTCCGATCCGGCGGGCCGCATCCGACTGGGGACAGAGCCGTTGTAGCCGCTGATGCTGCCCCCCGAATCGGCAACTCTCTCTCGCACCCGCGAGATCGCCGCAGTCATGCCGGTGAGGTCAACGGTTTGCAGGGTCGCTACAGTCACCGCTGACAGGTCGAGTAGCTCAGACTCGATACCGGCGAGGCGTTCCTCCATGTACGGCAGCCCTCTCGTTGATGACGGTCGATAACTCCATCATTACTTATGGGTGCAGGCAGCGAAAGCGTCGAGCGACCGGCACCACAAACCAGATCGGGACGGGCTTTTCCGATGTAGACGGCGCACGCCGACGCAGTCCGGCTCAGATGCGCGCAGCCAGCGAGGCCGGACCCGGGCGCCCGCCGCGTCGTCGGAGGTGAAGAAGCGTGGTCAGCTGACCACCGATCGCCCGATGAGGTTTGCCTCGATGGGTAGTGGTGTGGGCTCGCGCCAGGTGCCACGGCCCTGCACCAGCAGGGCGTCGACGGCCGACAGTTGCCCGTCGACCGCCGCCAGCCGGTCGCGGGCGTCGGGGGGCAGTGACACGGGCGAGCCGGTCGCCAGCGGCAGCAGGTAGAGGGTCAGCTCGGCCTCGGCACGCAGCCCGATGTCGAGCAGGTTGACGATCCAGTCGGCGCCGTCCCAGAAACGGTCGGTGACCGGTCGGTTGTCGACGCGGAGTTGTCCGATGTCGCCGGCCCAGCGGATCCGCAGGTGGGCGTCGAGTCGCGGATCGGCGGCCCACGGGGGCAGCGGGATCCGGTAGACGGCAGCCAGTTCTTCGAAGGTCTGCCGGGTGGGCGCGGACTGTCGCCGGTGGAACGTGCCGTAGCTGACCGGCACCGGGGTCACGGCCGGCCGGACGAGTTCGGGCGTCACCGGCTGCGCCGGGCCGGCGGTCCGGGCCGGGTGCGGGTCGACGGGCACGGTGGTGCTGGGCGGTCCGCCCTCCAGCGGGAGGTCGACGAACGCCCGCCGGGCGGGCTCGTAGACCCGCGCCTGCGGCCCGTACGCCTCGATCCGGCCGTCCGGGCCCCAGCACAGTTCGTGCGCGGAGAGCAGCAGCCGACGGGTCGGGCCGTCCTCGCAGACCCAGATCTGGTTGTCGACAGCGGCCGGCAGGACCAGCAGGTCCAGCGCGCCGCCGGCGGTACGGAGCCGGACCGGCGACAGCTCTGGCGTGGCCGTGGTGACGACACCGTCGACCGAGTAGGTGGCCTCGACACCGGCCTCGGCGACCAGCACCAGGGTGGGCACCTCACCCGGGAGCAGGGTGAGCGCCGACGCGGTTGCCCAGTCCAGGCGCACCCCGCCCGCTTTGAGGGCCAGCGGCCAGCGGGCCAGGGTGCCGGGAGGAATGTCGATCGGCCGGGCGGGCAGCACGATCTCCTCGTGGTCGAGTACGACCCGGAACCGGGCATCACGGTAGGGCGCGAGCGGTACGTGTGGCTGGTGCCAGGCGACGAAGAGGAAACCGCTGGTGCCGTCGCTGCGCAGCGCCCACCGCAGGGTGTGCTCGTCGTCGACGCCGCAGGGGCGGATCTCGGGCAGGCTGGAGGGCATCTCGGCGAGCGTGGCGCCGAAGGCGGCGAGGAAGGCATGCTGCCGGCGCAGTTCGGCGTGACTGTCGGCGAGCACGCCGGCCTCCCCGATCGGAGCGTGGAAGTCGTAGCCGAGCGGGGGCAGGTCGTTGGGGTAGCCGGTGGCGTGCGACTCCTGCGTGCCGTGGACACCGTGCGGGTTGGTGCCGCCCGCGTACATGTAGTAGCCCTGCCAGGCGGAGCCGTTGCCGATCTTGCAGTGCGCGATGGTGGCGATGTCCAGTGCGCTGGGACGCGGGCGGCGGTGGTAGGCGGTGGCCATGCCGCCGCCGAGTTCGCAGGTGGCCGCCGGGAAGTGCGCCGAGGGGGTACGAGGGTGCGTGGCGCTGACGCTGTCGACGTGCAGGCGCAGCCGGCGCACGTCGGATCCGATGCCGGGATCGTCCCAGACGTGCGAGAAGAAGTAGTGGTCGCGGAAGGTGGGGTCCCAGGGTGCGTCGGCGTCGACCCAGAAGCCGTCGCCGTAGCCGCCGTAGAGCGGCAGTACCTCGTACTGCGGCAGGGTGGCGCTGCCCCAGGCGGTGGCGGTCCACAGGGGTGCCGACATGCCGGCCTCGCGGGCCAGTCGCTTGAGGGTGACCAGGTGCTCGGGCTGGGCGTAGAGCTCGTTCTCCAACTGGATGCCGAGCACCGGTCCGGCGGGGCCACAGCGTCCGCCGAGGGCGGCGCCGAGCTGGCCGAACCACTCGCGGACCAGGTCGAGGTAGGCCGGGTCGTCGGTGCGGTGCCGGACGTTGGCCTGTTGCACCCAGTCCGGGAAGCCACCGTTGCGGGTCTCACCGTGGCACCACGGACCGATCCGCAGGATGACGTCGAGACCTTCGGCGGTCGCCAGGTCGACGAAGGCGGCGACGTCGAGACTGCCGTCGAAGCGCGGGCTGCCGCGGTGCTCGACGTGGTGCAGCCAGAAGACGTAGCTGCTGGCCACGGTGACGCCACCGGCACGCAGTTGGCGTAGTCGCCGCCGCCAGCGGTTGCGGGGCAGTCGGCTGTAGTGGATCTCGCCGGAGACCGGGACGACCGGTACGCCGTGGCGCAGCAGGTAGCGGTTGGTGAGTGAGATGCCCGGCCGGGCGTCCTCGGCGTTGCTCATCCGGGGTCGCCGCAGCGGCTCGGACCAGGGCTGGTGCCGGACGGCGAGCGGCTCGAAGGGCACTGTGACTCCTCTGCGACGAACGTTCGCCCCGAGCCGCGATCGGTGATGTGGGCCGCGCTGCGGCGCCATGGACTGTAACCGGTCACAGGCCGCAGGCCAGCACGATACATCAACTTCACCTGCTCGACGCGAAGCCTTGACAAAGCGCACTGAGGCGCATCACTGTAACCGGTCACAGGCGCAATGTGGTGACGCACATCAATTTCCGGCGGCGAACGGGTCTGGCACCACCCGCAGCCCGCTGATCGAGGAGGACCGATGAGGAAGGCAGTTCTGCCGCTCGCCGGAGTGCTGGCCGCGGCGCTACTTTTGACCGCCGCGTGCAGCGGGTCCGACGATTCCGGCGACAGCCCCGGTGGGAAGGTCGAACTCACCTACTGGAGTTGGGCGCCGAACATGGACCAGGTCGTCGAGGCGTGGAACGCCAACCACCCCGACATCCAGGTCACCGTGAACAAGCAGGACGGCGGCGATCCGGCCGTCACCAAGCTGCTCACCGCCATCCAGGCCGGCAGTGGCGCCCCCGACATCATGCAGGCCGAATACCAGAAGATCCCGACCCTGGTCGCCGCGGACGCGGTCGCCGACATCGCCGCCGAGGTCGGCGGCCTCAAGGCGAAGTTCCCCGACTCGGCCTGGAACGCGGTTACTCTCGGCACCGAGGCCGTCTACGGCGTCCCGCAGGACTCCGGCCCGATGATGTTCTACTACCGCGCCGACATCTTCGACTCCCTCGGCCTCAAGGCCCCGACCACCTGGGACGACTACGCCTCCGCCGCGCGTGCCATCCACGCGGCCGACGACAAGCAGTACCTCGGCACCTTTTCGGCCAACGACCCGGGCTGGTTCGCCGGGCTCGCCCAGCAGGCGGGCGCCTCCTGGTGGGGCGTACGGGACAACGCCTGGACCGTCGCCGTCGACGACGCCGCCACCCAGCAGGTCGCCCGGTACTGGGGCGCGCTGGTGCAGGAGGGGATCATCGACAACAAGCCGATGTACACCCCGGAGTGGAACGCCGCGCTCAACGACGGCACCCAGGTCGGCTGGATCGGCGCGGTCTGGAGCCCCGGCGTACTCGAAGGCAACGCGGCCTCGACCAAGGGCAAGTGGAAGGCCGCCCTCCTGCCGCAGTGGGACGCTGCCGCGCCGGCCAACGGCAACTGGGGCGGCTCGGCCACCAGCGTCACCAGCCAGAGCAAGCACAAGAAGCAGGCCGCCCAGTTCGTCGCCTGGCTGAACACCGACCCCGCCGCGATCAAGGCGCTGGCCACGACGGCCAACGTCTACCCCGCCTCGGTCGACGCCACCGCGACCGCGCTGACCGTACCGCCCGCCTTCTTCGCCGACCAGGCCGACTTCTACACCGTCGCCGCCGAGGCCGGCCGGCTCACCAACCCGTTCACCTACGGCCCGAACGTCAACGTCACCTACAGCGCCTACAACGACGCCTTCGGCAAGGCCGCCCAGTCCAAGCAGGCCGCGGCCTTCACCGAGGCGTTGCGCACGATGCAGCGGACCACCACCGACGACATGCGCAACGCCGGCTTCACGCTCGCCGACTGACCCCGCTGCCCGGCCGCGACGCGGAAACCGTCCACATCGCGGCTGGCGCCGACCGCAGCACCGAGGGAAGGTGACGGCCGTGACGGCGTACCCCACCACCACCCGTGCTCCTCGCACGGCCGCCCGGGGCGGCCGGCGTGCCGGCGTACCGTACTCGTTCCTCGCGCCGGCCCTGCTCCTGTTCGCCGCGTTCCTCGCGGCACCGATCGTCTACACCGCGTACCTGAGCCTGCGTCGTACCCAGGTCAGTGGACTGGGCCTGGGGGCCGGCTCGCGTACCGAGGTCTGGGCTGGCCTGCAGAACTACGTCCGGTCGCTCACCGACCCCGAATTCCTGCCCAGCGTCTACCGGGTCGGGGCGTACGGGCTGATCGTGGTCCCGACCATGCTCGGTCTGGCCCTGCTCATGGCCCTGCTGCTGGATGCCGGCCGGACCCGGGTGGGCACCTTCGCCCGCACCGCGATCTTCCTGCCGTACGCGGTGCCGGCGGTGGTCGCCTCGCTGCTCTGGGGCTTTCTCTACCTGCCCCGGGTCAGTCCGTTCGCCGACCTCCTCCAGGGCCTCGGCATCGTCCCGCCCGACGTGCTCGCCGGCTCCGGGGTGCTCTGGGCGGTGGCCAACATCGCGATCTGGGGTGGCACCGGCTTCAACATGATCGTGATCTACACGGCGCTGCGGGCCGTCCCCCGCGACCTCTACGAGGCGGCCCGTCTCGACGGCGCCTCGGACGTGCAGATCGCCTGGCGGATCAAGATCCCGATGGTGACGCCGTCGCTGATCATGACGTCCGTCTTCTCGCTCATCGCCACCCTGCAGGTCTTCGCCGAGCCGATGACGCTGCGCCCGCTGAGCAACACCATCTCCACCACCTGGACGCCGCTGATGAAGGTGTACCGCGACGCCTTCACCCGCAATGACGTCTACTCGGCGGCGGCCACCTCGGTGGTCATCGCACTGGCGACCTTCCTGGTCTCCTTCGGCTTCCTCCGACTCGTCGGCTCGCGGGCCTTCCAACAGGAGGACCGGCCATGAGCGAAGCCCGCGGCACACCCCGCCGGCTCAGCCCGGCCGCCACCGCCGTGCTGCTGCTCGGCGCGCTGTACTGCCTCTTCCCCGTCGCCTGGGTGCTGATCGCCTCGACCAAGAGCGCCGAGGAACTCTTCGCCACCTTCACCCTCGCGCCCAGCACCCACCTGCTCGACAACATCGTTTCGCTCAGCGAGTACCGTGGCGGCCTCTACTGGCGCTGGATGGCCAACACCGCCCTGTACGCCGGGGTCGGCGGCGCGGCGTCCACGCTGGTCTCCGCGATGGCCGGCTTCGCCCTCGCGAAGTACGCCTTCCCCGGCAAGTCCTTCGTGTTCAACATGATCCTGGCCGGCGTACTCGTCCCCGGGGTCATCCTGGCCATCCCGCAGTACCTGCTGCTGGCCAAGGTCGGGCTGACCAACACCTACTGGTCGGTGCTGTTGCCGAGCATCATCAGCCCGTATGGGATCTACCTGTGCCGGGTCTTCGCGGCGGCGGCCGTACCGACCGAGGTGATCGAGGCCGCCCGCATCGACGGCGCCGGCGACTGGGGCACCTTCGGCCGGGTGGCCCTGCCGATGATGCGCGCCGGTCTGGTGACCGTCTTCCTGTTCCAGTTCGTCGCGATCTGGAACAACTTCATGCTGCCCTTCATCATGCTCGGTGACGACCAGCTCTATCCGATCACCGTCGGCCTGAACGGGCTACTCAACCAGGGCGCGTCCCAACCCGCCATGTACACCTCGGTGGTCACCGGGGCGCTGCTGTCGATCGTCCCGCTCGTCGCCCTCTTCCTCGGCCTGCAACGCTACTGGCGGGTCGACCTGGGCGCCGGTGCGGTCAAGGGGTGACGACAAGATGCCAGAGACTACGATCCACACCGTGCCGACCTCGCCCCCGACAGGGCGCAAGCGGCCCACCATCCGCGACGTGGCGCGCGAGGCCGGGGTCTCTTACGCGACCGTCTCCCGCGTCCTCAACGGCCGGGAGTGGGTCAGCCCGGAGGCGGTGCGGGCCGTCCGGGAGGCCATCGCCCGCACCGGCTACACGGCGAACCCGCACGCCCGTTCGCTGGCCACCGGCCGCTCCGGCTCGATCGCCTTCCTGCTCACCGAGCCGCAGCACCTGCTCTTCGAGGACCCCAACTTCTCGGTGCTGCTGCGCGGGGTGGCCCAGGCGCTCTCCGACCGGGAGGTGACGCTGCTGCTGATGATCGCCTCGACTCCGGAGGAGCGCACCCGGACGGTGGCGTATCTCTCCGGCGGCCATGTCGACGGGGTACTGCTGGTCTCGCCGCACTCCGGCGACCCGCTGCTGAGCAATCTGGTACAGACCGACGTGCCGATCGTGGCGTGTGGCCGGGTGCTCGGCTACGAGCAGGTGATCAGCTCGGTGGCGGCCGACGACCGCTCCGGTGCCCGGTCGGCGGTGGAGCACCTCGTCGCGGCCGGTTGCCGCCGGATCGCCACGATCACCGGTCCGCAGGACACCTCGGGCGGGGTGGACCGGTTGCAGGGCTACACGGAGGCGCTGACTGCGCACGGCATCGCGGTCGAGCCAGCCCGGATCCAGCACGGCGACTGGAGTCGGGAAAGCGGCGCGGCGGCCATGCGGACGCTGCTACGGCAGGCCCCCGACCTGGACGCGGTCTTCGCCGCCTCCGACGTGATGGCCGCCGCCACGCTGCCGGTGCTACGCGAGGCGGGCCGCGGTGTGCCCGGCGATGTACGGGTGGTCGGTTTCGACGATTCGGGGTTGGCCGCCACATTGGACCCGCCGCTGACCACGGTCCGTCAGCCGCTCGGGCGGATCAGCGGGGAGATGGTCCGGCTGCTCACCGACGTGATCGCGGGACGCAGCCCGCTCTGCGTCACCGTGCCGACGAGCTTGGTCGTCCGTGCTTCCTCGCCCGCGCCGGCCTGAGTCACCCGCGCCGGCCCGGAACACGGTCGGTCGGCGCACCTGTCACCACCTCACCTGGTCCCAGAACCGTCCGGCAGCCCTTGTCGGACGTGCCCGCTTCCGGGCGGGTATCGCATCCTCCTTGTGAAGGAGTGCCATGAAACCGTCCCTGCGGGCCGTTCTGGCGGTGGTCGTCGTTACGGCCCCGTTGGCCCTGACCGCCCCCGTGCAGGCGGCCAACACCCTCACCATGCGCGGCGCTGACGTCTCGTCGCTGCAACGCAGCCTGGACCTCGGCGCCCGCTACTACGACGCCTCCGGTGCGCAGGCCGACCCCTACGACATCCTCGCCGCAAAGGGGGTCAACTACCTGCGGCTGCGCATCTGGAACAACCCGGTCAGCGGCTACAACAACAAGGCCAAGGTGCTCCAGCAGGCCAGGACGATCAAAGCGAAGGGCTTCAAGCTCCTGATCGACTTCCACTACTCGGACACCTGGGCCGACCCGGGCAAGCAGTTCCCGCCCGCGGCCTGGGCCAACCACTCGCTGAGCCAACTGCAAAACGACGTCTACGCCTACACCCACGACGTGTGCACCGCCCTGAAAGCGCAGGGCACCACCCCGGACGCGGTGCAGATCGGCAACGAGATCAACGTGGGCATGCTGTGGCCGACCGGACGGGTCGTCAACAACAACTTCGCCCCGCTGGCCAGCCTGCTCAAGCAGGGCTACCACGCCACCAAGGCCTGCAACAGCGGCACCCAGGTGTGGATCCACACCGCGAACGCCGACAGCAACGCCAACGCCCGCTGGTTCTACGACGGCATCAGAGCACAGGGCGTGACCTGGGACGTCACCGCACTGTCCTACTACTGCATGTGGCACGGCTCGCTGGCGAACCTGTACAACGTCATCGCCGACGTGAAGTCCCGCTACGGCAAACCGGTCGTGCTCGCCGAGACCGCCTACCAGTTCACCACCGCCGACGCCGACCACGAACGCAACTCGATTCCCGGCACCGTGCTGTGTGACAACATCCCCGCCACCTGGGCCGGACAGGCACAACAGTTCACCTGGGTGCAGAACACCGTACGCAACGCCGGCGGCGTCGGCGTCTTCTACTGGGAACCCACCTGGTACGCGGTTCGAGGCAACGGCTGGGACCCGGCAGACATCAACGGCACCGGCAACGGCTGGGACAACATGGCCATCTTCAACTGGACCGGGCGCGTGAATCCCCACGTGGTCTGGACTCCGTAACCCACCACTCCGGGGCCCGGCGGGTCACCCGCCGGGCCCACTGGTAACGCCCGACTCACCGAGCCGGAGAGCGCAGGACCCGATCGTCGTCAGCTTTCGCCGGTCTGTGCCATCGCGATGCCCGCCCTGGCGCGGGCTATCTCGTCGGTGTCGCCGGTCGTCTGGGCGATCGTCAGTGCTTCGGCGTAGTGGTGGCGCGCCTGCGCCGGACTACCCATGGACAGCAACGCGGTGCCGAGCACGTTCAGTGCGCTGGCCTGCCCGTACTGATGGCCGCTGGCTCGGAAGATGGCCAGCGCCGCGTGGGACTGGCGGACTGCGGTGTCGAACGCGCCGAGGTGTGTGTTGACCGTCGCGAGATTGGACAGCGCCGTCGCTTCGCCGTCGCGGTGCCCGGCGCGCTGGAACAGGGCCAGGGCCTCGTCGAGCACCGTGGACGCCAGTTGGTGTCGCCCGAGCCTGGTGAGCACTTCGCCGAGGTTGGTCAGTGCGCTCGCTTCGCCGATTCGCTCACCGAGGTCGCGGAAGGTGTCCCGGGCCCGGCCCAGTGCGTCGGCCGCCAGATCGAGTCGGTCCCCCGCGCTCAACGCGTTGGCGAGATTGACCAACGCGGACGCCTCCCCGGTACGGTCGCCCAGGCGCCGGTACACCGCGACCGCCTGGCGGTGACGCCGCGTCGCGGCGCCATGGTCGCCGATGCGCTCCAGGACGATACCGAGACGGGTCAGGGTCCGGGCAGCGCCACGGTCGTCACCGGCCGTGCGATGCATCGCCAGGGCGCGCCGGTGCTGTTCGGCAGCGGGTCCGTACTGCCCGAGCAGCCGGTGGATGTCGCCGATGTTGGACAGCAACATCGCCTCCGCGACGTGGTCGCCGGCGGCGCGGGCCGCGGACAGGCCGTGCCGCTGCACGGCGAGCGCGCCGTCGTGGGGCCCACCGGTGAGGTAGTCCTGCAAGGTGAGGGCGAGCCCTACGGCCTGAGCGGTGAAACCGTGATGCACCGCCGTCGAGCCCAGTCCGTCCAGCGCCGGTCGCACCGAGTCCAGCCAGGTCCGGGCCGCGTGGATGTCTGTCGCGACTTCCGCCATGGTGCACGTCGCGGTGCCGTCCGGGCGGCCGGCGGGGCAGGGATGGGGCGGCTGCCTGAGGTGCGACGGGTACAGCAGCCGAGTTGCGGCTCGGGCGTGGGCGAGGTAGCAGTCGAGCAGGCGTCCGATGGTGGCGCGCCGGTCGTCGTCCGTATCGACCCGTTGGACCAGCTCGCCCGCGTAGGCGCGGAGCAGGTCGTGCTGGGTCAGCCGGCCGTCGTCGGTGGCCTGCACCAGATGAGCCTGGGACAGCACGGCAGCCAGCCGGTGACCGGTCGCCGGTTCCGTTCCGGTCAGCACAGCCAGCAGATGGCCGTCGAACACGGCGGCGGGCAGCAGGCCCAGCCGCCGGAACGCGGTCGCCGCCGCGGCCGGGAGCCGATGGTACGACCACGAGATGACCTCGCGGACAGCGGCTCGGGGATCGTCGCCGAGATCGAGGAGATCCAGCCGTCGCTGCCGGTCGGCAAGCTCCACGACGAGGTCCGCGAGCCGCCGTCCGGGCCGGGCGACGACAAGTTCGGCGGCGACGCGCAAGGCCAGCGGCAGCCGGGCGCACTGCTCGACGAGCATTGCCGCCGAAGCCGGCTCGGCGCCGACCCGGCCGCCGATGAGCCGGCGTAGTAGCCCGACTGCGTCGGTCACCGGCAGGGGGTTGACCTCGACGCGGCGGGCGCCGTGCAGTGCGGCGAGTCCGCCGAGGTGGGCGCGACTGGTGATCACGACCGTGCAGCTGGCGGTGCCCGGCAGCAGGGGGCGGACCTGCTCGACCGAGCCGGCGTTGTCGAGCAGGATCAGCAGGCGCCGGTCGGCCACCGCCGAACGGAACCGGGCCATCCGGTGCTGCGGGTCGGTCGGGATCTCGCCGTCGGGAACTCCCAGCATGCTGAGCAGCAAAGCGAGCGCGTCACCCGGTGACACCGACCGGTCGGCGTCGAACCCGCGCAGGTCGACGAAGAGTTGCCCGTCGGGGAACCGGGTCCGAACCCGATGCGCCCAGCGCACGGCCAGCGCGGTCTTGCCGACGCCTGGGGTGCCGCAGAGCAGGATGAGCGGACCGGCGGCGTCGAGCTGGCGAAGCTCGCCGGCTCGTCCGGCGAAGTCCGCGACCTCCGCCGGCAGTTGTCGCGGCACGGCGGCGAGCCGCGTTCCGGGTGGGCCGGTGACGCCGACCGCCGGTGTTCGGTGCGGTCCGACTCCGGCGACCTGCTCATACGCCGACCGCAGCGTCGCCCCGGGTGGCACGCCCAGTTCGTCGGCGAGCCGATCCCGCATCGCGCGGTACGTCTGGGCGGCGCGGGCACGCTGACCCGTTGCGGCGTAGGCCCGCACCAGCAACGCGTGGACGGGCTCGTCGAGCGGATGGTCGTCGGCGTCCTCCGCCAGGGTCGTGAGCACCTCCCGGGCACGGCCGAGGCTGATCAGCAGTTCGGCGTGCAGGGCGAGCAGCCGCCGTCGTTCGTCGGTGAGTCTGGTGACCGCCGGCAGCCGCGTCAGCAGCGGGACGTCGGACAGCACCTGCCCGTGCCACTGTGCCAACGCGGCCCCCGACAGCTCGACCGCACGCACCGGATTCTCGGCGGCGGCCCGAACGGCCGCGCCGGCGAGGTCGCGGAAGCGGACGACGTCGGCGTCGCCACCGGCCAGGTGCAGCCGGTACCCGTCACCGACGCTCGGCAGGACGACACTCGCGGCGCGGGCCGGACGGCCCGGCTCCAAGGTCCGGCGCAGATGCTTGACGTGCGTCTGAAGGACATTGACGGCACTGGCCGGCGGCTGCTCGCCCCACAACGCGTCGACCAGGTCACGCCGACGCACCGGCTTGTCGGGTGTCAGTGCGAGTACGCCCAACAGCGCCCGCCGGGCCTGCGAGCCCAGGTCGACCTCGTCTCCGTCCTGCCAGACGCGAAGTCGCCCGAGGATCTGCACGACCAGCACCGGGTCCACCCCATTTCGACTACTGGACATTGTCCAGCGCCGATCCAATCGCGGTCCAGCGCTCGGCGATAGCGTCCCGCCGATCGATCCGTTCACCAGATGGAGGGACCATGGCAATGCCCGTACTCCGACGAGTCATCGCGGTGTGTGTCGCCGCGGTCGTCGTAGCCTCCCTGGCCACGGTGGCTCCGGCGACGGCCGCGCCCAGTGCGTCGACCTCGCCGGCCGCCCCCGGCGCCCCGACGGTCACCACGGGAAGCAACATTCTCGCCACCGCGACCGACTGCGCCGACCTGCCGGTCCGCGCTGCCGCGCTGGCCCGTACCCGCGGCAAGGGAACGGCCACCTGTGTACGCGGCGGCGATCGTGCCGCACCGACCCGGTCGACGTCGGCCGACGTCGGGGTGACGAACACCCCGTGCGGTACGGATACCTGGATCGCCACCCGGACCACGATCTGCGGCGATGCCGCGTTCCAGCTCATCATCTTCACCGTCCCGCAGGGCGTGATCATCGGTGTCATCGACTTCAGCGTCCGGGCCGAGGTCTATCTCTCCGGGCGCTCCGATCGGTGGGACACCTATGTCCGCTTCACCGGCCGGGGCGGTTGGGGGGCGATCGCCGGCACCACCCTCAATGCCGTGCCCATCTGCGGTGAGATGTGCTCGTACCTGTCGAATCCGGGGATCACCGCCCCGTTCGCCACCGGGTCGGTGGTGCCGGGGGCGGCGTCCTTCTCGTCGCGCTACGGCGGCCCATACATCTCCTGGCAGTCATCGGCCTCCTGGCAGTTCACGTTCAGCAATCCGGCCTGGTCACCACCGATCAGCAACGCCATGGTGGTCACGCCGCCGGCGCACCGCTGCGACGACGCACTACCGGGACGCCCGGTCGGCTGCACGGTCGCGTTCGTCGAGCCGACCCACACGATCAGCGCCCTGGCCCACCCCACCTACGCCCGCCACATCAGCCTGGCACTCAACTTCGGCCTGCCGAGCCGGCTGACCCGCACCACCGACGGCAGCCGCAACGAGGCGAACCGCAGGGCGGCCTGCACCGATCCGCAGAATCGACCGAGGCCGACCGGATACAGCTGCGACGAGTATCCGTTCGCGTCCACCTATGAGGGAGCGGCCTCTCACACGTACGGTCGGACGTTCCTGATCATCGGCGGCATCAACGGGGGCGGACAGGGTTTCTACTGCCAGGTGCCGTGGCTGGATCCCAGGAGGCAGGGTGACAGCGGCGGGTTCAGCGCATGCATGATCCCCGACTGGGAGAACCAGGACGCCGGTACCCTGCTCGGGCTCTTCTACTACGACAACCGGGTCATCGACCGCGACGTGTTCCGGATCCGGATGGGATGACCGTCCCGCTGCGCAGCGGCTCACTCGGGCCGATCTGCTGGCATCGCGGCAACGAACACCACGGCATCCGGAGGCTGCCGTAGCCCGAATCGATCGGCAACTGGGGTTGGTCCGGTGTAACAGCCGGGTCAACCCCAGGGGTGCTCGTACGCAGAGAGATCGTTCGTGAATCAGACCCGGATGGTGTCGGGGTCGGGCCACCCGGTCCGTGAGCCGCCGCAGCGGGCCGCTCCGCGTGAAAAAGCCGTGAAGAATTGCCCGTTCATCGTGATGATCGCGTTATGGCACCTGTCATTCCCGACTGGTCGGCGCTGTGATTGCCCGGCGCGGCCGACAGAAGCGGGCCGCGACGCCCCGGTCGGGATTGAGGAGTCAGTCGTGTCTGACGTGGTGTTCGTCGTGTTGACGATGGCGCTGTTCGCGCTGCTCGCCCTGCTGGTGAGGGGGGTGGAAAAGCTGTGAGCGTCGTCAACGTCGCCGGTTTGGTGCTGGCGGTCGGCCTGGCGATTTTCCTGGTGGTCGCCCTGCTGTTTCCGGAGCGGTTCTGATGACCAGTACGAGCGCCGGTGTGTTGTTCGTTCTCTCGTTGTCGGTGGCCCTGGCTGCCGTACACCGGCCATTGGGCGACTATCTGTATCGCGTGGTGTGCGCCGAGCGGCATTCTCGGGTCGAGCGCGGGATCTACCGGCTGATCGGGGTGAACCCGGCCGCCGAACAGTCCTGGGGTGTGTACGCCCGCGCCGTCCTGGCGTTCTCCGCGGTTTCGGTGCTGTTCCTCTATGCCTTCCTGCGGCTGCAGAACCACCTGTGGCTGTCGCTCGACTTCGACCCGGTGGTCGCGCACGGGGCCTGGAACACGGCGGTGTCGTTCGTGACGAACACGAACTGGCAGTGGTATTCGGGCGAGTCGACGATGGGCCATCTGGTGCAGATGGCCGGACTGGCGGTGCAGAACTTCGTCTCCGCCGCGGTGGGCATCGCGGTCGCGGTCGCACTGGTACGCGGCTTCGCCCGTAGTCGTGCCGGGCAGGTGGGCAACTTCTGGGTCGACCTGACCCGGATCACGTTGCGGGTGCTGCTGCCGCTCTCCGTGCTCGCGGCCCTGGTCCTGATGATCGGTGGCGCAGCGCAGAATCTCTCCGACGGTACGGAGATCACCACGTTGACCGGGGGCGGCCAGACCATCACGGGTGGGCCGGTGGCCAGCCAGGAGGCGATCAAGAATCTCGGCACCAACGGTGGTGGCTTCTACAACGTCAACAGCGCGCATCCGTTCGAGAACCCGACCACCTGGACGAACTGGTGGGAGATCTTCCTGCTGCTGGTGATCCCGTTCAGTCTGCCGCGGGTGTTCGGCCGGATGGTCGGTCAGGTCCGGCAGGGCTACGCGATCGTCGCGGTGATGGCGACCCTGGCGCTGGCCAGCGTCGCGCTGACCAACGCGTTCGAGGTGTCCGGTCACGGCACGGTGCCGCAGGCGGTCGGGGCGGCCCTGGAGGGCAAGGAGGTGCGGTTCGACGTGTCGAACTCGGCGACCTTCGCCGCCGCGACCACGCTGACCTCCACCGGTTCGGTGAACTCGTTCCACGACTCGTACACCGCGCTCGGTGGCGGGATGGTGCTGGTCAACATGATGCTCGGCGAGGTCGCGCCCGGTGGTGTCGGTGCGGGCCTGTACGGGCTGCTCATCCTTGCCGTGATCACGGTCTTCGTCGCCGGGCTGATGGTCGGCCGGACCCCGGAGTACGTGGGCAAGAAGATCGGACCACGCGAGATCAAACTTGCCTCGCTGTATTTTCTGGTCCCCCCGGCGCTGGTGTTGGTCGGCACGGCGGCGGCGTTCGCCACCGGCAACCACGTCACCGCGCTGAACGCCGGCCCGCACGGGCTCTCCGAGGTGCTCTACGCGTTCACCTCGGCGAGCAACAACAACGGTTCGGCGTTCGCCGGTCTGACGGTGAACACGCCGTGGTGGAACACGGCGCTGGGGTTGTGCATGCTGGTCGGTCGGTTCGCGCCGATCATCCTGGTGCTGGCGCTGGCCGGTTCCCTCGCGCGGCAGCAGCCCACCCCCGCCTCCCCCGGCACCCTCCCCACCCATCGCCCGTTGTTCGTCGGGATGGTCGTCGGCGTCACGGTGGTCCTGGTCGCGCTGACGTTCCTGCCCGCGCTGGCGCTCGGCCCCCTGGCCGAGGGGCTGTGATCAGCATGAGAGAGCAGGACATGACCGCCGCCACGCCCCACGCCTGCACCCCTGGCTCACCGGCCACCCACGGCAACCGGGGTGGCGGACTGCTCGACCCGAGGCAACTCCTCCGTTCGCTGCCCGACGCGTTGGGCAAACTCGACCCGCGTTCGCTGTGGCGCAACCCGGTCATGCTGATCGTCGAGATCGGCGCGGCCTTCACCACCGTTCTCGCGGTGGCGCAACCGTCGGTGTTCGCCTGGGCGATCACGGTGTGGCTGTGGCTGGCCGTCGTCTTCGCCAACCTCGCCGAGGCGGTCGCCGAGGGCCGAGGCAAGGCGCAGGCCGCCGCGCTGCGTACGGCGCGGGCCGACACCGTCGCCACCCGCGTCCTCGGTTGGACCGCAGGCGCCGCCCCCGGCTCCTACCGCACCGAAAGTGTCCCGGCCCCTCAGCTCAGGCAGGGTGACGTCGTCGTGGTCGAGGCCGGCGAGACCATCCCCGGTGACGGTGACGTGGTCGACGGCATCGCCAGCGTCGACGAGTCCGCGATTACCGGTGAGTCCGCGCCGGTAATCCGGGAGTCCGGCGGCGACCGCAGCGCGGTCACCGGCGGCACGAAGGTGCTCTCCGACCGGATCATTGTCAGGATCACCCAGAAGCCGGGCGAGAGCTTCATCGATCGCATGATCGCCCTGGTGGAGGGTGCCAACCGGCAGAAGACCCCGAACGAGATCGCGCTGAACATCCTGCTCGCCGCACTCACGATCATCTTCCTGCTGGCGGTTGTCACCCTCCAGCCCCTCGCCATCTTCTCGAAGGACTTCCAGGCCGCCGCCGCGAACAGCCCGGCGATCACCGACAGCGGCGTCACCGGCATCGTGCTGGTCGCGCTGCTGGTCTGCCTCATCCCGACCACCATCGGCGCGCTGCTGTCGGCGATCGGCATCGCCGGCATGGACCGCCTGGTGCAGCGCAACGTGCTCGCCATGAGCGGGCGGGCCGTGGAGGCTGCGGGCGACGTCAACACGCTGCTGTTGGACAAGACCGGCACGATCACGCTCGGCAACCGGCAGGCCGCCGAGTTCCTTCCGGTCGAGGGCGTCACCGCCGGTCAGGTGGCTGACGCGGCCCAGTTGTCCAGCCTCGCCGACGAGACCCCGGAGGGCCGGTCGGTCGTGGTGCTCGCGAAGAACGAGTTCGGGCTGCGGGAGCGCGAGCCGGGCCTGATGCCGCACGCCACGTTCGTGCCGTTCACCGCGCAGACGCGGATGAGCGGTGTGGACCTGACAGCCGGTGACGGCGGACCGGCCCGGCGAATCCGCAAGGGCGCCGCCGCCGCAGTGATGCAGTGGGTACGCCAGCACGGCGGCCACCCCACCGGACAGGTCGGCCAGGTGGTGGACGAGATCAGCGGCATGGGCGGCACGCCCCTCGTGGTGGCCGAGCACGTCGACGGTCAGCCGGCCCGCGCCCTGGGCGTGATCCACCTCAAGGACGTGGTCAAGGCCGGTATGCGGGAACGCTTCGACGAGATGCGCCGGATGGGCATCCGCACCGTCATGATCACCGGCGACAATCCGCGTACCGCGCAGGCGATCGCCGACGAGGCCGGGGTGGACGACTTCCTCGCCGAGGCCACACCGGAGGACAAGCTCGCCCTGATCCGCAAGGAGCAGGCGGGCGGCCGACTGGTCGCGATGACCGGCGACGGCACCAACGACGCCCCCGCGCTCGCCCAGGCCGATGTGGGCGTCGCCATGAACACCGGCACCTCCGCCGCGAAGGAGGCCGGCAACATGGTCGACCTCGATTCCGACCCGACCAAGCTGATCGAGATCGTGGAGATCGGCAAACAACTGTTGATCACCCGAGGGGCGTTGACCACCTTCTCCATCGCCAACGACATCGCGAAGTACTTCGCGATCATCCCGGCGATGTTCGCCGGGCTCTACCCGAGTCTGGACGTACTCAACATCATGCGCCTGTCGGGTCCGGAGTCGGCGATCCTGTCGGCGGTCATCTTCAACGCGATAGTCATCGTCGCGCTGATCCCGCTCGCGCTGCGCGGCGTGCGCTACCGGCCCGCCGCCGCGTCGAGCCTGCTGCGCCGCAACCTGCTGGTATACGGACTCGGCGGCATTATTGTGCCGTTCCTCGGCATCAAGCTCATCGACCTGCTCATCCAGTTCGTCCCGGGGATCTCCTGATGCGCCTACCCACCTGGCTCGCCCACCATCTCGCCGCCCTGCGCGCGCTGCTGGTCTTCACCGCGCTCGCCGGAATCGCCTACCCCCTCGCCATGGTCGCCGTCGGCTGGCTCCCCGGCCTCGCCGACCGCGCCGACGGCTCGATCATCGCGGTCGACGGCCGCGCCGCCGGCAGCGCCCTGATCGGGCAGTCCTTCACCGACACGGACGGCAGGGCCGTACCGCGCTACTTCCAGTCCCGCCCGTCGGCGGCCGGTGACGGCTACGACCCCACCTCCACCGGCGCCACCAACCTCGGCCCGGAGGACGTCGTCGACGCCATCGCCACCGACCCCGACGAGACCAGGCAGAGCCTGCTCACCCAGGTCTGCGCCCGCAGCAGGGCAGTCGGCGAACTCGACGGCGTCGACGGTCGCCGGCCGTACTGCACCGCCGACGGGGTGGGGGCGGTGCTGGCCGTCTTCCGTACCGACGGGCTCACCGGCCCGGTCGTCCGGGTTGTCAGTGTCAACCAGACTGCGCCGGCCACCCCGTTCCTCCCCGCCTACGCAGGCGTGCCGGTGGAGTTGGCCCAGCCGGGGCAGGACTACCGGGCAGCGGGCGCGAACATCGTCCCCGTCCGAGGTGACGCACCCGCCGTTTCCGCCGTGCCGGCCGACGCGGTCACCGCCAGCGGCAGCGGCCTCGACCCGCACATCAGTCCGGCGTACGCGCGACTCCAGGTCCCGCGGGTGGCCCGCGAGCGCGGCGCGGACCCGGCTGCGGTCGAACGTCTCGTCGAAGAGCACACCACCGGCCGTACGCTCGGCTTCATGGGCTCGCCCGGGGTGAACGTGCTGGAACTCAACCTCGCCCTCGACGAGATGTTCCCGCCACGCTGACGCCAGCGGGCCGGGACCAAAGTGTCCCGGCCCCGGCACCCGCACCCCGGCCGCCGACCGTGTGGAGAGGACCACTGCTGTGCCGCGAGGGGAACTGCGCATCTACCTCGGTGCCGCACCGGGCGTCGGGAAGACGTACGCCATGCTCGAAGAGGCCCAGCGGCGCGCCGGGCGCGGCACCGACGTGGTGATCGCCCTGGTCGAGACCCACGGCCGTCCGCACACCGCCGCCATGATCGGTGACCTGGAGGTGATTGCTCGCCGCACCGCCACCTACCGGGGTGGCACCTTCCAGGAGATGGATCTCGACGCGGTCCTCGCCCGTCACCCCGCGGTCGCCGTCGTCGACGAGTTGGCCCACACCAACGTGTCGGGGTCGCGCCATGCGAAGCGGTGGCAGGACATCCAGGAACTGCTCGACGCCGGGATCAGCGTGCTGTCCACCGTCAACATCCAGCATCTGGAGTCCCTCAACGACGTTGTCGCCCAGATCACCGGCACGACCCAGCGCGAGACCGTGCCCGACCAGATCGTGCGCGCCGCCGCGCAGGTCGAACTGGTCGACATGACCCCAGAGGCGCTGCGGCGTCGGATGGCGCACGGCAACGTCTACCCACCGGACAAGATCGACGCGGCGCTGGGGAACTACTTCCGGGTCGGCAACCTCACCGCGCTACGGGAGTTGGCCCTGCTCTGGCTCGCCGGCACCGTCGACGAGCAACTCGACGCGTACCGCGCCCAGCAGGGCATCTCGGCCACCTGGGAGGCCCGCGAACGGGTGGTCGTCGCGCTCACCGGCGGCCCGGAGGGCGCCACGTTGATCCGCCGGGCCGCGCGCATCGCAGCCCGCAGCAAGGGTGCCGATCTGCTCGCCGTACACGTGGCCCGTAACGACGGCCTCGCCGGAGCAGACCCCGCCCACCTGGCTCGGCAGCGGGTGCTGGTCGAGAGCCTCGGCGGCACCTACCACCAGGTCCTCGGCAGTGACATCCCAGCCGCGCTGCTCGATTTCGCCCGCGGCGTCAACGCCACCCAACTCGTCATCGGCGCCAGCCGGCGGGGCCGCTTCGCCCAGGTGTTCTCCCGTGGGGTCGGGGTCACCACCACCGCACTGTCCGGGCCCATCGACGTCCACCTGGTCACCCACGCCGAGGCCGGGCGGGGTCGGCGTACGGCCGGGGTGCCGGCGGCGTTGTCCCGGCGCCGCCGGCTGCTCGGCTTCGCACTCGCCGTGCTCGGCATGCCGGTGCTGACCGCGTTGCTCAAAGCGCTGCCGGATCTCACCCTCACCAACGACATCCTGCTCTTCCTCGCCGCCGTCGTCGGCGTCGCGCTCGTCGGCGGGCTGTGGCCGGCACTGCTTGCCGCACTCGGTGGTTCCCTGCTGCTGAACTGGTTCTTCACGCCGCCCTTCGCCACGTTGACCATCGCCGAGGCCGACAACCTGCTCGCGTTGGCGGTCTTCGTCGGCGTCGCCGTCGCCGTCAGCGGAGTCGTCGACATGGCCGCCCGCCGGACCCGGGACGCGGCCCGGGCCTCCGCCGAGGCGCAGACCCTGGCCACCGTGGCCGGGAGCGTGCTACGCGGCCAGCGTCCCCTGACCGCCCTGCTGGACCGGCTCCGTGAGACGTTCACGCTGCGTGCGGTCAGCGTGCTGGAGTTGGTGGATGCTGCTGACGGCCGACCCGACCGGGCTCGCGAGGAGACCGCCTGGCGGCTGGTCGCCAGCGTCGGCGATGCGCCGGCGACCAGCCCCGGTGCGGGCGAGACCGCCGTGCCGGTGGACGACCGACTCACCGTCGTGCTCTGCGGCCGCCGGCTGGCGGCCTCCGATCGGCGCGTCGTCGAGGCCTTCGCCGCCCAGGCCGCCGTCGCGCTGCGTCAGCAACGCCTGGCCGCGCAGGCCGCCGCCGCCCGGCCGCTGGCAGAGGCGGACCGGATGCGCACCGCGCTGCTCGCCGCGGTCAGCCACGACCTGCGTACGCCGCTCGCCTCGGCCAAGGCGGCCGTGTCCAGCCTGCGCAGTCACGACGTCGAGTTCGACGCCGCCGACCGGGACGAGTTGCTCGCCACCGCCGACGAGTCCCTCGATCGGCTCGGCCGCCTCGTCGCCAACCTGCTCGACATGAGCCGCCTGCAGGCCGGGGCGCTCGGCGTACACGCCGTCGCCATCGGTGTGGAGGACGTCGTACCCCGGGCGTTGGACGAACTCGGGCCACCCGCCGCCGGTGTCCGCACCGACATCCCCGCCGACCTGCCTGCCGCGACCGCCGATCCCGGCCTGCTGGAACGGGTCCTGGTCAACATCGTCGCCAACGCCCTGCGACACAGTCCACCGCAACGGCCGCCACTGGTCACCGCCAGCGCCCACGCCGGCCAGGTCGAGCTGCGGATCATCGATCACGGCCCCGGCATCCCCGCCGACCAGTGGGAACACGTCTTCCAACCGTTCCAGCGCCTCGGCGACCGGGACAACACCGCGGGAGTCGGTCTCGGCCTCGCCCTGTCCCGCGGCCTTGCCGAAGCCATGGGCGGCAGCATCACTCCCGAGACCACCCCGGGTGGTGGACTGACCATGGTGCTGCGGCTGCCCGCCGCCGCATCCGTGACCGCCATGGAGGGACCGCCGGCATGAACCGGATTCTCGTCGTCGACGACGAACCGCAGATCCTGCGCGCCCTCGGCATCAACCTGCGCGCCCGTGGCTACGACGTGCAGGTCGCCGCCACCGGCACCGACGCTCTCAAGGCCGCTGCCCGGCATCCGCCCGACCTGGTCGTACTCGACCTCGGCCTACCCGACCTCGACGGCGTCGACGTCATCCGAGGGCTGCGCGGCTGGACCGGCGTACCGATCATCGTGCTTTCCGGCCGGGCCGGCAGCGACGACAAGGTCACCGCGCTTGATGCCGGTGCCGACGACTACGTGACCAAGCCGTTCGGCGTCGACGAGTTGCTCGCCCGCATCCGCGCCGTCACCCGCCGCCACACCACCTCCGACACCGCCGACGGTCGGGCGGGCAGCCAGGCACGCGTGGGGCGGCACACGGTCGACCTCGCCGAACGGATCGTGACCCGCGACGACGGCGCCGAGGTCCGGCTCACCCCCACCCAGTGGGGTGTCCTCGAACGACTGCTGCGCCACCCCGGCAAGCTGATCACCCAACGTCAACTGCTGCACGACGTGTGGGGACCGGAGTACCAGAACGAGACCGGCTACCTACGCCAGTACATGGCCCAACTTCGCCGCAAGCTGGAAACCGACCCCGCCCGACCACGACACCTCATCACCGAACCCGGCATGGGCTACCGCTACCGTCCCTGACCGGCCACCCTCGTCGGTTCCACCCACAGAATCTTTTGTTGACAGCGAAACAATCATGAAGGATTGTGATATCGACGTAGGTCGCTTCACCTCGGGCTGAGCCACAGTCGGCCGAAGGGTCACCCCCTCTCACACCAGGCCCGCCGACCAACGTCTCCGGTGGTCGTTCGCGGACGAGCGCCGGGCGCTCCCCACGCGACCGGCTCTGGGCGCGTGGCCCTCGTCAGGGGAGGTAGACATGACACCGGCTAGACAACGCAGGCGCTCCCTGCTCCGCTCCGGCACCGTGGCCGCAGCGATCGTGCTGGCCCTCACCGCGGCCGCCGCGCCTGCGGTGACAGCCCCGGCCGAGGGGCAGATCCTCGCCGCCGGCGGCCCGAGCGCCGTGACCGACTCCTACATCGTCGTGTTGCGGGACACCGCCGTCGGGGCCCAGGCCGTGGACACCACCGCCCGTAACCTGGCCACACGGCAGGGTGGCAACGTCGGGCTGGTCTACCGGCACGCCCTGCGGGGCTTCGAGGCCCGACTCTCCGAACGCGGTGCCCGCCGGCTCGCCGCCAACCCGGCGGTGGCCTCGGTGACACAGAACCACACGGTGTCCGTGTCGGACGTGCAGAGCCCCACCCCGTCCTGGGGTCTGGACCGGATCGACCAGCGTGCGTTGCCGCTGGACAACTCGTTCACCTACCCCCGGGTCACACCGGCCGTGCGGGCGTACGTCATCGACTCCGGCATCAATGTGGCGCACACCGATTTCGGTGGGCGGGCCGTGTCCGGCTGGGACTTCATGGAGGGGGACGCCGACGCCAACGACTGCCACGGCCACGGCACCCACGTGGCCGGCACGCTCGGCGGCTCCACCTACGGGGTGGCCAAGGACGTGCAACTGGTGGGCGTACGCGTGTTCAACTGCAGCGGCCGGGGCACCACCGCGCAGGTGATCGCCGGGGTCGACTGGGTGACCGGCGACCACGACCCCGGGGAACTCGCGGTGGCGAACATGAGCCTCGGCGGCCCGGCGTACCAACCCATGGTCGAGGCCGTGCAACGGTCGATCGCCGACGGCGTCACCTACGCGGTGTCGGCGGGCAACGAGAACGGCACCGACGCGTGCACGACCACCCCGGCCTCCGTCCCCGAGGCGATCACCGTGGCCGCCACCGGCCCGAACGACGCCCGCGCGGCGTTCTCCAACATCGGTCCGTGTGTCGACCTGTTCGCACCCGGCGTCGACATCACCTCGGCCTACATCGACAGCAACACCTCCACCCGCACGGCCTCCGGAACCTCGATGGCCGCCCCGCACGTCGCCGGGGCCGCCGCGCTCATCCTCGCCAACAACCCCACCTACACCCCGGCGCAGGTGACCCAGGCACTGTTGGACAACGCCACCCCCGGCGTGGTGACCGACCCGGGCATCGGCTCACCGAACCGGCTGCTCCACGTCAACTCCACCGTGCCGGCCAACGACTTCACCCTGACCGCCACCCCGGCCAGCGGCACCGTCACGCCCGGTGGCACCGTCTCGACCACGATCACCGGCACCGTCACCCGGGGCGCCGCCCAGCCGGTCTCCCTGACGGTCAGCGGCCTGCCCGAGGGGGTGACGGCCACCTTCCAGCCGGCCAGCATCTCCTCGAACGCAAGCACCACACTCACGATCAGCACCGCGCCGACGATGCTGGCCGGCAGCTACACCATCTCGGTGATCGGCACCGGAACCAGCGCGATCCGGCCGGTGGCGTACCAGTTGCGCATCAACAACCCGCCCGGCTGCGTCGCCTCGGACGGCACCGACCGGGTGATCAGCGAGGGCCAGAACCTGTACGCCCCCATCACCATCACCGACTGCGCCGGTCGCGCCGCCCGCAACAGCACGATCGAGCTGCACATCGGTCACGCCAACATCAGCGAACTCGACGTACGGCTGATCTCGCCCGCCGGCAACTGGTACTACCTGTTGGATCACACCGGCGGAGGCAGCAAGCGCGTCGACTACACGTTCACCAACGACCTGTCGTCGGAGTCGGCGAATGGCACCTGGCAGCTCTACGTCAGTGACAACCTGTACCAGGGCACCGGGTTCCTCGACTCGTGGACACTCAACCTGGCGGGCGTCGACCTTCCGCCGCCGGCCTGCGGCGGTATCGCCACCGCCGACGTACGGATCCCGGAGAACGGCACGATCGAATCGCCGATCAGCGTGGCCGGCTGCGGCCGGGCGCCGTCGACCACCAGCTACGTCGAAACCAACATCAGTCACCAGTACAACCGGGACCTGCGGCTCTCCCTCATCGCGCCGGACGGACAGGCCTTCCTGCTCAAGGAGAGTCTTGTCGGGTCGTATCGGGCAAACTCCCGCGAAGCCTTCATCCTCGATCTGTCGAGCAAGCCGACACCCGGCACCTGGAAGCTACGGGTCCAGAACGTCGCCTCGTACGCAGGCATGCTTGAAGGCTGGAAGCTGACGCTCGACGGCGGTCCGCCGCCCACCACCCCGCCGCCCACCACGCCTCCCCCGACCACCCCACCGCCGACCACGCCTCCCCCCACCACCCCACCGCCCACCACCCCACCGCCCACCACCCCACCCCCGACCACCCCACCGCCCACGACGCCGCCGCCCACCACCCCACCGCCTGGTGGGTCCTGCACCGCGGTCTACACCATCCAGGACCAGTGGAACGGCGGCTTCGTCGCCAACGTGACCGTCACCGCGGGAACCACCGCGCTCAACGGCTGGCGAGTCACCCTCAACCTGCCGAGCGGCGCGTCGGTGGTCAACGTCTGGAACGGCGTCCGCAGCGGTACGAGCGGCACCGTCACCGTCACGAACGAGCAGTACAACGGACGACTGGCCGCGGGTCAGAGCACCAGTTTCGGATTCCAGGGCGCCGGTAACGGCAGCGGAACCACCGCCACCTGCACCGCAAGCTGAATCCCAGAGATGCTGAGCCATCCTCGTCCTGCGCACCGACGGGTCTGCCCGAGCGCAGGACGAGGATGGCCTCGGCGCACCGATCCAGATTCCGCCGGGTAGTCAGTAGAGTTCCCTCGGCGAACGACATCACCACTGCCGCACGAGCCGCCAACCCAAAAAGCCGTACCAGATCATGACGGGTACCTGGAGGGCGTAGCCGAGTTGTTCCAGTGTCGGTGACATGCCGTTGGTCCCGGTGGTCCATGGCACTGCGACGGCGGCGAGGCCAGCCAGGGCAGCGAGCCCTCCGGCGAGGCGAAGCCGGTCCGGCAGATCGGCGCCGATCGTCATGACCACGGTGGCGGCGGCCCACAGCAGCCCGGCGAGGTTGACCGCCCACTTGGCGGTGAGCATCATCGCGCCGGCCACGTCGGCGACAGTCTCCGCCGGCTTCGCGGCGAGCTGGGTCACCGCGAGGTTGCCGGCGTCGTGGAGCAGGCCCGCCAGCCCCGCGGCGGCCAACAGCCCACCCGCGAGTACGGCAAGGTGCGGCCGGAACATCGCGTCGGGGTTGCCGGCCAGCAGCAGTCCGGCTGCGGTCAACGCCAGCCAGCCGAACACGTCGAACGCGAGTTCGGTCAGATGCAGCCCGACATGGTCGTGCACGGCGGTCAATGTGGTGGTCGGATCGGCCGGATTCAGAGTCAGCCCCGATGGCACCACCACCGCCGCTGCGGTCAGGATCGCCACCACCGCGATCAGTAGCAGGACGCCCGCGAGCCGGGCACCCGGGTCCTTGTCAGCCAGTGTCATGGTGGGCGACGGTAGAACTCTGCCCCAGGGAGAAGGTCAAGCATGTGGCGAATCGGGGAACTCGCCCGGATGACCGGCGCAACCGAACGTGCGCTGCGCCATTACGACAAAAACGGACTCCTGGTGCCAACGGCCATTGACCGTACGTCCGGCTACCGCTGGTACGGTGTCGCGGCGCTGTCCCGACTGGAACGAATCCGCGGCCTCCAACGCCTCGGCCTGTCGCTGCGCGACATAGCCGACCTGATCGATGCGCCCGACGCGCACGTGCGCCAGGCAGTGCGCGAAACAGTGGCAGACATCCGCCGACACATCACGGCCCTGGACCAGACAGCCGACCGCGCCGAGGACTACCTCGCCACACCCGCGCCGATCCTGCCCCAACAGGCCACCGTCGGCGCCCGCCACCTGCGCGTACGCCACCTGACCGTCGCGCACCCCAGCGAACTCGCTGCCGTCTGCGCCGCCCAACCCACCACCACGCTGTTGACCTGGCTACGGGCGCTCCCCCACGGCGACTTCGCTGCCGCCGTCGACACCGGACGCACCGGCAAGCCGCTCACGCTGCCGGCCCGCATGGTGGTACGCGCCGTCATCCCACCCGCGACCGGCATCATCGACGCCGGGCAGCACCTCTTCGACTGGCTTCACCGTCGCCACCTGACCATCACCGGCCCCACCGTCGAGGACCACCTCAGCGACGCCGACGGCGACCATGTCACAGTGCTGGAGGTACCCGTTGACACCACCCGACCGACCGACACCCCGCTGGCCGCATAAAAGCCCCGCTCAGGACACCGACAAGGTTCTGGAACCAACTCGAGAGGTATTCCTATGCCCGATACATCGGAACCCGTCACGTACCTCATCGTGGACGGGGAGAACATCGATGCCACTCTCGGTAACAGTGTTCTGGAGCGCCGTCCGGCCCCTGCGGAGCGACCCCGGTGGGAGCGTCTGCGGGAGTTCGCGCGGGAGACGTGGCGGCAGCCGGTGAAGGGACTGTTCTTCCTCAACGCCTCGGGTGGCGGTCTGCCGATGCCCTTCGTCCGGGCCCTGCTGAGCATGGATTATCGGCCCATCCCGCTCGCTGGATCGTCGGATCAGAAGGTGGTGGACATCGGCATCCAGCGGACGTTGCAGGCTATCGCCCGACGCTCGGGCAATGTGATGCTCGCCAGCCACGACGGCGACTTCCTGCCGCAGCTCGGCGAGCTCCTGGACGGTGATCGTCAGGTCGCGGTCGTCGGGTTCAAGGAGTTCCTCAACGCCGGCTTCGCCGAGCTGCCGGGCCTGCAGGTGTTCGACATCGAGGAGGACGCGGACTGCTTCACCAATGTGCTTCCTCGGGTTCGCATCATCGACCTCGAAAGCTTCGACCCTGAGCGCTTCTTGTAGGCCGAGCAGCATCCGCAGACGGCCGCAAGGGCTCTTGTCGCCGCGCCCACCCTGGCTCAGCACTGATCAGAGACACAGATCGGGTGCCTCCGGCACCTTCGCCAGCGCCAATTGTTTTGTTGCATCGCGCACTCAGCGACCAAGGTGTGATCGCCTTTGATGGCCCTGGAGCCATCCGTGGCTATGAAGGTTTGGTGTAGGTGATCAGTTCCAGCAGGGAACCGTCCGGGTCCCGGAAGTAGACACTCACGCCTCGACCACGCCCACCGCTGCGGGACACCGGCCCTGCCTCTATCGCGATGCGATGGCGTCGAAGATGAGCAATCGCATCATCTGCGGTGCCGGGCCAAACGAAGCACAAATCGCTGCCACCGGGTGCAACCGGCGAGTGCGCCACCAGCTTTCCGATATCCAGGCCTGGTCCATGGACGTTGAGTTGTTGATCGTCAAACCGATAGGCGACGTGACCGTCGGGGTGGGAAACCACTTCGGCTCCCAGCACGCCTCCATAAAAGATCGCCGAGCGTTCCCAGTTGCTCACCGCGATCACGCAGTGATCGAGCTTGACGTTCGCGTTAGCCACGCCCGGACCCTACCGCCGCCGCGGGAAGTGGGCGCAGGATCCGCGACTCGGCACGCCGGAGCGTCTCGGCACCAGGCAGCCATTTCACGTTTCCGTAGCACCTTGTCGGCGACAGATCCGGTCGTCCAGCGTACGGCTCTCGCTGCGGCCGGCGCCGGACACCAGGTGCGGCCAGATCCGGGCGCCTGATCTTGGCGAGCTGCATGGCAGGCAGGAGGGCGCTGTCGATGGACAACGCCGCAGTGCTGATCTGCTCTGGGTCATCAGCCGATCGGACGCCCGAAGGCGATGATCGGCTATTTCCATGTGCGACGGACACCCTGCGACGTCTAGGAAGGAGGCATGACCAACGAGCGGACCGTTCCCCTGCTGCCGTGTGCATCCATTGACGACATCGAAACCTTCTACGGAGTCCTCGGTTTCCGCACCACGTACAAGCAGCGCAAGCCCCACGCGTGTGTGGGGGTGCAGCGCGAAGACCTGCATCTGCAGTTCTTCGAGATCGCCGGATTTGACCCGGAGCAGTCCTACGGCTCCTGTCTGGTGCTCACCGCGGACATCGAGGGACTGCACCGGGCATTCGCAGCCGGCATGCGCGCCGCGTACGGCAAGGTACTGGTGTCGGGAACGCCGAGGATGACCCGGCCGAGGGCGCGGAAGAACGCGGACGGGTTGGGCGGGTTCAGCGTCATCGACCCGGGCGGCAACTGGATCCGCGTCTTTCGGGACGCCGCCACCGCGCCCATGCCGGCCACCACGCCTGCCGGGCGGCTGGCCAAGGCCCTGGCGAATGCTGTCGTGCAGGCCGATTCCAGGGGAAACGCGGGACAGGCCGTGCGGATCCTCGATAGCGCACTGGCCCGCCCGCAAGCCGACGACGACCCGGTCGAGCAGGTAGAGGTCCTCGTCTACCGCGCCGAACTCGCGATGGTGCTGCACGATCCAAAGACCGCGGCCGAGATGCTGGCCCGCGCCCAGTCCATCACGCTCACGGAAGACGAATCCGAACGGGCGGCACCCGCGTTCGACAACGCCGCCGAACTCGCAGCAGCACTGCGATGACTCACCACACGAACGCCTCCCTCTGAAGACCGGCGAAAGCGCGGTGGAGTGTCACGGAACCGAGCTCACCCTGCGGCAGGTCGATGACATCCCCGCCCTGATGGAGATCGTCGCGGGGTTTCTCGACTCGTACGCCCCGGACGCCCGCCAGTCCCTGAGCCGACGCGACGCCCGCCCGCCGGTGACGCCTGCATGAGCTTGGTGTCGGCGTTCGTACCGATCTGGATCCTTACCGCAGTCGGCTACGCGGCCTGTCGTTGGGGGCTGCTGGGCGAGGCGGCGGCGTCGGTGCTCGGCCGGTTCGTGTTCCATCTTGCGATGCCGTCCGCCCTGTTCCTAGCCCTGTCCCGAATGCCACTTTCCGGGTTCGCCGGCCGCTCGCTGCTCGCCTTCGGGGTGAGCACTGCCGCGGTCGTCGGGTTCGGATGGGTCGGCGCGAGCCGGCTGTTCGGTCGCGAGCCCGGAGAACGGCCGATCTGGGGCATGGCCGCCGGGTACGTCAACTCGGCGAACCTCGGCATCCCGATCGCAACGCAGGTTCTCGGCAGCGTGTCCTTCCTGGCGGAGGTGGTGCTGCTGCAGGTGCTGGTGGTGACGCCTGTGGTCCTGGTCGCCCTGGACCGGCACAGCGACCCGGCCGGGCGGGTACGGGTCCGCCGGATCGCCTCCCTGCCGGTACGCAATCCGGTGATCCTGGCGTCACTGCTCGGTGTCGCGTGCTCGGCTGCCGGCCTGCATCTGCCGTCGGCGGCCGGCGCGTCACTCACCCTGCTGTCGGGTGCCGCGGTTCCGGCGGCCCTGGTCGCGCTCGGCGCGTCGCTGCACCGCACGGCGCCGTCGCGGGCAGAGCCGGCCGGACCGGCCGAACTGGCCGTGATCACCGCGCTGAAGCTCGTCGCACAGCCGGTCATCGCGTACGCGGCCGGGCTGGCCTTGCAGCTGTCCACGCCGCAGTTGCTCGCCGTGGTGGTGTGCGCTGGCCTGCCGACAGCGCAGAACACGTTCATCTTCGGCCAGGAGTACGGCGTCGGCGAAGCGGTGGCCAACCAGGCGGTGGTGGTGACCACGACGCTGTCCCTGGCCACCCTGGCCGCGACGGCGGCGCTGCTCGGGTAGACCCGTCAGCTGACTCGTCCAGCAATCCTGGTGAGTGCTCCGGGTCGTAGGCGCGCGTTGACCTGCGCCGAGTAGCCTCGGCCAACCCAGGCTGCTTGGCACGGCGGGCGTTCACGCGGGTGGACTCCGTACTTGCTCGAAGTGGAACTCGCGGATGAAGCAGTCTCGTGGTTGACCGACCGCGAAGAGCACGCAGTCGATGACCGACCGCGCAGTGAGGTCACTGTCCGCCTGCTGCGGCCCGTCCTGGACGAAGTCCGGTGGAAACAGGGAAATCACTCGGATCCCTTCTGGCCGGAGCCGGTGCGACAGGATCTCAGCGAGCCCGGCGTGGGCGTGCTTGACCGCGTAGAACGCGGGATGTGCGCCCGAACGGCGGTGCCCCACCTCACCGCAAGCGGAGATCATGTTGACGACGTCGGGCCGCGACGATGCGCGTAGCAGCGGCAACAGATGCTTGGTCAGCAGTACGGTGCCGGTCCCGCCCGCTCGCGCCAGCGATGCTCGGATACGGACGGTGATGGTCACACCGGCTGCCCATGCGCTCGAAGCCGTCGCAGCGGCTTTGCCGACTCCGGCATCTCCGCAAAACCCGCCAGGGCCCGGCCGGCATCCGCCCGGTCCTGGTAGGCGCCGCTGCCGGCCAGCCTCAGCAGCGCCACAACCACGGCACGTCGAGCTTCCACGTCCATACCCGTCATCATCGAGGACGTCCGTTCGCGTTCCCGCCCCGACTCCGACCTACCAACCGCACGGAACCGACTATCGATGTCCGATGGCGAGCACCAGCGGCAGATCAGGATGCCCGGCTCCGCGCTGCCCTGTCGTTCCCCCTTTGAAAGAGGGCTCAGGCGACCGGAAGGTCGATCCGTCGTCCGGTTCCGGCCGGAGCCCCGTCATCGGTGACCATGGCGAACGCGCCGGTCGGCACGCCGTCGAGAGTTGCCACCCGTGATGCGGCGGTCAGCAGGCTGGCCTCGGTCGCTCCGGTGATGAAGAAGACGTACGCGTCGTCAAGTTGCTCGCCGTCGTCGTACACCTCGATCGTGCCTTCGTCCTCCACCTCGACCAGGAAGTCCTCGACCTGGTCGATCCAGGGGAACGCATAGGCGCCCGGGTCAAGACCCGGAGTTGGTACCAACGGAACGTGGATCTCGACGATGCTGGCCATGCCAACATGATCTCCCAGGCGGAGGTGGGCGGCTCGAAGCGTGGCTGCCGGCATGCGTCGAAGGCCAAACGTTGCGTACAGTTCCTGGTCGGACTTGGGGTGGGTCGGCTAGTTCCGGCGCAGGAACGGGATGAGACAGCGGCAGCATGACGGCAGACAACATGACAGAAAACGGTCACCACGGTATCGACCGCAGCCAGTTGGAGACCTGTCTCAGCGTCTTTGAGGCGTTGGAGGATCTGCCTCCCGATCACCCCCACGTGGTGCGGGTGCAACGAGCCACCGCGAAGCTCTACAAAATGATCAAGCAACGGCGCCGTTCGGAACGGCGGGACGCCATCCTCGCGGCCGACCAGGCGGTGACGGCCGCCACTGCCACCGGCGCTCCGGGCCGGATCGACGACGAGACGCAGGGCATCCCGCTCGCCTCCCCCACCAACGGCGCCACAGCCGGTGTGCTGCACAATCCGCGTGGCTGCTACATCTGCAAGCAGCGCTACCGCGAGGTGGACGCCTTCTATCACCAACTCTGCCCGCCCTGCGCCGCGTTCAACCGGGAGCGCCGCGACGCGCGTACCGATCTGACCGGCCGGCGTGCGCTGCTGACCGGCGGCCGGGCGAAGATCGGCATGTACATCGCATTGCGGCTGCTCCGCGACGGCGCGCACACCACGGTGACCACGCGGTTTCCGCACGACGCGGTCCGCCGCTTCGCCGCCATGCCCGACAGCGCCGATTGGCTGCACCGCCTCCGGGTCGTCGGGATCGACCTGCGCGACCCGGCGCAGGTGATCGCCCTCGCTGACTCGGTCAGTGACCAGGGGCCACTCGACATTCTGATCAACAACGCGGCGCAGACCGTCCGCCGCACTCCAGAGGCGTACGCGCACCTCGTCGCCGCGGAGGCGGCCGCCCTACCGGACGGCCCGCTGCCGGAGATGATCACGTTCGCCAAACCGGCCGGTCACAGCGGACCGACAGGCGGTCTGACCGCCGGTCCGCAGGCGGCGATCACCCCGCAGGCGCTCACCGCGCTCGCGCTGACCAGCGGCTCCGCGTCACCGGAACGGATCGCGGCAGCCACCGCCATCGACGCCGGCGGTCTGGTGCCGGACCTCGGGGCCGTCAACAGTTGGGTGCAGCGGGTACACGAGGTGGACCCGGTCGAACTGCTCGAAGTGCAGCTGTGCAACGTGACCGCGCCATTCGTGCTGGTCAGCCGGCTGCGACCGGCAATGGCGGCGGCGACCGCGCGCCGCAAGTACGTGGTGAACGTGTCGGCGATGGAGGGCCAGTTCGCCCGCGGCTACAAGGGGCCGGGACACCCACACACCAACATGGCCAAGGCTGCGTTGAACATGCTGACCCGCACCAGCGCCCAGGAGATGCTGACCGACGGCATCCTCATGACCAGCGTCGATACCGGCTGGATCACCGACGAACGGCCCCACCCGACGAAGATGCGGCTCGCGGACGCCGGCTTCCACGCCCCGCTGGACCTGGTCGACGGTGCGGCCCGCGTCTACGACCCGATCGTCCGGGGCGAACAGGGCGAAGACCTGTACGGCTGTTTCCTCAAGGACTACGCACCAAGCCCTTGGTGATCGGCCCGGGGCCTGTGCTTCGTGGGTCAGCCGGCCTGCCAGCCTGCCGGGTCGACGCCGCCCGGCACTGGCGTCGCGGGATCGTAGGGCTGTCGGGTGAAGACGAAGGTGCCCAGGTCGAGGTGACTGACGGTGCCGCTCGCATCGCGTTGCACCCGCAGCCGTTCGCCAGCGAAGTAGCCGTTGATCCCCTCCCAGCCGCCGTCGCCGGTGGGGCGCAGCCGGGTGCCGTTCCCGCCGGACAACGGGGTCAACTCCATGAAGCCGTCAGCCTGTGGGCGTAGCAGGTAAGGGGCTGGTCCCCAGTACCACGGCCCGGCGAGATCCAGTAGCTGTGGGTCGATCGAGGGCAGCGGACGCCACGGGGCCGGGATCCGCGGCTCCCGCTCGGCAACCGTCTGCAGCAGGTCAGCGGCGAGACTACCGGCGGACAGGCCGGCGGTCACGTTACCCATCACGACCGCGCCCAGAGCGTCATCGGGGCTGACCCACACAGCCGCGACGAAGCCCGGCATCGAGCCGGTGTGCCCGGCCAGCAGCCGGCCGTCGCGGCGCAGCAGCTGCATGCCGAGCCCGTAGCCGATGTGCCAGTCCGTCGCCTCCGGTGGGCTCGTCAGGTTACGCATCTGCGCGACGGTGTCCGGATGCAGCACTCGGTCGTCGCCGTCGATGAGGAACGCGGCGAACCTGGCCAGATCCGTTGCGGTCGACCACAGCTGCCCGGCAGGTGCCATCAGGCCGGTGTCCACGGCGGGCTCCGCCAGGAGCACATCGGCCCAGGGGTGCACCGCCCAGCCCGTGGCGTGTGGCGCGGCCGGCAGCAGAGTGGTACGGGTCATCGCGAGCGGCTCCAGCACCTCACGCCGCAGCACCTCGTCCCACGCCTGGCCACGAACCCGCTGCACCAGCGCGCCGAGCAGCGCGTAGCCGGGATTGGAGTAGTGGTGGCGCTGTCCGGCCGGATGGACCAGCGGATCGCTGCCCAGGACGTCGGCCAGGTCGGGTCGCAGCGCGCCCGGGGTTCGTTCCCACCATGGGCCGGGCGCATCAGCGATCAGCCCGGCGGTGTGCGCCAGCAGGGCACCGATCGTGGCCTCACCCGCCGACGTGCCGGGCAGATGCTCATCCAGCGGATCGGTAAGCGCGAGTCGCCCCTCGTCGCGCAGGCGAAGCACCAGCACCGCCAGGAACGTCTTGGTGATCGAGCCGATCCGGTACTGGATACCGCCGTCGGGCACCCTGCCGTCCACCGCACCCCACCCGTCCTCCCAGACAGGACGGCCATCACGCACCACGGCAGCGACGACCGACGGTGCCCGACCCGCTACCTGCCCAACGGCCAACCGATGGACCAGCGCACGTCGAGTCTCAGGCAGCAACGGCATCGATGACATGCGGGCAAACCTACCGGCCGGCCCGTAACAATTTCGGCGTGCACGGCCTGCGCCGACCGGCCGAGTGGCCCATCGGGAGTCGTGAGGACACGCACCGTGCAGTTGATTGAGGAGCGAGCCGTCGGGGACAGTCGTCCGACCACCGAGTCGTAATGCTTGCCCCTCACGTGACGTGATGGCAGATAGTCGGTGGCGTGGAGGAGCACCTGACCGTGGGACGTGTGGCCGGGCTGACCGGCGTGAGCGTCCGTACGTTGCATCACTATGACGAGATTGGCCTCCTGCAGCCATCCGCGCGAACGGCCGCAGGTTACCGGGCCTACTCCGCGAGCGACGTGGAGCGACTGCGGGAAGTACTCGCATACCGGCGGCTGGGTTTCGGATTGCGCGAGATCACGGATCTGGTGGACGACCCGACCACCGACACGGTCGCCCATCTGCACCGGCTGCGCGGCCTGCTGCTGGAGCAGCGCGACCGCGCTGCTGCCATGGTGACGGCCATAGACAGGGAACTGGAGACGCGGGCAATGGGAATCAGGCCGACGCCAGAGGAACAACTGAAAGTATTCGGCGCCCAGTTGTACGAATCCATCGGCTCCGCCTACCCAGCGACGCGGCGCACCGAGCCGCGAATCGCAGCGAGGATCTGGGATGCCCTCGGCGAGGCTCGTACGGTTCTGAACGTCGGGGCAGGCACCGGCTCCTACGAACCTTCCGACCGCGAAGTCACGGCGGTGGAACCGTCGGCGGTCATGCGTGCACAACGTCCGGCGGGCGCGGCGCCTTGCGTAGCCGCCGCTGCGGAGAGCCTGCCGTTCGAAGACCAGTCATTCGACGCCGCAATGGCCTTCAGCACGATTCATCACTGGCACGACCCGATCGCCGGGCTGCGCGAGATGCGGCGCGTGGCCCGCCGCGTGGTGGTGTTCACACACGACGCCAGCGACACCGGCTGGCGTCACCGGTTCTGGCTCACCCGCGATTACCTGCCCGAGGTCGGCGGCCTGGTAGCCGGCCGCCCCTCGGTGGACCAACTTGCCCACGCGATCGGGGCTCGCATGGAGCCGGTGCTCATCCCGTGGGACTGCACTGACGGCTTCTTCGAGGCATACTGGCGCCGGCCCGAGGCGTACCTGGAGGAACATGTGCGCCGCGCGGTGTCGGTCTGGACCAGAGTCGGGCCAAAGGCGGAGCAGCGGGCAGTAAGCACACTCCACGAAGACCTTTCCTCAGGCCGGTGGGCCGAGCGTAACCGCGAACTCGCTGCCCTCGACGCGGCAGAACTCGGCCTCCGTCTCCTCGTAGCCTGAAGGCGCGAAGACGACGCCAACGCTTCGTGCTCCGGAGCTCCCAGTCGTCGAGCATCCCGTCTCCGCAGCCCGGCCGCGATCCGCCCGCCCCTAGGATGGTCTCGATGACCATCCCCGAAACACCACCCGACGACATCCCAACCTACGGCGACCGGGTCGAGGAGGCCCTGCGACTGCTCTCCGGCATGCCGGTCGGTCTCGATGTCGCCGTCAAGCGGCTCAGCCGTGGCAGCGGGGTCTACGCCTGGTGGGCTGCCCCCTCGGTTCTTCCCGACCTTCCCGGGCCGCCGAATGCCAGCGATCCGTCGCTACGGCTGCTGTATCTCGGGCGAGCGACCAGCCTGCGAGGCCGGATCCTGCGCAACCATCTGAGGCGTTCGGGCAGTTCGACTCTGCGCCGTACATTGGCCGGGCTTCTTGTGTCCGAGGGGTACCGGACGACCTGGACCGATCGTGTTGTCCTGGTCTCTGAGGATGAGGCGCGGCTGACCGTGTGGATGTACGAGCATCTGCGCTTGACCTGGGCACAGGACGCGGAGCCGGCAACCGTCGAGGCCGAACTTGTCCGGCGCACACACCCGCCGCTCAACGTCCACGGCGTCGCCCCCGAGCACCTCCAGGCCGCCGTGGTCGCCGCCAAGAACTCATACAACGCCAGCAGCCGCCCGCCCGAGCCCTCACGAACGCCGTAACCGGTTGTCCGGCATCCGTGCGGTCACCGATGTGCGCTCCTGCTGCGGACAGTGACTACGACCGAGGTGGTCGCCCGGCTTCGCGGCGTCATCTGACCGTTCCGCCCGGTGTCGTCCGGCGGTGGTCAGCAGATCACTCGACGGGTGGCTCGTGAGGGCGACCTTTGAGTTCGTGGAATCCGTCGGCCTCGGCGACCAGCAGCGTGCCGTCCCACAGCCGGCCGGCCGGCTCACCACGCGGCACTCGGGACATCACCGGCCCGAACCAGACGATCGACCGCCCGGACTCGGGTTCCACCACGGTGATCGGGGTGCCGACATGATCCCCGATCTGGCTGATCCCGGCCGTGTGTGACGCCCGCAGCACCGCGTCGTGGTCAGCGGAATCCCAGGCGGCCGCCAAATCGGCGGGCAGTCCGGCTGCGGCCAGCACCGTGTCGATCGGACCCCAGTCGCCGCTGTGGGCCATCGCACCGTACCGGTCATAGAGGCGACCAACAGCCTCTGCGCCGTACCGGTGCTGGACGGCGGCGAAGAGACGAACCGGTCCCCACAGGAATCCGTCCGGATCGTTCTCCGGATCGTCGTCGCGGCCCTCGTTCAGCACGGACAAGCTCATGATCTGCCACACGACGCGTACCGGACGGACTTTCTCCACCTCGCGCAACCAACGGGAGACAAGCCAGGTGTACGGGCAGCTCGGATCGAACCAGAACCTCGCGGTCAAGTGAGGCATGGCACCAAAGTACCTCGATCGTCACGGCCCAGAACTGCGGTGGGGTCATTGCGAGCATCGGCGCGCGATGCTTGAGGTGACCCTTCGTGTCACGGCTATCGGTCGTCGTCGCACCGTGCAGCCGCTGGTGGTGACGCCTGGCGCGCAA
Source organism: Micromonospora sp. NPDC051196 (assembly GCF_040682415.1). Classification (NCBI taxonomy): domain Bacteria; kingdom Bacillati; phylum Actinomycetota; class Actinomycetes; order Micromonosporales; family Micromonosporaceae; genus Micromonospora; species Micromonospora sp. NPDC051196. The sequence continues at coordinate 179,438 of NZ_JBFBAY010000006.1, forward strand.
CTCGTCCCGGACCAGGGGCCGCAGCTACGAAAGGCAGTTCGCGCCGCATCCTGCCGTTGCCCACACTCGATATCATTCATTTTCGTGGATAGGCTTACGCTTGAACAGCGGGCAACAATGCTTCTTCATGGCGGCGATGTCGACAAAGATGATCTACGTTTCTTCTTGTCGCGCCTCTTGCAGATCCAAGAAGACCAGGGACGAGACGCCAGTCGAGCGGTGACACGTGGAGTCGGCCTCGGAGCTGCATTCATCATCCTCACCTACAGCAATCTGCTGGAGGCCGAACTGCTGGGAATGAAGATCCAGGACATCTCGCCCTTGAGGCTTGTCATCCCAGTCGCCATGATGCTCATGGCTCTCCGCGCCGTCACCGTCCTGCAACTCTCCGTCTTCTATCGCCGCATCTTCCGCGAGGTGATCGGCAAGCACCTACCGAACTGGGAGGCGTCCGGGCTGGTACCTCTGCTCAGCCCATGGAACGGCCCGATGTCGACTCATGCCAGCCCCACACGCCTCGACACCCATGAGCACCCTGGAGTTGACCGCTTGCACCAGGCGATGAGAATGGTTGACGCTTGGGCAGGTATCGCCGCTCTCGCGGGTTTTCAATTATACGCATTCGTCGTCCTGTTCCAGGATCCGAGAGTCCCGACCATCGCGACCGTGACATCTCTTGCCATATCGCTGACTCTGATGTTGTATGTTGCCGCTTACCTGCTGTTCGTCAAATTGAGCACGCAGCCTTGATGGTCGCTTCGCTCTGGCTGATGATGTCCCAAGGCCAAGCTCCTTCCGACCCTCTATCGGCAACAACCTTGAGGGACCACCCACCGGCGGCCCGGACCGGACGAGGACAAGCGGCTGGGGCATCCGAGTCAGTACCTGTGGTTCTTGACGGCCACGCAGGTGCTTGCAATCGTCACCAGGTGACCGCTCCCAGCGACCGGCTTAACGTCAAGGTCTTCCTCAGCCACCGCTACCGGTCGCCTGCGGTGAACCTGCAGTTCTTCGACCTGATCGACCAGGTCGCCGATGTTCAGTTCGAGGTCGACCGAGGGCTGAAGGCCACGAGCACGACCCGCTTGGAACGCATGATCCGCGACGTCGAGGTCTTCGCCGGCATCTACTCGCTGAGCGACGATCCGTTTGAGCATCTGCCGGCCGCAGATCTGATGCGGGCCACCCGGTACTTCAAGCTCGAGCTCGACATGGCGATGCGCTACCGCAAGCCGTCGATCCTATTCATCGACCGCCGGTTCGGCAACAGACTGCAGGGGCCGCCGGGCGTTGTCAGCCTCCGCTACTCGGCACAGGAGATCCTCAGCCAAGGCATGGAGACGGCACGGCGACATCTTCGCGACGAGTTCGCCACGTTCTGCCGATCGATCGGCAACCACACCCAGAAGCTCCCAGCGCGCGACGCCGCCGCGATCGGATTGCTTGTACCGCCCACGGGCGGCGCGCGCGACGCTGCCGCAGCCGCCGTCGAGGCGTTCAACTATGCGGTCGAAGTCCTGCCCTGGCCGATTGCCATCGACGGTGGCTTCATCGCGCAGCTCCAGAGGTGCGACTGGGTGCTAGCCGACATGAGCCAACCGTCGGCCGTGGCCGCAGTGGCGTTCCTGCGGGGCCATGGGATACCTGTCCTGCGGATCGGACCGATGGATGGACCACCGGACGTCGCAACCGAAGAACTGGTCTACGGCGAACTCGCCTCACACTACACAAAGGACCTTATTCGGTGGAGCGAGCCGGAACTTCTCCGAGTTGCCTTGGAGGAACGGATCGGGCAGATCACAGGTGAACCAAGTCTGATCGACAATCGGGTCGACGCCCAGGACTATTTCCGCTCGGCCGCCAAGCTGAACCACCTCGTGTTCCTCAGCTACGCGAAGGAAGATCACGCGTACGCCGATCGAATCGGCGCCGAGCTCAGTAACGCTTTCCAGGAAGTCTTCGACTACCGGAAGCCGGCCGCGATACCGCACGGCGCACGATGGCTCGACCACATGCTGGCCAGCTTGGCGACAGCCGCGATCGGAGTGCCCCTGCTGTCGCCGAACTATGTCGCGAGCTCTTACTGCATGGAGGAAGGGCGACGGATGATGGATGCCGCTCTCAGCGGTCGGATGCGGGTCTTTCCGGTGCTGCTCGCCGACTCGGGCGTGGATCTGTTCAGCCAGCTGGAGTACCGTCGCGCTACTCGGATGTCTCCGACCGAGATCGTTGCCGGCATCGCGCGGGAGGTGGCATGAGCGCGCCGACGGTGGCTGTAGCGGGCAGCCTGGCGATCGGGCGCTCCTACGATCCACCGCTGCGTGACGTGGCGGTCGCCGCCCGCGCCGCCGAAGAAATCGGGCGGGAGCTGGCACAGCATGGATGCCGGCTGGTGGTCTTCAGCAGCGACGACGGCTTCGTCGAGTCCGCCGTGGTGCGCGGCTACGCCGAGTCCGGCCAGGCGAGGCCGGGGGCCATCGAGGTACGCGGTCCGTATCGGGCTAATCCCATAGATTTCCCCGAAGCGCGGTCCAACCCCGAACTCTTCGACGCGCGACCCGAGCCCACACCCGACTGGGAGGTCTCGTTCTACCGGACACTGCTGCACGTCGACGCAGTTCTGCTCATCGGCGGGGGACGGTCGACGTTCATCGCCGGGCTCATTGCGCTGTCTCGCCGAGTCGCAGTCGCGCCGATCGGCACGTTCGGCGGTGCTGCCGAAAAGGCGTGGCAACGTATGCACGGTGAGCCGGACGCCGCGTCTGAGCAAGACTTGTCGGCGATGGTGTCCAGGTGGCGTTCCGGCTCAGCAGAGGCCGTCGTCGCGTCACTACTACGGCAGCACGAACGGCGCTTGAGCGAGCAGAAACAGATGCAGCGTCAGACAACCGCCGAGACGCGCCGTCGCGCACGGAGCCTATTGTCCGCGTTGATCTTCCTGGCGGTGGGTCTCGCCACGCTGCCTGCGGCCACGGCATGGCAGCCCGGCACCTGGGTGGCGGTGAGTCTGCTCGTCTTCGGACCACTGTGTGCGGCGGTGTCCGGGGCGCTGCTCCGCAACGTCTTCGACGAGGTCGGCGAGTGGCTGCGCGCTGCGGTGTCCGGCGCTGCCGCTGGTGGGCTGTCCGCTGTCCTCTTTCTCGCGGCGCAGCTCACCACCAACCCGAATCTGCTTCAGGGAGACAGCGCCGCTCGTCTCGGATTCTTCGTCGTGCCAGTCGGGTTCGTTGCCGGGCTCGCTTTCGACGCTGTGCTGACGAAGCTCCGCGGCACCGACGTGGTGAAGACTCACCCGGTCAATGCCGCAACGCCGTGACAGCGCAGCGCAGCACCCGGTAACCGGGCCCCCGACGGGCCGTACCCGTAGATGGTCGTCGGGGCCGGATCGGGCAGGAGTGAAGGGGCAGTCCTGCACCACGGAAGTGCCGTGCACCTCCGACGTTGTCTGAGTTGGACGAACTCGTACTCCTGCTTCGATCTCGGTGTTTGCATCGGACGTCGCGGATGGTGCAGAATCTTGCCGGGCCGGACGGCGGCCTTATCCAGGCATCGGGCTGCCCCGTTGACGCGATGCCGCATGGAAGAACTTACCGATCGCTGGGCACGTGTCGCATCCGCGCGTCCGTCAGGGCGCTTGATCGGTTGTCGAATGGTCTTTGGGGGCAGCAGGCGATTCGGGAACGGATCGAGCGATGACCCAGGATTGGGCTTCGAGGGAAGCCGGCCGCCGGATTCACTACACCGGGGAGCCCTTCCAGCACGCGTTGAACGACCTACGCCGCCGCAGGTTCGGCGAAGCGATCATCCCGGCTGCGGCTGGAGAGCAGGCTGTCGTCGAGTCGATGGCGATGGAACTGCTGTGCCGCGGCGGCGAATGGTGGCCTCAACCGCTGAGCGTCACCGCCGCCTATATCAGCGACACCTCGCTGTTGCTGAAACTCGGTTCACACACCCTGATCGACAAGAGGCAGCAATTACTGGTCAGCGACCACGCCATGCAGGTCCTCCTACCGGTCATGCAGCCGGATACGCGGGAGGTCGAGGGCATCCCAGGGTTGCGAGTGGAAGCCATCCGTGATGAAAAGGCCGAGGTGTGTTTGGCCAGTGAGAGCGGCGATGCCCGCCTGATCCTTCGCGGAGTGCTCGGCACGCGGTGGGCCGATGCGATACGCACGGCGGCCGACGCGGCCTTGCTCGCCGGAACAGTGCCCCTCTGGGAGCAGAGCTCACTGGACGAGGCCGAACGAGATGGCCGGCGATCCCACCGGAGGCGCCATGAGGGCGACGCGGGTCTGGCATGGCTTGGCTCCGGCCTCCTGCGGCGTATCGCCCTGTTCGGCAACTCCAGCGCGTACTCGATCAGAATGTGGATCAGTGCTGGTCGCTGGCATGTGCACCTGTACACCAGCAGGAGCGTTGCCGACCATCGCGTCCGTCACGACGAGTTCCTCGCCCGGCTCGCCGACGACGACTGCGGCCTGCCCCTCATGGTGACCCAGCAGCGCTGTTCATGTGACCGAACCGCTTCGGAGCTTCACGGTGAGCGCGACTGTGTCTTTGAGTTGCAGCATCGCGACCGCCAGAAGCCCGGAACTCTGCACCTCACGTGTCGGTGGGACGACACCAGCCACGTTGACATGGCCGAGACGCTGCGTCGAGCCGGAGCCAACTCCCGTTGGATCGAGCGGGTGCTGCCCACGCCCGGTCGCCCGGCGGCTCCTGACCGCCACGAGCTTGCCCGCGGTCGCGCCCTGTTCACCGGAGAGACCGCACCTCAAGCTCTTCGGGCAATGTCCACGCCGGTGGGCAGGCATGTCATTCTTCCAGCCGGTTCCGCGCAGGCACAGCTTGAGTCGCTGCTTCTGAATGAGATCGGTAGCGGAGGCGTTGACCATGCCGGCTGGCGGCCAGGCGAACCGGCGTTGATGATCAGCAAAGTCGTGGGCGATCATGATTCGCTGACCCTGCACGTGCCGTCCCGCCACCTGCCCAAGTTCATCAACCGCAGCCTGCCGTGGCACATCGACGATGCCGCCGAGATCTTCGGCATCACCGGCCTGCGCTGCAAGATCAGCGGTAGTGGCGTGACTCTCTACCGAATCGGTCTTCCCGGACGGATCGACCTACGAGGCATCAGCAAGAAGCAGTGGCAGGCTGCTGTCGCGATTGCCAGCAGCAAGGTACGTGAGACCAGCAGCACCGCCATCCCCTGCTGGATCCACGACCCTTATGACCTCACACCACAGGAGAGAGCTGCGCTGCAGGAGGCACGTTACGACTATGCGCATGACGGACCCGTACGCCCCGACGGCCTACACGAGCTGATGTCGGCGGTCCTGCGACGATTGCGGATCCTCGACTCCGACCCTCGTCACACCGGCGTGAGCCTATGGCAGACCCCGTACACGACCGTGCCGACAGTCAACATCGAATGGGGCACCGCACCCAGCCTCGACACCGTCGCGGCAGCGTTCCAAGACCGCATCTTCGGGATCCCTGGCCTCACCGTGGCCTACAGCCCGTACTCCAAGCACGTCAATCTTCGGCATGACCAAGGGGCGATGCTGTGCCTTCGATTCAGCGCCGCCGGCTTCTGGAACAGTGAACGTGCGGACCTGTCCAACCGGCGCCGAGCAGCCCGCGATCAACAGGTACATTCCTTCAACGATGACGCGGAGGGCGGCTGGTGAGCGTCACTCTCGCGACAGTGATAGCCGTGTCCGTGCCGTTCTTCGCCAGTGTCACATGCATAGCCTTGTATGCACTTCGAGGTGCAACTCCGAGCGAGCGCGTCGCGATCCTGCGAGCCCTGGCGCAGTTGGCCCAGGCGATGCTGGCGCGGTCACCGCGTCACACCAGGCGAACTTCAGCTCAGAGCAATGGCCAAGACTCGTGAATTGGCGGCACGGCGACCCGTTCCGGTTGTTCGTTCACCGAGCAGCCCGGCGACCTGACGGTCCCGCGCCGGGCAAGCCGGCGCGGGACCACGGGCACCGGAGGGTCAGTTCGCGCAGACGGCGTACGCGCGAACCTTCCAGGTGCTGCTGAAGCCGTCCTCGTCCTCCATGGCGCGGACGGTGACGACGGTCGAGGTCGTGGCCCGCATCTCGGTCAGGCGCACCTGGCCGTCGCCGCCGAGGATCTCGCCGCCCACCCCGTGCACGCGCGTGCCCGCCGGGCAGGTGGCGGTGACCGACCGGACGGATTCGGAACTGTAGATGCTGTCGTTGATCACACGCTGCTCGCCGGGCAGCGGGTCGGCGCAGATCGCGGTGGCGTCCAGCCACCAGGTGTCGGTGAAGCCGGTGCCGTCCTCGGCACCCGCCACCACGACGCTCTTCTGGTGGATGCGCAGATCCTCGAGGACGACTTCGCTGTTCGACGCCCCGACGACCGCGCCACCGACGCCGATGGCGTGCTTGCCCTCCGGGCAGGACTTCTCGAACCAGTTCGAGGTGCCGAAGCTGGGCGTCGAGCTGCCGGAGACCGTCACCAGGCCTGCGGGCGGCGTGGCGCACACCGCGCTCGCCGTGACCGCCCAGTTGCCGGCGACGCCGTTCTCGTCCTCGCGGCCGGTCACCGAGTACGCGTCCCCGCCGATCAGCGGCCGCATGATGTCCATGCCGACCTGACCGAGGCCGGAACCGGTGATCGCGCCGCCACCGCCGATGACCTTGGTGCCGGCCGGGCAGGTCGCGCTCTGCGACTTCGCGACGCTGTTGCTGGGGCCGGTCGTCGTCTTGATGCTCAAACCGGGGATCGCCGCCACCGGTCCGGTGAGAGCCAGTTGGCCGAGCACGAGCGCGCTCAGCGCGGCTGCGCCGACGGCGGCCGTCCGACGCGACCACGGGTTCCGGTTCGATCCTTTTCGCATGGTGTCTTCCTTACGTGAGGCTGTTCGGCTGCGATTGACATCGGTAGGAGCGCCGTCGGGTCGGGATGCCAACAGAAAGTTCGAAGAAAAAAACTCTGCGGTTCTAATTGACCCGTCGACGAGCAGCGGGAGACACGGATGGACACGGCGGCGCGGGACGACACCGCACTGGTCGAGGCGATGCGCCGCGGTGAGCGGGCCGGGCTGGAGGGCATGTACCGGCGGTACGCCGACCGCCTGTACACGTACGCCCGGACGATGGTGCGCGACCCGGAGGCCGCCGCAGACGCCGTCCACGACGCGTTCCTCACCGCCGGCCAACGCATCGGCCAGCTCCGGGAGCCCGATCGGCTACGCTCCTGGCTCTACGCGATCGTGCGCAACGAATGTCTCCGGCAACTCCGGGAGCGGTCCCGCTCCCTGCCGCTGGACGAAGCCGGCGAGCCGGTGGCCGACGCCGCCGACCCGGCCACGGGCGTGAACGCCGAGCAGGTACGCGCACTGGTGCACACCGCGGTCGCCGCACTGAGCCCGGGCGACCGGGAAGTGGTCCACCTGGCCATCCGCCACAACCTGTCGACCGTCGACATCGGCGCGGCTCTCGGGGTGCCCGCCAACCATGCGCACGCCCGCTTGTCGCGGGCCCGCTCGCAACTCGAACGAGCGCTGGGGGCGCTGCTGGTGGCTCGCACCGGAGCCCGGGACTGCCCGACCCTCGCCGGCCTGATCGACGGCTGGCAGGGCCGGCTCACCCCGACCCTGCGCAAACGGGTCTCGCGGCACATCGAAAGCTGCGCGGTGTGTGGCCTGCTCCGGCGGGAACACCTCAGCCCGGCCGCCCTGCTGTCGGCGTACACGGCACCGGCCTTCCTGGTTGTCACCGACACGGTGTGGCCGAGACTGGCAGAGGTCTACGGGACCGCGGTCCCGGCCGATCCGGCGGGTGCGGTCACGGCTGGCCCGACGGCCGATCCGGCGCTGGTGGTCGACGAGCCATCCGGGTCGGAAGACGGTGGCCCGGCAATCGAGCGGGCGTCGGTAGCCGACGAACCATCCGGGTCGGGAGTCGCCGGGTCGGCGGCTGGTGAGGGCGGGGGGCCCACGCCGGCAGGCGGCGGTGCCGTAGCGTCGGACGGGGCGGCGGTGCCGCGTGGTGCGGCGCACGCGGTGTGGCCGACCTCGTCGGCGAAGCGCGACCGGCGCCGTCGGCGGCTGGCCGGGGCGACCGCCCTGCTGGCCCTTCTCACCGCGTTCGGCACCTGGGCGGTGCTGTCGGAACGCCCGACCACCGTACGGGACGGAGCCGGCGAACCGGCGTCCCGGACGCTCGGATCACCGACCGGCAAGGTGGCCTCCGCCTCCGCGCCGCCGTCCGCTGCGGCCACGGAAGCCGAAACGTCGGCTGCCGAGCCGCCACCGACCGCTGCCGCCGATCCGACGTCCGGGACCCGGATCGTGCCGGCGGACGGCGCCGAGGCCACCCGGACCGATGCGCCCGAGACCGCGCCCGGTGGCGTCGCACCGGCGCCGACCGTGGCACCGACCAGACCTCCGACCGCGCCCCGGCCGACGGCCGCAACGCAGATCGCCGCGCCGTTCACGGTCTCCGCCACCGCTCACGTGCGGTGCGGCTCGGACACGTACAGCCTCGTGGTGCAGGCCACCGGCAGTGCCGCACTCGACGGCGCCGAGGTCAGCTGGACACCCACCGGGGGCAGGACGTCGGTTCGATCCCTGACCGTGGACGGATCGGTCGCGCGGGCGACCATCGGGCAGTTGCGCGCGCCGGCGCTGACCTGGTCGGTGCGGGCGACGGCGGTGGACGGTCGCACGGCGCAGAGCCCGAGCTACCCGGTCACCCGCCCGTGCGTCCGGCCGGGATGACCGGGACGGCTTTGGGTGGTCTGCGGCGCTGGTCATGAAGGCTGCTGGATCACCTTGAGCCGGCCGAACGCGGCCAGTCCTTCCAGCCCGCCCTCGTACCCGTACCCGCTCAGCCCCCGACCGGACAGCGGTGACATCGGGTCGGCGCCGGTGGCGCAGTTGACCGACACCCGGCCGGCGTTGAGTCGTTCCGCCAGGGCGGTCGCCCGCGCCTGACTGCCGAAGACGAATGCGCCGAGGCCGAACGGTGTCGCGTTGGCCGTCGCCACCGCCTGATCCTCGTCGGTGAAGGCGAGGACCGGTGCGATCGGGCCGAACGGTTCCTCGTGGAGTACCCGCGACTCGGCCGGTACGTCGGTCAGGACGGTGGCCGGGTAGTACCAGCCCGGTCCGGATGGGAGCTGACCACCGGTGATCACGGTGGCGCCCTTTTCCACGGCGTCGAGGACCAGCGCGTGTACCTCGTCCCGGCGGGCCTCGGTGTGCAGGGGTCCCATCGTGCCGCCGGGTTGGCGGTCCAGGTCCGGTACCGCCGCGCTGAACCGGTGGACGAACTCCGCGTGGATCCGCTCGTGGACGAGGAACCTGCTCGGTGCCGCGCAGCTCTGCCCGGCCGAGCTGAACTTCGACGCGACCAGGGCGGGCACTGCGGTGTCCAGGTCGGCGTCGTCGAGAAGGATGGCGGGGGCGTGTCCACCCAGTTCCAGGACGCAGCCGGCCAGGTGCCCAGCCGCTCCGGCGGCGACCAGCTGCCCGGTGCGGTGCGAGCCGGTGAAGGTGATGAGCGGAAACTCGGATCGGGCCACCAGGGCCGCCGAGCCGACCGCGTCGGTGTAGACCACCTGCAGCACGTCCGCCGGCAGGCCGGCCTTGGTGGCCAGGTCGGCGATGTCCCGTACCACCGACGGGGTTGTCTCCGGTGCCTTGACCACGACGGTGCAACCCATCACCAGGGCGGGCGCCAGCTTGCGGGCGAGTACGACGGCGGGGAAGTTGCTCGCCACGATGGCGAGGACGGGGCCGACCGGGTCGACGAGGACCTGCCGGTGCAGTCCGTCGCCGCTCTCGATCGTCCGCCCGGCCGTCGCCTGGGTGGCCGCGGTGGCGGTCCATCGGAGGGTGTCCGCCGCGCGGTCCAGCTCGGCTTCGGCCTGCGCGACGGTCTTGCCGGTTTCCAGGGCGAACCGCGCTGCCAGGTGGGCGGCCCGTTGCGTGATCAGTCGGGCCAGTTCCCTCAGGATGGTGCACCGGGTGGCCACCGGAACGGCGGACCACCCGGGCAACGCCACTTTCGCACGGTTCGCGATCTCGGGTACGTCGTCCGAGGTGAGGAGCGTGATGTGACCGACCACGTCACCGGTTCTGGGGTCGCGGACAGCTGACATCGTCTTCCTCATCTCGCGGACGGCCACTGCGTACGGACGGAACGGTTGTCGACTCAGCTCCAGGTCACGACGTTCTGCGGGTCCGCGTACGCCATCATCGCGGCGAGCGTGGTGCGGGTCTGCCGCTCGGTGGTGTTCGGCTCGACCGCGTGCACGTGCGCGCCGTTGAAGACGTACACGTCACCGGCGTGCACGTCGATCCACTTGGATTCGACGTCGACCAGGCACTCGTGCGGGTACGGCGAGCCGGTGTACTCCACGCCGAGCCGGCGCTTGCTCTCCAGGTCCGGCTGGATGTTCCAGTACACGAGCCGGCCACCGCCGCCCTCGTTCTCCAGGCAGATGTTCAGCGCGGCGATCGGGTTGCCGAACACCCGGTTGCGCTCGAAGTCCGCCATCTGCGGGTCGGAGCACTGCGAGTCGTCGTCGTGCGGCTCCAGGGCGAAGGCGCCCCGGCCGTGCCACGAGCGGAACAGGGCGATCGCCGCGCTGCGGCCCTCGTGCTCGGCGGGCCGGACGACGGCACCGCGCTTGGCCAGGGCAGCGCCGAGCCCGGCGTAGAACTCCTTCATCGGGTCGTTGGGCACGTCCAGCAGGTCGCGCAGGATCGGGTTGGCCTCCTCGGCCTCGTCCAGGTACTGCTTCGTGGGCTTGCTCCAGGTGTACGCGCCGATGTAGTAGCCGGGCGCCTCGACGCCGCGGACCTTGCGGTGCGGGCTGTTCCAGAAGCGCTGGGAGATGTTCTCGGCGACCTCCGGCGCGACCATGCCGCGGAACATCACACCGGCGACTTTGCCGTCAAGGACGTCGAGCACGGCCTCCGGGTCGTACTTGTCGTATTCCCGGAAGGTGAAGTAGTCCTTGCTTCCGGACCAGCCGGTAATGGGGCGGAGGCTCAGCGAGCTCGTCATTTCTGTACTCCTCGACTGTGGGGGGAAGACGGGGTGGTCGGGGCTGGGGTGAACCGGTCCGGGTGCTGGGATCAGTCCCAGGGGTTGTTGCCGGCGGTGGTGGTGGTCGGCGACGGCGACGAGGTGGCTACCGGGGAGGGAGCCGGGGTCGTGGTGTCGGCCTGCGCCACCGAGGCACCGAAGAAGACGAGGGCTGCGGTCGTGGCGGCGAGAGCGAAGATCTTGACAGCGTTCGTGCGGCCCATTGTCGGCTCCTTTTCGGTGTTTCCCTGTGGCGTTGAAAAGAAGCTAACAACGGACGGAATCTTGGCCTTATCCCCGCAATTATCTCGGCGCTATCACCCCTTTCACGGCTACCGGGCGGCCCGCGTCCGGCGAGGGCCGCCTGCGTGAGCGCCGACGAGGGCCGCGCCGGCACAGGTGCGTGGCGGTCGCGAGGGGGCGGCTGACGTAGCTGCTGCGAGGGTGCCGGGACAACTGCCGCTCGCAAGCACCGACCGCGGGTTCACTGGCAACACGACCCAGCAGGGCGTGGCCGCCGGGAGCCGGCCGGCTCACCGGACGACAGTAGAGGAGGGGTGACCTTGTCGGCGCATGTCGAGTACGAGAGCACCACCAGGACGGCCGTCATCGCCGGGCTCGGTGCGTACGTGCCGGAGCAGGTGGTCAAGAACGAGGAGATCGCCGAGAGACTCGGCGTCACCACGGACTGGATCCGCGACCGCACGGGCATCGAGCAACGGTTCGTCCTGGATCCGGCGCGAGCCACCTCAGATCTCGCCGTGGAGGCGGCCCAACGGGCCCTCGACTCCTGCGGCAACCCCGACATCGACTTCCTGATCCTGGCGACCTGCACCCCTGATCACCTGTTCCCGGCGACCGCACCGTCGGTCGCCACCCGGTTGGGATTCAAGGGGATCGCCGCCTTCGACCTCAACGCCGCCTGCTCCGGGTTCGTCTACGCGCTCTCGGTCAGCACCGGGATGCTCGCCACCGGGGCGTACCGCACGGGTCTGGTGGTCGGCGCCGACGCGGTCTCGACGATTCTCAACCACCACGATCAGATCACCGGGCCGATCTTCGGTGACGGTGGTGGCGCCGTGGTCGTGCGCGCCGGGCACATCGGCGAGACGGGCAGTGTCTCCGTGCAGCAGCTCGGCAGCGACGGTGACCTGCTGGACATCATGAAGACGCCGGCCGGTGGTTCTCGGCAACGCGCCGCCGGGGTCCCTGTCGACCTCGACAACAGCTACTTCACGATGTCCGGTCGGGCCGTCTACAAGCATGCGATCAACCGGATGAGCACGGTCTCCCGTTCCGTGCTGCAGCGGATGGGCTGGACCCCCGACGACGTCGACTGGCTCATCGCCCACCAGGCCAACCGGCGCATCCTCACCGCCACCGCCGAAGAGATCGGGATCGCACCCGAACGAGCGGTGATCAATGTGGACCGGGTCGCGAACACGTCCGCCGCCTCCATCCCGCTGGCCATGGTTGACGCCGTGGAGTCCGGCGCGCTGACGGCCGGCGACAAGGTGCTGCTCGCGGCGTTCGGCGGCGGCGCCACCTGGGCCGCGGCCGGTCTCACCTGGCCGGAGCTGACTCTGGCCCCTACGCAGACGGTCCGCTGAGCCGACCGTCGGAGGGCCGTCGTACCAACGGCGGCCGTACCACCACACCACCGCACCCGTGACTAGGTATTTCACCGAGTGGCCCGAGAAAGGAACAGATCATGCTCAACACCCTGGAGAAGGTCAGCGAGATCGTCCTGGAGCAGGCGCCGGAGGTCGACGTCGCCATCGGCCCGAACCTGCGGATCAGCCAGGACCTCGGCATCGATTCCCTGACCTTCGTCGACATCCTCGTCAAGATCGAGAAGGTGTTCGACGTCGAGTTCAGCGACAGCGAACTGGCCGCCGTGCAGAGCGTCCAGGACATCCTCGATCTCGTGGAGCAGAAGACGCTGTGACCGGTTTCCCCGGCGCCGTCCACCGCAGGCCGCAATTCCTTCGGTGACACACCGCGCGCTCCGCACGCACCAGGGGCGGTCGCGGTGGACGGTAGCCGGTCGTCGTTCGTCCGTCCGTTTCCGCATCGCGTGTCCAGATGGGGGTTCCACCATGTCCGATCCGTCCACCGGCTCGCGTCCGCTCAACGCGGCGCAGCGGGGCGTCTGGTACGCCCAACGGATCGATCCGGGCAATCCGGTCCACAACATGGCCGGCTACCTGGAAATCCAGGGTCAGCTCGACCCGCACGCGCTGATCGCCGCGGTGTGCGCGCTGGTCCGCGAGGACGAGACGTTGCGGCTGCGCTTCACCGAGGTCGACGGTACGCCGACGCAGCGGGTCGGGCCGGTACCGGATTTCACTCCCCGGTTGGTGGACGTGAGCGCCGAGGCCGATCCACGGGCCGTGGCGCTGCGGCACATGCACGACGACCTGAACCGGCCTCTCGACCTGGAGCACGACCGCCTGTTCCAGCACGAGATCTACCGGCTCGGCCCGCAACACTTCCTGTGGTACCTGCGGGCACACCACCTCATTCAGGACGGCTACAGCGCGACGGTCATCCGCCGGCGGGCCGCCGAGTTGTACACCGGGCTGGTGACGGACCGTGACGGAACCGGAGCACCGCTGGGTTCGTTCACCGCCGTACTCGACGACCAGGCCCGGTATGTCGGCTCCCGGGCACAGCAACGGGACGCCGCCTACTGGCGCAAGCTGATGGCCGACGTGGCGTACACGCCGCCCGCCCCGGCAGGTAGACCCGCCAACCGGGTCACCCGGCAGGTTACCCGGTTGGACGGGCCGGGATTCGACCGTCTGCGCGGGTTCGCGCAGCGGGCCGGCACCACCTGGCAGCAGGCCCTCATCACCGCCGCGGTGCTGCACCGGCGGATGTGGACCGGCGACGACAACGTCCTGCTCGGCCTGCCGCTGCCGGGACGGTTGGACCCCCGGTCGACCGCCACGCCCGGGATGATGGCGAACATCCTGCCGCTCTACTGCCGGGTCGATCCGGCGCAGTCCGCGGAGCAACTGGCGGCCCGGGTCGCTCAGCAGGCCCTGCGGGCCCAGTGGCACCAGCGGTACAACGCCGATGACCTGCGGCGCGACCTGGGTTGGGCCGCTGATCAGGGGCGCCACTTCGGGCCGGTGATCAACTTTGTGGCCGGGGACGAACATGACGACTTCGCGGGTCTGCCGGCCCGGTACCACCTCCTGTCCACCGGCGGAACCATCGAGGACGTGGGGTTGACCGTCACCCACCACCCCGAGGGCGGTCTGCGCATCGACGTCAGTACCGACACCGCGTACACCCAGGTGCTGGACCTCGACGCGTACCAGCGCACCTTCCACCGGATCCTGGCGAACATGACCGGTCGCCCCGGCGTCACGGTCGCCGAGATCGAGGCCCTGGACGCGGCGGAACGCGACCTGGTGCTGCGGGAGTGGAACACGACCGCCGTAGCGGTGGCGGACCGGTCGTTGGCGGATCTGTTCACCGAGCAGGCGGCGGCAAGCCCGCAGGCGCCGGCCCTGGTCTACGGCGGGGTTGTCCTGTCGTACGGGGAACTGGCGGAGCAGTCCGGGCGGCTGGCCAACCACCTGCTGTCGATGGGGGTCGGCCGGGGTGACGTGGTCGGGGTGCTGCTGGAGCGGGGCATCGACTTCGCGGTCGCGGTGATCGCGGTGACGCGCACCGGTGCCGCCTACTCGATTCTGGATCCTGACTTTCCCGACGAGCGGTTGGACGTCGTCGTACGGGAGACGGCCGCCGCGGCGCTGGTGACCTGCGAGGCGTTGGCGTCCCGGGTCGACGCGGCCTGCCCGACGGTGCAAGTGGACACCGATGCCACGACCATCGCCGGTTGCGCCGACCTCTACCCGCAGCCGCAGGTCGACCCGGGCGACGTGGCGTGCGTGATGTTCACGTCCGGATCGACCGGGGCACCGAAGGGGGTGTTGTCGCCGCATCGGGCCCTGGTGGGGACGGTGCGTGGTCAGCGTTACGCGACGTTCGGCCCCGGCGAGGTGTTCCTCCAGTGCTCACCGGTGTCGTGGGACGCGTTCTCGTTGGAGTTCTGGGGCGCGCTGCTGTTCGGCGGCGTGTGCGTCCTGCATCCGGGGCAGCGTCCCGACCCCGCCGTGATCGCCGCGCTGGTGCCGGCGCACGGGGTGTCGATGCTTCAGTTGTCCTCCGGTCTGTTCAACGTCCTGGTCGACGAGTACCCCGAGGTCTTCGCCGGGGTCCGGGTGGCGTTCACGGGAGGTGAGCCCTCGTCCGGTCCGCACGTCGAACGGGTGTCGGCCCGCCATCCGCACCTGCGGGTGGCCAACGCCTACGGGCCGGCGGAGTCGATGGGGTTCACCACGACGTTCGACGTGCCGGCGGGTTTCACCGGTGTGGGTGTCCCGGTGGGCCGGGCGGTGGCGAACAAGCGGGCGTACGTGCTGGACCGGCACCTGCGACCGGTGCCGGTCGGTGTCGCGGGCGAGGTCTACCTGGCCGGCGTGGGTCTGGCCGACGGTTACCTGAATCAGGCGGGTCTGACCGCGCAGCGGTTCGTGGCGGACCCGTTCGGCGGCGACGGGCAGCGCCTGTACCGCACCGGCGACGTGGCCCGCTGGTCGGCCGCCGGACAGTTGGAGTTCGTCGGTCGGATCGACGGCCAGGTGAAGGTGCGCGGCTTCCGGGTGGAACCGGGCGAGGTCGAGGCGGCCCTGCTGGGCCACGCCGACGTCGCGCAGGCCGTGGTGCTGGCGTCGCCGGACGGCAACGGCACGCTACGCCTGGTCGCGTACGTGGTGGCGAGGAACGCCGGGACCGACGGGGCCACGCTGACGGGGTGGCTGCGGCAGCGGCTGCCGGAGCACATGGTGCCCAGTGTCGTGGTGTTGCTGGACCGGATCCCGTTGACCGCCAACGGCAAGGTCGACCGGCGGGCCCTGCCGGAGCCGCAGTTCGGTGCCGGTCCGGCGACCCGCCGGGCCCCCCGCGATGCCCGGGAGGAGATCCTGTGCGGCCTCTACGCCGAGGTCCTCGGGGTCACCGGGGTCGGGGTGGACGACAGCTTCTTCGACCTGGGCGGGCACTCGCTGCTCGCCGCCCGGCTCGCCGCGCGGACGCGGGCCGTACTCGGCGTCGAGTTGAGCATCCGCGACATCTTCCAGTCCCCCACCATCGCCGCCCTCACGGCGAGCCTGCCCGCCACCGGTACGGCCCGGGCCCGACCCGCTCTCGTCGCCGCAGCGCACGGTGATCAGCCGCCGCTGTCGTACGCGCAGCGCCGCCTCTGGCTCATCGACTCGATGGAGGGACCGGGCACCACCTACAACGTGCCGATGGCCTTCCACCTGCACGGGGACCTGGACGTCGCCGCCCTCACCGCAGCGCTCACCGACCTGGTCGACCGGCACCAGGTGCTGCGGACCGTCATCACCGCCGTCGACGGCCAGCCGTACCAGCGAATCCTGGCACCGAAGCCGGTCCATGTGACGCAACGTGCGGTGGCCTCCGACGACCTCGACCGGCAGCTCACCGCAGCCGCCGGGCACGTCTTCGACCTCGCCGCCGAACCGCCGCTGCGGGTCACTCTCTTCGAGCTCGGCGACGAGAAGTACGTGCTGCTGATCCTGCTGCACCACATCGCCACCGACGGGCAGTCGCTGCGCCCACTTCTCGACGACCTGGCCACCGCGTACGCCGCCCGGCGTGCCGGCCGGGCCCCCGACCGGGCGCCGCTGGCCGTGCAGTACGCCGACTACGCGCTCTGGCAACGGGCCGTGCTCGGCGACCGCGACGACCCGGACAGCACGCACCACACCGATCTGCGGTTCTGGCGTCAGGCACTCGCCGGGCTGCCCGAGGAGACCGTCCTGCCACTGGACCGGCCCCGGCCGGCGGTCGCCGACCACTCCGGTGGCGCCGTGCCGGTCCGGATCGACGCCCAGCTGGCCCGCCGGATCCGCGAGGTGGCACGGGAGCAGCGGTGCACCGCCTTCATGGTGCTACAGGCCGCGCTGGCCCTGACGCTGCGCCGCTACGGCTCCGGCACCGACATCGCCATCGGCACCCCGGTCGCCGGTCGCTCCGACGAGGCCCTGGCCCCACTCGTCGGCTTCTTCGTCAACACCGTCGTGTTGCGCACCGACACCTCCGGCAACCCGTCCTTCGCCGACCTGCTGGTGCGGGTACGGGGTGCGGACCTGGACGCCTTCGCCCACCAGGAGCTCCCGTTCGACCTGCTGCTGGAGGACCTCAATCCGGTACGCTCGCTCGCCCGGCACCCGCTGTTCCAGATCTGCCTGGGCTTCGACGACGCCACCGACGCCGAGTTGAGCCTGCCCGGTCTGCGCTGCGAACGCGGCAGCGTCGTCGTCACCGGCGCGGCAAAGTTCGACCTGGAGTTCCTGCTACGCGACGAGGGTGCCGACGGCATCGGCGGCGGCCTGGTCTACCGCACGGCGATCTTCGACGAGGCCACCGTCGAGCGGTTGGTCGCCGCCCTGGAGCGCACGCTGCGGCAGGTGCTCGCCGACCCGTCCCGTCCCGTCGACGAGGTCGACGCCCTCGACCCGGTGGAGCGGTCGGCGGTCGTCCACGACTGGAACACCACCGCAGTCGAGGTCCCCGACGAGTCGCTGGCGGCCCGGTTCACCGCTCAGGTGGCGGCCGACCCGCACGCGGTGGCGCTGCGCTGCGAAGCCGCCGCGCTGACCTACGGCGAACTGGACGCTGCGGCGAACCGGTTGGCGCGGCACCTGAGCGCGGCCGGCGTGCGCCGCGGCGACGTGGTCGGCGTGCTGCTGGAACGGGGCCTGGACTTCGCGGTCGCGGTCGTCGCGGTCGTGAAGACCGGTGCGGCGTACGCGGTGCTGGACCCGGAGTTCCCCGACGAGCGGCTGCACCGGATATTCGCCGAGACCGGCGCCGCCGCCCTGGTCAGCCGCGGGGCGCTGGCCGAGCGGATCACCACCGACGCCGCAGTGGTACGGGTGGACACCGACGCCACGATGATCGCCGCCCAGCCGGCCACCGACCCGGGTGCGCCCGTCGGCCCGGCCGACGCGGCGTGCGTGATGTTCACCTCCGGATCCACCGGTACGCCGAAGGGCATCCTGGCCTCGCATCGCGCCCTGGTCGGCACCCTCGCCGGCCAGAGCTACGCCGGCTTCGGCCCGGACGAGGTGTTCCTCCAATGCTCACCGGTGTCCTGGGACGCGTTCTCGCTGGAGTTCTGGGGAGCCCTGCTCTTCGGCGGTACGTGTGTGCTGCAACCCGGACAGCGCCCCGAACCGGCCCTGATAGCCACGCTCGTCCGCGAGCACCGCATCACGATGCTTCAGCTCTCCTCGGGCCTGTTCAACCTGCTCGTGGACGAGTACCCGCAGGCGTTCGAGGGGGTCCGGTACGCGTTCACCGGCGGCGAGACGTCGTCGGTGGGACACGTGGCCCGGATCCTGGCCCGCTACCCGGACCTGCGGGTCGGCAACGCCTACGGGCCGGCCGAGTCGATGGGCTTCACCACCGTCTACGACGTGCCCGCCGAGATCGGCGACGCGAGCAGCGTGCCGGTGGGCCGGGCGGTGGCGAACAAGCGGGCGTACGTCCTGGACGACCGGCTGCGACCGGCGCCGGTCGGTGTCGTCGGTGAGGTGTACCTGGCGGGGGTCGGCCTCGCGCACGGCTACCTGAACCAGCCCGGCCTGACCGCGCAGCGTTTCGTCCCCGACCCGTTCGGTGGCCCGGGTGACCGCCTCTACCGCACCGGTGACCTGGCCAGGTGGACGGCGCACGGGCAGCTGGAGTTCGCCGGCCGCATCGACGGCCAGGTGAAGGTACGGGGCTTCCGGGTCGAGCCCGGCGAGATCGAGTCGGTGCTGCGCGGCCACGACCGGGTCGCACAGGCCGCCGTGGTCGCCGCAGCCGACCCGACCGGAACCATGCGCCTGATCGCCTACGTCGTCGGCGACGCCGACCCGGCGAGCCTGCGACCGTGGTTGCGGGAGCGGCTGCCCGAGCACATGGTGCCCGCCGCCGTGGTCGCGCTGGACCGGATGCCGTTGACCCCCAACGGCAAACTCGACCGGCGGGCCCTGCCCGAGCCGGAGTTCACCCCCACCGCCGGCACCGGCCGGGCACCGCGCGACGCCCGCGAGGAGATCCTCTGCGGGGTGTACGCGGAGATCCTCGGCGTGCCGGCCGTCAGCATCGACGACAACTTCTTCGACCTCGGCGGCCATTCCCTGCTCGCCGCGAAACTCGCCGCCCGCGTCTGCGGGATCCTCGGCGCCCAACTCACCATCCGCGACATCTTCCAGGCCCCCACCATCGCCGCGCTCGCCGCGCAGCTGCCCTCGGCCGCACCGGCCCGCAGCCGCCCGACGCTGCGCCGACGCACCGAAGCGGGCAGGCCGCTGCCGACCGGCCAGCAGAGCACCTGACCCCTCGACCAGGAATGGAGCGCACCGTGGACCATGCCCCCTTCGACCCGGCCGGCGCGATGCCGGCGCCCGCCCCCGACGACGTCGTCTGGGTACTGCCCGGCGGTGACGGGGACGCCCCGCACCACACGTCGCTGCTGGTGCTGCCGCACTCCGGCGGCAACGCACACGCCTACGCACCCTGGCGGGACCTGCTACCCGACGGTGTACGCCTGCTCGTCGGGCAGTACCCCGGCCGGGGTGCCCGGTTCAGCGAGCCGCTGCCGGAGACGATGGCCGACCTGGTCGGCCCGGTCCTGGCCAGCATACCCGCCGACACCGACGACCTCGTCGTGCTCGGACACAGCATGGGTTCCCTCGTCGCGTACGAGGTCGCCCGCGCCCTGACCGACGCCGGTCGCCCGCCGCGCGCCCTGATCGTCTCCGCCTGCCGGGCCCCGTTCCTGGTCAACCCGAGCCCGGTGCACCCGGAGAAGCTCGACGACGACGCCCTGGTCGCCGCGATCAAGGAGCGGGGCGGCACGGAGAACGGCATCCTCGACGAGCCGGAGTTGCGGGAGCTGGTGCTGCCGTCGATCCGCGCCGACTTCGCCATCGACGACGCCTACCACAGCCCGCCAGCGGCACCGTTGACCTGCCCGGTGGTCGTGTTCGGCGGCAGCACCGACCCGGTGGTGCCGGCCGACGCCCTCGGCCGCTGGGCCGAGATCACCGGAGGGCCCGTCACCACCCACGTGCTGCCCGGCGGCCACTTCTACTTCAACGACCAGCTCGAAGCCTTTCTCACGCTGGTCACCGGTGTCCTCGACGGCCCTGCCGTCCGGCCCGAATTCGCCTGACCCACTCCACCTCGTTCAGGAGGATCTCGATGTCCCTCACCGTCCAAGCGCCCGTAGTCCCCCTCGACGTGCGCCACGAATCGGGCAAGCCGGCCGTCCTCGTCACCCCGTCGTTCGACCGTCTCGACGACGCCGTCGAGTGGCTCACCGCGCAGCGCGCGGCGATCCGCGCCGAACTGCTCCGCAGCGGCAGCCTGATGATCCGTGGCCTGCCCGTCGGGGACACCACCGACTTCGCCCGGGTCCGCGACGTCCTGATGCCGCAACGTACCGGCTACCGGGAGAAGGCCACCCCACGGACCGACTTCGGCCAGGGCGTCTTCTCCTCCACCGACCTGCCCGCCGCCCAGCCGATCCGGCTGCACAACGAGAACAGCTACACCCTCGACTTTCCCGGCACCCTGCTGTTCGGGTGCGTCACCGCGCCCGAGGAGGGCGGCGCGACGACCGTCGGCGACATGCGCGAGGCGCTGCGCCTCATGCCCGCCGAGCTGCGGGACCGCTTCGCCGCGCACGGCTGGCTGCTGGTGCGCAACTACTCCGAGCTGGCCGGCCTGCCCTGGCAGACCAGTTTCGCCAGCGACGACCCGGCCGACGTGCAGGCGTACTGCGACGAGAACGTGATCGGCTACGAGTGGCTCGACGACGGGGAGCTGCGCACCCGGCAGCGCCGCTCGGCGATCATCACGCACCCGGTCACCGGCGAGCGGACCTGGTTCAACCACTACGCCTTCTGGAACCGGTGGACCCTCGACCCCGACGTACGCGACGTGCTGCTGGACACCTACGGCGACGACGGGCTGCCGTTCGACACGTACGTCGGTGACGGCTCGGCACTGACCAGGGAGGAGGTCGAGACCATCGCCGCCGTGTACGAGCAGGTGACCGTCCGTGAGACGTGGCACGTGGGCGACCTGCTGATGGTCGACAACATTCTCAACGCACACGGGCGGGAGGCGTTCTCCGGCGCCCGCAAGATCCTGGTGGCGATGGGCGACCCCGTCTCGCTGGCCGACTGCGCCCCGCAGACCGTCCCGTCCACGACCGTGTCGGACGGGAAGTGAGACGACGATGACCAGTGCACTGATCGATTCCGGTACCCACGTCTGCGACGCCACCTGCGCGGCGGTGACGGCGCGGGACCTGCTCGACCGGCTGGCCGGTGTGCCGGCCGACCGGGTCGCCGTCGTCTGCGGCGACACCAGCCTCACCTTCGGGCAGCTGCGGGAGCGGGCCGGCCTCGTCGCCCGCCGGCTCGCCGCACGCGGCGTCGGTCCCGAAAGCGTCGTCGCCCTCTGCCTACCCCGTGGTGTCGACCTGGTGGCCGCGCTGCTCGGCACACTGACCGCGGGCGCGGCATACCTGCCGGTCGACCCGCAACTGCCCGTCGACCGGCGCCGGTACCTCGTCGACGACGCCCGCGCCGACCTGCTGATCGTCGACGGGGACGTCGAGACACTGAGCGCATCGGCCCCGCAGGTGTCCCTGGCGGCACTGACCACGCCCGACGGCGGCCCGGACACCGGGTACGCGCCCGTGCCGGTCGGCCCGGACACCCTCGCGTACGTCATCTACACCTCCGGCTCCACCGGCCGCCCCAAGGGTGTCGAGATCAGCCGGGGCGCGCTCGCGTCGCTGCTGGCCGAACTGGAGTCCACCGGGGTCGTACGCCCCGGCCCCGGTACGGTCGGCTGGAACGCCTCGCCCTCCTTCGACGCGTCGGTGCAGCAGTGGATACGCATCTGCCGGGGCGACACCGTGGTGGTGCTCGACGAGCAGACCCGTACCGACCCGGCGCTGCTCGGCGCGCTCGTCGAACGGCATCCCCTCACCGACCTGGACATCACCCCATCGCACCTGGAGATGCTGCTGGAGCACCTGGCCGCCTCCCCGCGCGGCGCCGAGGGCCGACCGCTGACCCTGATCGTCGGTGGCGAACCGATCAGCCCGACCCTGTGGGGCCGGCTCGCCGAGTTGGTCGACGCCGGGATCCTGCGCGCGGTCAACGCGTACGGGCCGACCGAGTGCACCGTCGACGCCACCGTCGGCCAGATCACCTCGGACCGGGCCCCGCACATCGGCACCGTCCTGCCCGGCCTGCGGCTGCGGGTCCTCGACGACGCCCTGACCCCGGTCGCCTCCGGCGAGGTCGGTGAGCTCTACCTGGCCGGGTCGCGGGTCGGTCGCGGCTACCGCCGCCGTCCCGGTCTGACCGCCGAGCGGTTCGTCGCCGACCTCGACTCCGATGACGGCACCCGGATGTACCGCACCGGGGACCGCTGCCGGCAGCTGCCCGACGGCCGGCTGGAGTTCCTCGGCCGGGTCGACAGCCAGGTGAAGGTACGCGGTCACCGGATGGAGCTGGGCGAGATCGAGTCGGTGCTCGGCGCCCACCCGGCGGTGGCCGAGACGGCCGTGCTGGTCCGCGAGGAGGACGGGCAGCTGCTCGTCGCCTACTACCGGCAGTCCGCGCCGGTGGACGCGGCGGCGCTGCGGGAGTGGACGGCGCGCAGCCTGCCCGGGTACATGGTGCCGGGCGCATTCGTCGGCGTCGAGCGCTTCCCGAGGACCAACAGCGGCAAGCTCGATCGGGCGGCCCTGCCCGCACCCACGCTCGCCCCCGCACCGCAGGTGCCGTCCGGTGTCTCCCCGACCGGCCCGGTCGAGGAGCTCATCGCCCGGGTCTGGTCCCAGGTGCTGCGACAGCCGTCGATCAGCGCCGAGGACAACTTCTTCAAGCTCGGCGGCCACTCGCTGCTGGCGATCAAGCTGGTCTCCCGGGTCCGCGCGGAACTCGGCCTGAGTCTGCCCATCCGCGCCGTCTACGAGAACCCGCGACTGCGGGACCTGGCTCGGGCCATCGAAGCCCGGCTGGAGCCGTCGGCCTCGGCCTGACCGGCACGTACCACCGGCGTGCGAGCTGTACCGGCCTGCTCGGACAGCTCGCACGCCGATCCCTATCCGGACACTGACTTTCGTGAGTACCACGGCTGCGCGGCGGTAGTCGGGTCGTGGCCGAGCAGGAGGAGTTCCCCGTGATTCCGATGTCGTACGCGCAACGCCGGTTGTGGTTCCTCAACCGGTTGGAAGGCCCGTCGTCGACCTACAACGCGCCGGTGGTGCTGGCCCTGACCGGGGTGCCCGACCCCGAGGTGCTGGCGGCGGCGCTCACCGATGTGGTCGACCGGCACGAGGTTCTGCGTACCGTGTTCGCGATGGTCGGCGGCGAGCCGGTGCAGCGGGTCGTCACCGGGACCGCCGTCACGGTTCCGGTCCGGCATTGTGCGCCGGACGAGGTCGAGGCCCAGGTGCGGCGCTTCTGCGCCGGCACCTTCGACCTGGCCGAGGAGCCCCCGCTGCGGGCCCGGCTGTTCGTCGGCGGACCCGACGAGTCGGTGCTGGTGCTGCTGCTGCACCACATCGCCACGGACGGGGCGTCCATCGCCCCGTTGCTGCGCGACCTGTCCGAGGCGTACCAGGCCCGTCTGGCCGGCACCGCGCCGGGCTGGGAGCCGCTGCCCGTACAGTACGCCGACTACACGCTCTGGCAGCGGGAACTGCTCGGGCAGGCGGACGACCCGGACAGCGAACTGGCCACGTCACTGGCCTGGTGGCGGGAGAACCTGGCCGGTTCGCCGCCGGTGCTGCCGCTACCGTTCGACCGGTCCCGCACGGGGGACGCCTCCGGGCGCGGCGGCACCGTCACCGGCCTGCTCGACGCGGACACCCACCGCCGCCTGGTCGAGCTCTCCCGCGCCCAGCGAGCCAGCACGTTCATGACCCTGCAAGCCGCCCTGGCCGCCGCCCTTTCCCGCATAGGCGCCGGTACCGACGTGCCGATCGGCGCTCCGGTCGCCGGCCGCTCCGACGAGGCTCTGCACGATCTCGTCGGCTTCTTCGCCAACACGGTGGTGCTGCGTACCGACGTCTCCGGCGACCCGGGCTTCGTCGATCTCCTGGCCCGCGTACGCGACGCGGACCTGGCCGTGTACGCCCACGAGGAGGTGCCGTTCGACCTGGTGGTGGAGCACCTCAACCCGGCCCGGACACCGGGAGCCCACCCGTTGTTCCAGGTGATGCTGACCGTCGGTTCGCACACCCCGACCGAACTGCGCCTCGGCGACCTGCCCGCCGAGACCCGTCCGGTCGACCTCGACGTGGCCAAGTTCGACCTGACCGTCTACTGCACCGAGATGCGCGACACCGACGGCACGCCGACCGGCGTGCAGGTGGAGTTCCAGTACCCGGTGGACCTGTTCGACCGGGCCACGGTGGAGTCGATGCTCGGCGTGTACCTGCGGCTGTTGCGGGCCGTCGCGGTCGCCCCGACCACCACGGTCGGTGCCCTCGACGTGGTCACCGACACCGAGAGCGCCGGGTTCGCCGAGCGGATCTCCCGCGTCAGCGCACCACACGTACGCAGGCCGGAGCTACCGGACGACGGGCCGGTGAGCCTGCGGGAGGAGATCCTCTGCGGCCTGTTCGCCGCCGCACTGGGCGTGGACCGCATCGGCCGAAACGACAGCTTCTTCCGCCGTGGCGGACACTCGCTGCTCGCCATCAAACTGGTCAACCGGGTCCGGGCGGTGCTGGGTGTGGAGGTCGGGCTGCGGGACTTCTTCCTGGACCCCACCGTGGCCGGCCTGGACCGCCGGATCGGGGCGCTGGCCGGAAGCGGAGCACGCCCGCCGCTGACCCCTACGGTACGGCCGGACCTGCTGCCGCTGTCGTACGCACAACGCCGGCTGTGGTTCCTCGACGAGATGGGCGGGGCAAGCCGGATGTACAACATCCCGGTGGTGCTGCGCCTGCACCGGCCGCTGCAACCGTCGGCACTGACCGAGGCGGTCCGTGACGTGACGGACCGACACGAGGTGCTGCGCACCGTCTACGCGGTCATCGACGGTGAGCCGTGCCAGGTCGTGCTGGACCGGGCCCAGCCCGAGGTGACCGTGCTGGACGTGCCGGTCGCCGACCTGCCCGGGGTGATCGACGCGGTGACCGGGCACGTCTTCGACCTCGGCACCCAGATCCCGTTCCGGGTCTGGTTGCTGCGCCTTTCCGACGGCGGTCAGCTGCTGGTGGTACTGGTGCACCACATCGCCGGTGACGGCTGGTCGACCGGGCCGTTGCTGCGGGATCTCGCCGTCGCCTACGAGGCACGGCTGGCCGGTACCGCACCGGACTTCGAGCCGCTGCCCGTGCAGTACGCCGACTACACGCTCTGGCAACGCGACCTGCTCGGCGGCGCCGGGGACCCGGACAGCGCGCTGGCCCGGCAGCTCGACTTCTGGCGGACCACGCTCGCCGGTGCACCGCAGGTCCTCGACCTGCCCACCGACCGGCCCCGACCCGCCCAGGCCAGCCACCGCGGTGACGTGGTGCCCTTCGGAATGGACGCGGAACTGCACCGGGCGGTGCTGCGAACGGCGCGCGAGAGCGGTACGACGGTGTTCATGGTGTTGCAGGCCGCGCTGGCCGCGCTGCTGTCCCGGATGGGCTCCGGCACCGACATCCCCATCGGTACGGTCGTCGCCGGACGCAACGACGAAGCCCTCGACAACCTCGTCGGCTTCTTCGTCAACACCCTCGTCCTCCGCACCGACCTCACCGGCAACCCCACCTTCACCGAACTACTCACCCGCGTCCGCGACACCGACCTCGCCGCCTACGACAACCAAGACCTCCCCTTCGAACGCCTCGTCGAAGAACTCAACCCCACCCGCAGCACCGCACACCACCCCCTGTTCCAGGTCACCCTGGTCCTGCAGAACACCGGTACCGCACAGAACGGCACGGCCGGCCCGAGCGCCCTGGCCGGCACCGAGGTCCCGTTCGCCACCGGCACCGCGAAGTTCGACCTGACCCTGGCGGTACGGGAGGACCTCGACGGGGGTGTGCCCAACGGCCTCAAGGGTGTGCTGGAGTATGCCGCCGACCTGTTCGACCCGGCCACGGCCGCGCTGCTGGCCGAGCGGTTCGCCCAACTGCTGCGCGCGGTGACCGCCGACCCCGGCACCCGGATCGATGACCTCGACATCCTCACCCCCGCCGAGCACCGGCGCTACGACTTCACGGCCGACCACGGCTGCCGATCCGAGCCGGCCGGGCTCGCCGAACTGGTCGCGGCGCACGCCGCAGCCACTCCCCAGGCCGTCGCGGTGGTGTCCGGGGCCGACCGGATCCGGTACGCCGAACTGGACGCCGACGCCGACCGGCTGGCCGCGCACCTGGCCGCGCTCGGCGTTCGTCGGGGTGACACCGTCGGTGTGCTCCTGGAGGCCGGTCCGACGCTGGCGGTGGCCGTCCTCGCCGCGCTGCGGGCCGGGGCGGCGTACCTGCCGCTCGACCCGGCAGCAACCGACGACCGGCTGGCCGCCCACGCCGGTACCGTCGGGCTCGCCGCCGTGCTCACCACGTCGCAGCGGGCCACCCGGTTGGCCGGGCTGCGCGTCGCCCGTACGGTGCTGACCGACGTGGACGGTTGGCGCGAGCGACCGGCCGTCGCCGCGCCCGGACCGCGTGATCCCGGCGACGGTGCCGTCGTGCTGGTCACCGACGGGCCGGACGGGCCGCGTGCGGTGCGGTACCCGCATCGGGCGCTGGTCGGCGCGGCGCAGCGGGCCGACCTCGACACCGATCCCGCTCAGGTGTGGCTGGGGTGGGCCGCTCCCGCCGGTGGCGAGTTCCTGATGCCGCTGTGGTCGGCGTTGAGCACCGGCGCGACCTGTGTGCTGCCGGCACCGGCCCTGCCGTCGGCCGCCCGGCTGGCGGAACTGGTCGCCGGGCAGGGCGTCACCAGCCTCGCGGTGACCGCGGAGCTGTTCGCGCTGCTCGTCGAGGAACACCCGCAGGTGCTGACCCGGCTGCGGCAACTCCTGGTCACCTCCGGCCGTGCGACGGCAGCCCACCTGGCCCTGGTCCGCGATCGTTTCCCGGCGCTGCGGCTGGTGCACGGATTCGGCGGCGTCGAGGCCGGATGGTGGGCGCTGGGCCGGCTGGTCGACGCGCCGCCGACCGGGCCGGACGTGCCGGTGGCCCAGGACGGGCTGCGCTGCCATGTCCTCGACGATCGGCTGCGGCCGGTGCCCGCCGGTGTCCGGGGCGAGCTGTACCTGTGCGGTCCCGGACTCGCCGACGGCTACCCGGGCAGGGTTGGTGCCACCGCCGCACGGTTCGTCGCCGATGCCGGTGGTGGTCGGATGTTCGCCACCGGCACCTCGGCGAGTTGGTCCGCCGACGGTGGTCTGCGGGTGCACGGACCGGTCGTCGCGCCGACCTGCAACGGGGTACCGGTCGACCCGCAGCGGGTGAGCGCAGCGCTGATCAGCCATCCGTCGGTGCGTTGGGCCGCGGTGTCCGTCCTGGCCGACCCCGTGGCCGGGGAGCAGTTGGCGGCCTACGTGGTGCCGAGGACGCCGGCGTCGTCGGTCGACGTCGCCCAGGTGCGGCGGCACGTCGCGCAGCTCCTGCCGGATCAGCTGGTGCCGGCACGGGTCGTGGTGCTGGCGGCGGTACCGCTGACCCCGGACGGCCGGCTCGACCATTCGGCGCTGCCCGGACCGCAGGACACCGGTGCCGGGCGGGCCGACCGGGATCCGCGTGAGCAGGTGCTGCGGGACATCTTCTCGGAGCTGCTCGGCGGGCGCCCGGTCGGTCCCGACGACAACTTCTTCCGCATCGGCGGGCACTCGCTGCTGGCGGTACGCCTGGTCAACCGGATCCGATCGACGTTGTCGGTCGAGGTGACGATCCGGGACGTGTTCCAGGCACCGACCGTGTCGGCGCTGGTGGAGCGGCTGACGGCCACCGTGACGCCGGCCCGGCCTACCCTGCGCCGTCGGGCCGGCGTGCGCTGACACCTGCCCGCAGGCGGGAGCATCCTGCCGCGCCGACTGCCGCTACCCCGGTGGTGTGCTGACTAGCCTGATGTCAGCGCACCGCCGGGGTTCTCTGCTTCCGGCGGCCCGTTTCCACCGGCAGTCGACGGCCGGGCCCGGCACCGCTCTGTCCACACTGGAGTCATGCACACCACCGTCCGGGGCCCACCCCGTCCACATACCGCAGGAGGAAGTGCAATGCCATCGATCGACTACGCGCAAGCGGTTGTCGGAGCCGGTCCAGCCCGTGACGACCGCCGGGCGAGCACGGTCCTCGACGGCGGGCCGCTCACCGGGCCGGTCGTCGGCGTGTCGCAGGCGTTCGCGCAGCGGGTCGCCGCCGACCCGGACCGCCCGGCCCTGGTCGCCGGGGTGACCCGCCTCAGCTACGCGGAGTTGGACGCGGCCGTCGCGCTGCGCGCCGACCTGCTGCGCGCCGAGGGCGCCGGACCCGGACGGTTGGTGACCGTCTGCCGGACCCGCAGCGTGGAGGCGATCGTCTCGGTGCTGGCCGTGCTGCGTACCGGAGCGGCGTACCTGCCCCTGGACCCGGCCGCACCGGCCGCCCGCAACGAGGCGATCCTCGCCGACGCCTGCGCCGGGGCACCCCCCGCCCTCGCCCAGGTGATCGCCCAGGGCGAGATGGTGCTCAACGGCGCGGCCGTGCCGGCCGGTACGGCGTACGTCATCTACACCTCCGGTTCGACCGGCACCCCCAACGGTGTCCTCGTCGGACAGGCCGCCCTGGCACACTTCGTCGCCGGAGCGACCCGCCGGTACGACATCACCGCCGACGACCGGGTACTTCAGTTCGCCCCGCTGCACTTCGACGCCAGCGTCGAGGAGATCTTCCTGACCCTCACCGCCGGCGGCACCCTCGTGCTGCGCGACGACGACATGCTCGACGTGCCGGCGCTGCTGTCCGGCTGTGTCCGCCACGGGATCACCGTGCTGGACCTGCCGACGGCGTACTGGCACGAGCTGGCGTACGCGCTCGCCACCGGGGTCGCCGAACTGCCGCCGACCCTGCGGACCGTGATCATCGGTGGTGAGGCGGCGCTGCCCGAGCGGGTGGCCCGCTGGCGGCAGGCCGTCGGCGACCGGGTACGACTGCTCAACACGTACGGGCCGACCGAGGCGACCGTGGTCGCGACGGTGGCCGACCTGTCCGGGCACGACGACGCCGACGAGGTACCGATCGGGCTGCCCCTGCCAGGGGTACGCGCTGCCGTCGTCGACGGGGAACTGTGGCTGCTCGGCGGCGCGCTCGGCGACGGCTACCTGGGCCGCCCGGAGCTGACCGCCCGCCGGTTCACCACCCTCGGCGGGCAGCCCGCCTACCGCACCGGTGACCGGGTCCGGGTCCGGGACGACGGTCAACTGGACTACCTGGGCCGGCTGGACGACGAAGTCAAGATCAACGGGCACCGGATCGATCCTGCGGCCGTCGAGTCGGTCCTGCTCGGCCTCGACGGGGTACGCGAATGCGCCGTCGTCGCCCAGGACCTCGGCAACGGCATGAAGCGCCTGGTGGCGTACGTGGCCGGCACGGTCAGCGCGGACGAGGTCCGCAGCTATCTCGCGCAGCGGCTGCCCGCCGCGGCGGTGCCCGGCGTGGTCCGGCTCGTGGGCGCCCTGCCCCGCAGCAGCACCGGCAAGATCGACCGGGGCACGCTGCGGGCCACCCCGGCGTCCGGGCCGGGTGGCCCCACCGCCGCCGAGCCGTACGCCGGATCGGGATCGGCCGAGTACCGGCCCGAGCCCGGCGAGGAACTCATCCCGGTGTCCTACTCCCAACACCGGCTGTGGTTCCTCCACGCCATGGAGGGCCCGTCGGCGACGTACAACATGCCGCTGGTGATCGAACTGGACGGGGTACCGGACCAGCAGGCGCTGGCCGCTGCGCTGACCGACCTGGCGACCCGGCACGAGGTGCTGCGCACCGTGTACCCCTCGGTCGACGGCAAACCCGTCCAGCGGATCCTCGACGACCCCGGCCCTCCGCTGGTCGTGCAGGACTGCCATGGCGAGGACGTCGACACCCGGGTGGCCGAGTTCATCGACGGTACCTTCGACATCTCGACGCAGCCGCCGCTGCGTTCCCTGCTGCTCGTCGACACGCCGCAGCGCTCGGTGCTGGTGGTGCTGGTGCACCACATCGCCACCGACGGCTGGTCACTGGCCCCGATGCTGCGCGACCTGGAGATCGCCTACCGGGCCCGCCTGGCCGGAACGGAACCAGACTTCGAGCCGCTGCCCGTCCAGTACGCCGACTACGCCCTCTGGCAGCGGGAACTGCTCGGCGACGCCGACCAGCCGGAGAGCCTGATGGCCCGGCACCTGGCCTGGTGGCGGGAAACCCTCGCCGATCTGCCGGCCGTGCTCGACCTGCCACTGGACCGGCCCCGCCCGGTCGAATTCGGCCACCGGGGCGCCTCGCTGTGCACGGTCCTCGACGCCGACACCCACCAGCGACTGCGCAGCCTCGGCGACGCCCACCAGGCCAGCGCGTTCATGCTGTTCCACGCCGCGCTCGCGGCCACCCTCACCCGGCTCGGCGTCGGCCCCGACGTGCCGGTCGGTACCCCCGTCGCCGGACGTGGCGACGAGGCGCTGCACGACCTCATCGGTTTCTTCGTCAACACCGCCGTGCTGCGCACCGACCTCTCCGACGACCCCAGCTTCGCCGACCTGGTCCTCCAGGTACGCGACAACAATCTCGCCGCGTACGCGCACGCCGAGGTCCCGTTCGACCTGCTGGTGGAGCGGCTCAACCCGGCCCGGTCGCTGGCGTACCATCCGTTCTTCCAGGTGATGCTGAGCGTCAGCACGTCCACCCCGGACCAGCTGCGGGTCTTCGACCTCGACGGCCGGATCGCCCCGGCCGGCCTCGACACCGCCAAGTTCGACCTCAGCTTCTCCTGCATCGCCACCGCCGACGACGCCGAGGTCGAAATCTGGCTCCAGTACGACGTGGACCTGTTCGACGCCGACACCGCCGCCCTGATGCTGGAGACGTACCTGCGGCTGCTGCGGGCCGCCGCCACCGACCCGAGCACCCCGGTCAGCGCCCTCGACGTGCTCACCGCCGCCGAGCAGGCGGGCCTGGATGAGCGGCGCCGCGCCGCCCGTACCCGCCCGGTCGCGGTCCCCGCATTCGTCGGCGGGCACGACGGCTCTCCCCGTACCGCGGTGCTGTGTGACCTGTTCGCCGAGGTGCTGAGCCTGCCCACGGTGGCCCCGGGCGACGACTTCTTCGCCCTCGGTGGACACTCCATGCTCGCGATCCGGCTGGTCAACCGGATCCGGTCGGTACTCGATGTCGAGGTCGGTATCCGCGACATCTTCCTCGCCCCCTCCCCCGCCACGCTGGGTCACCGGATCGGGGAGCTGACCGTTCGGGACCGGCCCGTGCTGGTGGCTGCGGCACCGACGGAGCGGGTGCCGTTGTCGTACGCGCAGCACCGGCTGTGGTTCATCAACGAGCTCAACGGCCCCAGCGCCATCTACAACATCCCCATCGCGATCCAACTCGACAACGACCTCGACGCGGAGGTCCTGGCTGCCGCCCTGGCCGACGTCATCCACCGCCAGGAGGCGCTGCGTACCGTCTTCCGCAGCATCGACGGCGAGCCTTACCAGGTCGTCCTCGACAACCCCGCTTCAGGGCTGACCGTCCTCGACCTCACCGCCGATGAGGTACCCGCAGCCGTCGGAGCCGCCGTCGGACATGTCTTCGACCTCAGTGCCGACCCGATGCTGAAAACCTGGCTGCTGCGCCCCGCCGACGCCGCCCAGGTGATGGTCGTGGTCCTGCATCACATCGCCGGGGACGGCTCCTCCATGGCCCCGCTGCTGCGTGACATCACCACCGCCTACCAGGCCCGCCTAGCAGGCCACGCACCCGACTGGACCCCACTACCGGTCACCTACACCGACTACACCCTCTGGCAACGCGACCTCCTCGGCGACGCCGACGACCCCGACAGCCTGCTGAACCGGCAGTTGACCTTCTGGCGGGACACGTTGACCGGGGCCCCCCAGGTCATCGACCTGCCCGCCGACCGGCCCCGACCGGCCCAGGCGAGCCACCGTGGGGGTGCGGTGCCGTTCCGGCTCGACGCGGACGTGCACCGGGCGGTGCTGCGACTCGTCCATGACAGTGGAACGACCATCTTCATGGTGTTGCAGGCCGCGTTCGCCGCCCTGCTGTCCCGGATGGGTTCCGGCACCGACATCCCCATCGGCACGGTCGTCGCCGGCCGCACCGACGAAGCCCTCGACAACCTCGTCGGCTTCTTCGTCAACACCCTCGTCCTCCGCACCAACGTCGCCGGCAACCCCACCTTCACCGAGTTGCTCACCCGCGTCCGCGACACCGACCTCGCCGCCTACGACAACCAGGACCTCCCCTTCGAACGCCTCGTCGAAGAACTCAACCCCACCCGCACCACCGCACACCACCCGCTGTTCCAGATCATGCTGATGGTCGGCAACACCGCCCAGCCCGATCCCGAAGGTTCGCCCTTCGCCGGTGCGGAGATCCCCTTCGACATCGGCACCGTCAAGTTCGACCTGACCCTGTCCCTCCGCGAACGGGTGGACACCAGCGGTGCCCCCGCCGGACTGAACGGCGCCCTCGAATACGCCACCGACCTGTTCGACGAGCACACCGCCGCGATGCTGGCCGACCGGTTCGCCCGGCTACTGACCGCCGCCGTGGCCGACCCGCGCCGGCGCGTCAGCGAGTTCGACCTGCTCAGCGCCGAGGAGCGTCACCAGATCCTCGTCGCCTACAACGACACCACCGTCGCGCCCACCCGGGGCTGTGTCCACGAAGCCTTCCAGGAACAGGCCCGAACCACCCCCGACCACACCGCCATCACCTTCGGCGAACAACAACT
Source organism: Micromonospora sp. NPDC051196 (assembly GCF_040682415.1). Lineage (NCBI taxonomy): Bacteria > Bacillati > Actinomycetota > Actinomycetes > Micromonosporales > Micromonosporaceae > Micromonospora > Micromonospora sp. NPDC051196. The sequence continues at coordinate 212,565 of NZ_JBFBAY010000006.1, forward strand.
CACCTACGCCGAAGTGAACCGACGCGCCAACAGGCTGGCCCACCGACTCGTCGCGGCCGGCGTCACGCCCCAGTCCACCGTCGGCGTTCTCATGCACCGCGGCGCCGACCTCATCATCGCCAGCCTCGCCGTACTCAAATGCGGAGCCGCATACGTACCGGTCGGCACCACCCTGCCACCGGCCCGGGTCCGCACCATCATGACCGACGCGAACGCCCCCGTACTCCTGGTCGACACCCACGCCACCACCAACCCCGCACTAGCCGAAGAACACACACACGGCACCATCATCGTCTCCTTCGACGACCCGACCGATGACCAGGCCGGCAGTCGCGATGACGACCTGAACCTGCCGTTGGACGACCGGTCCCTGATGTACGTCATGTTCACCTCCGGCTCCACCGGCCGCCCCAAGGGCGTCGGCGTCACCCACCACAACGTCCGCGAACTCGTCAACGACCGCTGCTGGAACACCGACCACCACCGGCGCATGCTGGTCCACTCCAACTACGGCTTCGACTCCTCCACCTACGAGATCTGGGTGCCGCTGCTGCTCGGCGGCGAACTCGTCATCGCACCCGGGGAAGGCGCCGACCTGGCGGAGATCGCCCGCACCATCACCCGGTACGACGTCACCGCCGCCTACTTCACCATGGGCCTGTTCCACATCATGGCCGACGAGGGGCTGGACACCCTGGCCCGGCTGAAGGAGGTCTGGACCGGCGGTGACGTGGCCTCCCCCGCCGCCGTCGCGCGGGTGCTGGAGCACTGCCCGGACACGGTGCTGGTACACAGCTACGGCCCGACCGAGGTCACCTTCGCCTCCCACCAGCAGCGGTTCGACACCGACCGGGGCGAGTTCGGCGGGGTGCACCTGGGCCGGCCGCTGGACAACAACCGCACGTACGTGCTCGACGAGCGGCTGCGCCCGGTGCCCCTGGGTGGCACCGGCGAGCTGTACCTGGCCGGCGAGCAGGTGGCCCGCGGCTACCTCGGCCGACCGGGGCTGACCGCCGAACGTTTCGTCGCCGACCCGTTCGACCCCGACGGCGGCCGGATGTACCGCACCGGTGACCTCGTCGCCTGGAACGGCCGGGGCGAGCTGCGCTTCATCGGCCGCGCCGACGGGCAGGTCAAACTCCGCGGCTTCCGCATCGAACTCGCCGAGATCGAGGCCACCATCACCGCGGACCCGGCCATCGGTCAGGTCGCCGTGGTCGTCCGCGAGGACCGGCCCGGCGACAAACGGCTGGTCGCGTACGTCGTGCCGGCCCACGGGGCAGCTCCACGTCAGAACGTCGACTGGGAGGCGGACGTACGGCAACGCACCGCGCGTACCCTGCCCGACTACATGGTGCCCTCGGCGGTGGTGGTACTCGATCAGCTACCGGTCACCGTCAACGGCAAGCTCGACCGCCGCGCCCTGCCCGCCCCCCAGCAGCAGCAGCGCGTCGGACGCGCCCCCCGCACCCCGAACGAACAGCTCATGTGCGACCTGTTCGCCGAGGTCCTCGGAGTTCCCACGGTCGGCATCGACGACGGCTTCTTCGAACTCGGCGGACACTCCCTGCTCGCCACCAAGCTGGTCAACCGGATCCGGGCGGTCTTCACAGCGGAGATCGGGGTCCGTGACGTCTTCCAGACGCCGACCCCGCTGGGACTTCTCGACCGGATCCGTGAGCTGGCCGGTACGCCCGTGCGGCCTGCGCTGGTGGCGACCGTACCGGATGGCCCGGTGCCGTTGTCCTACGCGCAGCGCCGACTCTGGTTCCTCGGTGAACTCGACGGCCCGAGCGCGATCTACAACATCCCGGTCGCCATCCGGCTGGACCAGGCGATCGACCCGGACGTCCTGGCGGCGGCCCTCGCCGACGTCGTCGCGCGGCAGGAGGTGCTGCGCACCGTCTACCAGGTCACCGACGGCGAGCCCCACCAGGTCGTCCTCGACGGGGTGCGCCCCGAGGTGACCGTGCGGGACCTGACCCCCGACGAGCTGCCGGCGGCGGTGGATGCGGCGGCCGGGCACGTCTTCGACCTGGCCACGCAGATCCCCGTACGGGTCTGGCTGCTGCGCCCGGCCGGTGCGCCCCAGGTGTTGGTGGTGGTCCTGCACCACATCGCCGGCGACGGCATGTCGATGACGCCGCTGCTGCGGGACCTGTCGACGGCGTACGCGGCGCGGGCCGTGGGACAGCAACCGCAGTGGGCACCGCTGCCGGTGCGGTACGTCGACTACACCCTCTGGCAGCGGGAGTTGCTCGGCTCGGCCGACGACCCGGACAGCCTGCTGGCCCGGCAGCTCGACTTCTGGCGGCACACCCTGGCCGGCGCACCGCAGGTGCTGGAGTTGCCCGCCGACCGGCCCCGCCCGGCGCAGGCCAGTCACCAGGGCGACGGCGTGCCCTTCACCCTGGACGCGGCCACCCACACCACGCTGCGGCAGGTGGCCCGGGCCGCCGGCACGTCGATGTTCATGGTGCTCCAGGCCGCCTTCGCGGTGCTGCTGTCCCGGATGGGCTCCGGCACCGACATCCCGATCGGGACGGTGGTCGCCGGTCGTGACGACGAAGCCCTCGACGACCTCGTCGGCTTCTTCGTCAACACGCTGGTGCTGCGCACCGACGTCTCCGGTGATCCCACCTTCACCGAGCTGTTGGCCCGGGTCCGGGAGACCGACCTGGCCGCATACGAGCACCAGGACGTCCCCTTCGAGCGTCTCGTCGAGGAACTCAACCCCGCCCGCACCACCGCACACCACCCGCTGTTCCAGGTGATGCTGCTGGTCCGGGACGCCGTCGGGGCCGATGCCAGCGGATCCCCGTTCGCCGGCACCGAGGTCGGCTTCGAGGTGGGCACGGTCAAGTTCGACCTGACCCTCTCCGTCGGCGAACGGCAGGATCCCACCGGCGTTCCCGAGGGGATGGACGGCATCCTGGAGTACGCCTCGGACCTCTTCGACGAGGCTACGGTCCGCAACCTCTGCGCGACCTTCACCCGGCTGCTCGGCGCACTCGCCACCGAACCCGACACCCCGGTCGGTCGGCACGAACTGCTCACCGCCGAACAGCGCCACGAACTGCTGAGCGCCTTCAACGACACCGGCGCACCCGGACCGGACCTACGGGTCGACGAGGTGTTCGCCCGCCAGGTCACCGCCGGCCCGGACCGGGTCGCGCTGGTCGACGGCGACATCCGGATGACGTACGCCGAACTCGACACGGCCGCCGACCGGCTCGCCCGACACCTGGTGGCGCTCGGCGTACGGCGCGGGGACATCGTGGGTGTGCTGCTGGAGCGTGGCCTGCCGATGGCCGTCGCCATCCTCGCCGCGCTGCGCGCCGGGGCCGCGTACGCCCTGCTCGACCCGGAGTTTCCGGACGCCCGGCTGACCACCCTGGCCGATGACGCCGCGCCGGCCGCGCTGGTCACCGCGAACGACCTGGTCGGTCGGCTCGGCACCACGCGTCCCGGAGTCACCGTGCTGGTCGACGAGGTGGGCGCCGTCCCCGGTGGGCCACCGGCGGATGTGCCCGCCCTGCCCGCCGGCGACCCCGGCGACCCGGCCTGCATCATGTTCACCTCCGGCTCCACCGGAGCGCCCAAGGGGGCGCTCGCGTCCCACCGGGCCATCGTCGGGACCCTCACCGGGCAGGACTTCGTCGACTTCGGACCGGATCAGGTGTGGTTGCAGAGCGCGCCGGTTTCCTGGGACGCGTTCGTGCTGGACTTCTGGGGCCCGCTGCTTAACGGCGCCAGCTGCGTGCTGCACCCCGGCCAGCGGCCGGAGCCGGCCCGGATCGCCGAACTGGTCGCCCGCCACGGGATCACCACCATGTGGCTGTCTGCCGGGCTCTTCAACGTCATGCTCGACGAGTACCCCGACACGCTCGCCGCCGTCGGGCAGGTGATGACCGGTGGTGAAGCACCCTCGGTGGAGCACCTGGCCCGGGCCCGCCGCCTGCTGCCCCGGCAGCGCCTGGTCCACGGTTACGGGCCGGTGGAGAGCATGATCTTCACCAACTGCCACCAGATCGAGACGCCGCCTGACCATGCGCCGGTCCCGGTCGGTGCGCCACTGGTCAACCGCCGCTGCTACATCCTCGACGACGAGCTACGGCCGGTCCCGGTCGGCGTCACCGGCGAGCTCTATGTCGCCGGTACCGGGCTCGCCGACGGGTACCTGCGCCGGACCGCGCTGACCGCCGAACGCTTCGTCGCCGACCCGTTCGACCCGGCCGGTGCCCGCATGTACCGCACCGGCGACCTGGCCCGCTGGACCCGCGACGGTGCGGTGGAGATCGTCGGACGGGCCGACGACCAGGTCAAGATCCGGGGATTCCGGATCGAGCCCGGTGAGATCGCGGCGGTGCTCGCCCGGCAGCCCGGCGTCGGCGGGGTGGCCGTGGTCGTCCGTGAGGACCGGCCCGGCGACAAGCGACTCGTGGCATACCTGACGCCCGCTGCGGAGGAGTCGGAGCTGAACGTGGCCGAGCTGCGCCGCGCCGCGGCCGAGACACTCCCCGCCCATCTGGTGCCGGCCGCCTTCGTGGTGCTGGAGCGGCTGCCACTGACCGCCAACGGCAAACTCGACCGCCGCGCCCTGCCCGCTCCCGAGCAGGACCGGGGTACCGGACGAGCTCCCCGTACCCCGAACGAGCACCTCATGTGCGACCTGTTCGCCGAGGCCCTGGGCGTCCCGGCGGTCGGCGTCGACAACGACTTCTTCGAACTCGGCGGACACTCACTACTCGCCACCAAACTGGTGAACCGGATCCGGGTGGTCTTCCGCACCGAGATCGGGGTCCGGGACGTGTTCCAGGCCCCGACCCCGGCCGGACTGCTGCACCGCATTCGGGAGTTGGCCGGCACGCCCGTACGACCCGCGTTGGTGGCGACCGAGTCGACCGGTCCGGTGCCGTTGTCGTACGCCCAGCACCGACTCTGGTTCATCAACGAACTCAACGGCCCCAGCGCCATCTACAACATCCCCGTCGCACTCCAACTGGACCACGACCTCGACCCGGACGCCCTAGCCGCCGCCCTCACCGACGTCATCCACCGCCAGGACACACTCCGCACCGTCTTCCGCACCATCGACGGCGAACCCCACCAGATCATCCTCGACAACCCCGGACCCGCACTCACCGTCCAGGACCTCACCCCCGACGAACTACCCGCAGCCATCGAAACCGCCACCGGACACATCTTCGACCTCAGCACCGACCCGATGCTGAAAACCTGGCTCCTCCGACCCACCAACACCCCCCAGGTACTCGTCGTCGTCCTACACCACATCGCCGGCGACGGCTCCTCCATGGCACCCCTACTCCGCGACCTCACCACCGCCTACCAAGCCCGAACCACCGGCCACACACCCAACTGGACCCCACTACCAGTCACCTACACCGACTACACCCTCTGGCAACGCGACCTCCTCGGCGACACCAACGACCCCGACAGCCTGCTCGCCAGACAACTCGACTACTGGCGCACTACCCTCGCCGACGCGCCGCAGGTGCTGGACCTCCCGGCCGACCGGCCGCGACCGGCCCGTGCCACCCACCGTGGCGACGCCGTCCGGTTCACCCTGGACGCGGCTGGCCATGCCGCGCTGCTGCGGATGGCCCGCACCACCGGCACGTCGATGTTCATGGTGTTGCAGGCCGCGTTCGCCGCGCTGCTGTCCCGCATGGGCTCCGGCACCGACATCCCCATCGGCACCGTCGTCGCCGGACGCAACGACGAAGCCCTCGACAACCTCGTCGGCTTCTTCGTCAACACCCTCGTCCTACGCACCGACCTCACCGGCAACCCCACCTTCACCGAACTACTCACCCGCGTCCGCGACACCGACCTCGCCGCCTACGACAACCAGGACCTCCCCTTCGAACGCCTCGTCGAAGAACTCAACCCCACCCGCACCACCGCACACCACCCGCTGTTCCAGATCATGCTGATGGTCAACAACACCACCCCGGCCGACACCGAGGGCTCACCCTTCGCCGGCGGCGACGTCCCGTTGGCCATCGGCACGGTCAAGTTCGATCTGACCCTGTCCGTGGGTGAGCTGACCGACCCCACCGGCGCGCCCGCCGGACTCGACGGCACCCTCGAATACGCCACCGACCTGTTCGACGAGCACACCGCCGCGCTCCTCGCCGAACGGCTCACCCGGCTACTGCGCTCGGCCGTGGCCAACCCACAACAGCGCGTCGGCGAGTTGGACCTGCTCAGCGCCGAGGAACACCACCAGCTCCTCACCGCCTACAACGACACCGCCGTCCCAGCCACCCGAGGCTGCGTCCACGAAGCCTTCCAGGAACAGGCCCGACGCACCCCCGACCACATCGCCATCACCCACGGCGAACGCCAGCTCACCTACGCCGAGGTCAACCGACGCGCCAACACACTGGCCCACCGACTCATCAACGCCGGCGTCACGCCCCAGTCCACCGTCGGCGTCCTGATGCACCGCGGCGCCGACCTCATCATCGCCAGCCTCGCCGTACTCAAATGCGGAGCCGCATACGTACCGGTCGGCACCACCCTGCCACCAGCCCGCGTCCGCACCATCATGACCGACGCAGATGCCCCGATCCTGCTGGTCGACACCCACGCCACCACCAATCCGGCACTAGCCGAAGAACACACACACGGCACCGTCATCGTCCCCTTCGACAACCCGACCGACGATCAGGCCGGCAGTCGCGATGACGACCCGGATCTGCCGTTGGATGACCGGTCCCTCATGTACGTCATGTTCACCTCCGGCTCCACCGGCCGCCCCAAAGGCGTCGGCGTCACCCACCACAACGTCCGCGAACTCGCCGCCGACCGATGCTGGAACACCGACCACCACCGCCGCATGCTGGTCCACTCGAACTACGGCTTCGACTCCTCGACCTACGAAATCTGGGTACCACTACTCCTCGGCGGCGAACTCGTCATCGCCCAAGGAGAAGGCGCCGACCTGGCCGAACTGGCCCGCACCATCACCCGACACCACATCACCGCCGCCTACTTCACCATGGGCCTGTTCCACATCATGGCCGACGAGGGACTCGACACCCTCGCCCAACTCAAGGAAGTCTGGACCGGCGGCGACACGGCCTCACCGGCCGCCATGCAACGAGTCCTCGACCACTGCCCCGACACCGTCGTGGTCCACAGCTACGGCCCCACCGAAGTCACCTTCGCCTCACACCACCAACGCTTCGACACCGACCGCACCGAATTCCCCGGCATCCACCTCGGTCTGCCCCTCGACAACAACCGCACCTACGTCCTCGACCAACACCTCAACCCCGTACCCCCCGGCGCCACCGGCGAGCTCTACCTCGCCGGCGACCAGGTCGCCCGCGGCTACCTCAACCGACCAGCACTCACCGCCGAACGCTTCATCGCCGACCCACACGACCCCGACGGCGGACGCATGTACCGCACCGGCGACCTCGTCGCCTGGACCAGCCAGGGACAACTCCGCTTCATCGGCCGAGCCGACGACCAGGTCAAAATCCGAGGCTTCCGCATCGAACCGGCCGAGATCGAAGCCACCATCGGCGCGGACCCCACCATCGGACAAGTCACCGTCATCGTCCGCGAGGACCGACCCGGCGACAAACGACTCGTCGCCTACGTCGTCCCCACCCGGGAGGCATCCCCACGCGACTGGGAGACGGCCGTACGCCAGCTCGCCGCCCGCACACTGCCCGACTACATGGTCCCGAACGCCGTCGTCGTACTCGACCAACTCCCCGTCACCCCCAACGGCAAACTCGACCGCCGCGCCCTACCCGCCCCCCAACAGGGGCAACGCACCGGACGAGCCCCCCGCACCCCGAACGAGCACCTCATGTGCAACCTGTTCGCCGAGGCCCTCGACGTCCCGGCGGTCGGCGTCGACGACAACTTCTTCGAACTCGGCGGACACTCACTACTGGCCACCAAACTGGTCAGCCGGATCCGCGACACCATGGGCCTCGACATCCGGGTCCGTGACCTGTTCGACAATCCGACCGTCGCCGGGCTGCTCGACGGGACGCGGGGCGCGGAAACCTCCGACGTCCTGGTACCGCTGCAACCCTCCGGAGGACGCCGCCCGCTGTTCTGTGTCCACCCCGGTGCCGGCCTGAGCTGGTCGTACGCCGGCCTCGCCCGGCACCTCGGCCCGGACCAGCCGATCTACGGCCTGCAGACCCGGGCGCTGAGCCTGCCCGGCTACCGGGCCACCGGAGTACCCGAGTTGGCCGCCGAGTACCTGGAGGAGATCCGGCGGGTGCAACCGCACGGCCCGTACCGGCTGCTCGGCTGGTCCTTCGGCGGGGTCGTCGCACACGCGATGGCCACCCTGCTGCAACAGGCCGGCGAGCAGGTCGAACTGCTGGCCATGATGGACGCCTACCCGGTGTCCGTCGAGGAAGCGGCCCAGCCGCGCGACGAACGCGAGACCATGCTGATGCTGGTCGGCGACGACGGCGGACCCGGCGACCTGCCGGACGGGTTCTTCGACCGGTACGACCCGGCGGCGGTGGTCGAGGTGCTGCGCCGCCGCGACCCGGTACTCGCCAGCTTCACCACCGACGAGGTCCACGCACTGGTCCTCGCCGCCGTCAACCACTCCGAGATCATGGCCGCGCACCGGCCCGGGGTCTTCGCCGGCGACCTCCTGTTCTTCTCCGCCAGCCGCGCCGGTGTCGACGGTGGCCTGTCGCCGAAGCTATGGGAGGGGCATCTGCACGGCACCATTGAATGGCACGACATAGCCACCACCCACCTCCGTATGACCGAGTCGAAGCCACTCGCGGAAATTGGTGGGAAACTCGCTGCGAAACTCGCCGAAATGGCATGAGGCAAGTCCGGAAACCTTCGAGAAGGGAAAATGACATGGCGAATCCGTTTGACGACGAGAACGGCACGTTCCTGGTTCTGGTGAACGCGGAGGGCCAGCACAGCCTCTGGCCCGTCTTCGCCGCCGTGCCGGGCGGCTGGCAGACCGCCTTCGGGCCGGCCGGCCGGGCGGAGTGCCTGGCGTACGTCGAGACCTCCTGGACCGACATCCGGCCGCGGAGCCTGGTCGAACAGTACGCGTAAGGAAGCATCACCCAGATCATCTGCCAGCGGCCCCTCCTCGCGATGCGACGGAGGGGCCGCTGCTGTGTGCCCGGCATTCGGTCACTGCCGGTCTGACTGCCCACCGTTCTGCCCGTCCAACTACCGTCCGGCACCGCCGGCCGCTCCTATATTCGACGTGTACGAAATAGAACCACCGAATACGTCGACCGCGAGCCGAGACGACGTTCCGCGCTGCAGTACCGGGTCGGATTCACACAACACCGGCACGTGTGCTGTCGGCGCTGCCGACCGTCGTAACCAGGTACGACCAATGACCCCGGGAGGCGAGATGCACCAGGCAGAGCAAACGGTGGCGGTGAGGAAAGCCGCTCCCTATCCCGGTCTCCTCGGCGAGCATCTGACCGCCGAGAGGACCAAGGCCGCCATGGCGGTACAGCAGGAGGCGTTGTACGCGGCGCGGGAGTTCCTGCGTGGCCAGGGCTTCACCGAGCTGCTGCCCCCGCTGATCGGGCCGGTCACCGACCCGGGTGCCCGGGGCGCCAAGGCCCTCGACGTCGACTTCTACGGTCACACGTACAAGATCATGACGAGCGCGATCCTCTACAAGCAGGCGTCGCTGCGCGGTTTTCCGAAGCTGTTCTACATCGCTCCGAACATCCGGGTCGAACCGCCGGAGACGGTGGACACCGGCCGGCACCTGGTGGAGTTCCACCAGATCGACGTGGAGATCGCCGGGGGGACCCGTCAGGACGCGATGGACACCGCGGCCGGGCTGCTGACCCACGTCGTCGCGCACGTGCTCGACACGGTGCCGGACGTCCTGCGGGAGCTGGGCCGCGACCCCCTCGACTTCGCCGAACTGTTGACCGGGAAGTTCGACAGCTGCACCCACACCGAGGCCGTCCAGCGGCTGCGCGACCAGGGCCACCCGCAGAGCCCGGATGCCGAGATCAACTGGGCGGGTGAGGAGATCCTGTCCCGGGAGGCCGACCGGCCGTTCTTCATCACCGACTACCCCAAGGGGTCGCGGGGCTTCTACGACCGGGAGAACCCTCAGGACCCGGGAGTGCTGCGCAACTTCGACCTGATCGCCCACGGCGGTTACGGGGAACTGGTCAGCGGCAGCGAGCGCGAGGCGGACTACGCCACCCTGGTGACCCGGATGCGGGAGAGCGGCGAGAACCCGGCCAAGTACGACTGGTACCTGCGGTTGATGCGCGAGGGCCTGCCGGCCAGCGCCGGGTTCGGCATGGGGTTGCAGCGACTGGTCCGGTTCCTCACCGGCCTGGACGCACTCTGGCAGGTCAGCGCCTACCCGAAGCTGCCCGGGGTGGTGTCCCCGTGAGCGCGAGGAGTGCAGCGCAGCGGAGCCCCGCAGTCGCGAACGAAAGATCGGCCGTGAGCGCCGTGAGCGGGGTGAGTGCGCCAGGGCTGCCCGAGGCGCTGATCCGCCAGCGGGCCCGCGATGGTGTCGCCACGGTGTTCCCGCCCGTCGACACGTACGGCCGGCAGCTGCACGGCGCCGGCGACGTGGAACTGCCCGGCCCCGCCGAGGTCGCCGACGACCTGGACCTGGCCCGCCTGGTGCCGCCGGTGTTCATGCCGCGGCGGCTGGAGAAGCTGATCGATCTGGGCCGGGAGCCGCTGCACGACGACGTGGACCTGGCTACCGTCATCGGCGGCTTCCACTCGCCGCTACCGGTGTACGTATCCGCGTTCGGCTCGACCCGGGTCGCCTCGGGTGACGCGGGGATCGCCGCCAGTCGGCAGGCCGGCCGGCTCGGCATCCCGATGGTGATCGGCGAGAACATGGTGCCGGTCGGCGGGTACCGGCGGGCCGAGGCGTCGCAGTCGCCGATCCTGGCCCGGCTGCGCGCCTACGCGCAGGAGTGTCCGCCCGGCGTCGGTGGTGTGGTCGTGCAGCAGAGCACGGAGGACGCCGACTCCGAGGTGTGGAACCTCGTGTACAGCGACACGTCCGTACGTGAGCTGCGGGACTCGGGTCGGTTGGGCTTCGAGCTGAAGACCGGCCAGGGCGCGAAGCCGGGACTGGGCGGGATGACTGCGGTGGACGCCGACGAGGCCGCCCGCCTGGCCGGTCAGTTCGCCGTCCGGGATGTCCTCGGCTCGGACCGGTGGTTGCGCTGCGCCACCCCCGGAACCTTCACCGAGGAGATCCTGCGCCAACAGGTGCGGTTCATGCGCAACAACTTCCCCCGGGCCCGGGTGTGGGTGAAGTTCCACCCCGGGCGTGACGTCGCGCTGGCCGCGACCACCGCCTGGCAGGCCGGTAGTGACGCGGTGACCGTCGACGGCGCGCAGGGCGGCACGGGGTGGGCGCCCCGGGTGTTCCTCGACCAGGTCGGACTGCCGCTGGGCGAGTGCCTGCGCCGCATCGGCCGCCCCGAGGGCTGTCTGCTGGCCACCGGCCGGATTTGGGAGGGCGGCCGGGCGGTACGCGCGCTGGCGATGGGCGCCACCGCCGTCGGTCTGGGTCGGGCTGCGCTGCTCGCGGTCGACGAGGACCCCGAGCACGGCCTCACCCGCCTGGTCGAGGCCCTGGCGTTGGAGGCCCGGCTGTTGGTCAGTGCGGTCGGCAAGTACCGCGCCGACGCGCTGACACACGAAGATCTGTGGTGGCCGCAGGCCACCCCGACGACCGCGTCGCCGGCGCGTACCGCACCGATCGGCAGCCCCGCATGACCGCGCTGCTGGACGTCGGATGCCACCTGCCGGCACGCAGCGTGGACATCGGTGACATCTGCGTCGACGCCGATCCGAAGCGGATGTGGACCTACCGGCGCCTGTTCGGGCTGAAGAAGGTGCTCCGCGATCCCGGGCAGGACCTGCGACCGCTGCTGGTCGCGGCGGCCGATTCGCTGACGGAGTTGCGCGGCAACGAGCACCGGGTCCGCTACGTGGTGCTGGGCCGGACCATCGTGCCGGCGGTCCGGGCCGGGGAAACGCTGCTGGAGGATGTCTGCGTCACGTTGGGCCTGCCGAACGCGGTCGCGTTCACCCTCACCCAGCACGCCTGTGCCGCGGGTCTGCTCGCCGTGGATCTCGCCGGACGGCTGCTCGCCGCAGACGGCGATCCGGACGCCCTGGCCCTGGTGCTCACCGGCGAGAAGGCCTTCGCCCCGATCCTGGAGACCATCCCGGAGAGCACCGTGATGGGGGAAGCCACCGCCGCCTGCCTGGTCACCGCGAACGGTGAACGGGACCGGCTGCTCGGCGTGGCCACCCGCACCCTGGGCCAGTTCGCCGAGTCGGTCCCACCGCAGCCCCTGCACCCGGACTTCGTCAAGGACCACAACGAGGTGCTGGCCGAGGTGATCCGCCAGGCGTGCCGCAACGCCGGGGTTGACGTCGACGACCTGGCACTGCTGCTGCCCCACAACGTCAACATGTTGTCCTGGTCGTGGACCTGCCGCCTGCTGGACGTGCCGCTGGAGCGGGTCTACCTGGACAACATCGCGGTCACCGGGCACTGCTTCGGTGCCGATCCGTTCATCAACTACGTCCATGCCCGCGCGGCCGACCGGCTGCGCCCGGGCGATCTGTACCTGATGGCCGCCGTCGGGCTCGGCGCGACGTTCACCGCCGCCGTACTGCGGCACTGACCCGACGAATCCGCCGGCAGAAAGGGAAGAACAGCCGATGTCACCTCCGGATCCGACATTCCTAGAGGGTGTCAAGAGTGCCTGTACCGGAGCCACCAGCACCCCGTTCGTCCTGCTGGGCAACTTCGAGGTCGAGGACGAGTGGGCCCGCGACGAGGTGGGGCTGCCGGTCTTCGGCGGTCGGGCGTCCACGGCGATCGTCAACCGGATGGACGAGTTCGCCGTGCTGCTGGCCGGTCCCGGCGACCACGTCGTGTTGAAGTCCGCCCCCGACCCCGACTACCTGGACTACCTGAAAGGGCTGGGCGTCGACCTTCCCGGGATCCTGCTCACCGACGAGCACGACCCGGCGGCCACGGTCAGTGAGGACGCGCTGCGCTCGCCCCGTTTGCTGGCGGCGCTGCGGTCGTTGGCCGCGCAAGGGGCCTATCTGCTGCCGCACGGCATGTCGCTGCTGGAGCAGCAGCTGTGCGAGCTGACCGGGCTCGCCCCGGCGCTGCCGGCGGTGTCGGTGGTCAAGGCGGTCAACAGCAAGATCTACAGCCGCCGGGTCGCGACCGAACTCGGACTGCCCCAGGCCGTGGGCTGGGAGTGCGAGACCGTGGACGAGTTCGTCGCCGCGGCCGGCGAGGCTGCTCGCGCCGTCGCCGCCGGGCGCCGGGTCGGCGTCAAGGACGCCTACGGGGTCTCCGGCAAGGGCATCATGGTCGTCGACGACACCCGCCGGATGGACCAGCTCGTACGGATGGTCACCCGACGCGCCGAACGCACCGGCGACCAGCGCGTCGCCCTGGTCATCGAGGAGTGGGCGGACAAGGCGCTGGACCTGAACTACCACTTCACCGTCGCCCGCGACGGCTCGGTCCGGTTCGACTTCGTCAAAGAGGCGCTGACCGAAAATGGCGTCCACAAAGGACATCGGTTCCCCGCCCGGCTCTCCGCCGAGCACGCCGCGCAGCTCGTCATCACCAGTGAACGGCTCGGCGCGCGGCTGGCCACCGACGGCTTCCACGGCGTGGTGGGGGTCGACGCCATCACCACCACCGACGGCGGCCTGCTGCCGGTGCTGGAAATCAACGCCCGGAACAACATGTCGACGTACCAGACCGGGCTGCAGGAGCGCTTCATGGGCCCGGACAGCGTCGCCCTGGCCCGCCAGTACGACCTGCGGCTGACCGGGCCGGTCACCTTCGCGGACCTCCGCGACTCCCTCGGTGACCTGCTGTTCGACCGTGACCGGGGAACCGGTCTCGTGGTGAACAACTTCGCCACGGTCAACGCCGCGACACCGGAACCCGGCGACCTGCGCCCGTATGTGGGACGCCTGTACGGGCTGCTGCTGGCCCGTACCCAACAGGAGCTGACCGACCTCGACAACGGTGTTGTCGCGGCTGTACAGAAGGAGACCGTCCATGTCTGAGCCGGCCGCCCTGGGCGGTGTGCCCGTCACCGAACTGGTGGAACGGTTCGGCACACCCCTGTACGTCTACGACGGCGCGACGATCACCGACCGGTACCGGGAGCTGCGCGAGCGGCTGCACCCGGCGGTGCGGATGTTCTACTCGCTGAAGGCCAACCCCAACATCAGCGTCTGCGCGCTGCTGCACTCGCTGGGCGCCAGCGCCGAGGTCTCGTCCCTGACCGAACTGGTCACCGCGGAGCGGGCCGGCGTCCCCGCCGAGGACATCATGTTCCTCGGCCCCGGCAAGAGCCGCAACGAGATCACCGCGTGCCTGAAGGGTGAGGTCACCCTCATCTGCGAGTCGCTCGGCGAACTCGCCCTCATCGACGAGCTGGCCGAGGAGCTGGGCACCACCGCCCGGGTGGTGCTGCGGGTCAACCCGAGCTTCGCGGTCAAGGGCAGCGGCCTGACCATGGGCGGCAAGCCCCGCCAGTTCGGCATCGACGAGGCGGCTCTGCTGGCGGAGTCGGACCTCGCCGGCCGGCATCCTTCGGTGCGGCTGTGCGGCTTCCAGGCGTACATGGGCACCCGGTTCCTCGCCGAGGAGATGATCGTCGAGAACACCGGGCGGATCCTCGATCTGGCCGAACGACTCGGGCAGCAGCTCAAGGTGGACCTGGGGGTCGTCGACGTCGGCGGCGGGCTGGGCGTGGCGTACTTCGCCGGCGAGCGGGACCTTGACGTCGCCGCGCTGACCGACCAGCTCAACCCCGTCTTCGCCGCGTTCCACGAACGCCACCCGCAGACCGTGCTGGTGATGGAGCTCGGCCGTTACCTCGTCGGGCACAGCGGCACCTACGCCGTGCAGGTGCGGTACGTCAAGGAGTCGATGGGCGAACGGTTCGCGGTCGCCGACGGCGGCACGAACCACCACATGGCCGCGGTCGGTATCGGCTCGTTCGTCAAGCGCAACTTCCCGATGCGGCTGCTCAACCGGGACAGCACCGCCGAACCGGTGAAGTGGAACGTCACCGGCCCGCTGTGCACCCCCAACGACACCATCGGCAAGGCCGTCGACCTGCCCGGCGACGTCCGCCCCGGTGACGTGATCGGGGTCGAGCGCTCCGGTGCGTACGGCCCGACCGCCTCGCCGGTGCACTTCCTCAGCCACGGCTACCCGGCCGAGGTGCTGATCCACCAGGGCGAGCCTCGGCTCATCCGCACCCGCGACGACGTGGAGAGCATGCTCGCCGCGCAGATCCTGCACGACTTCCGCTGACCGCACCTGCTCGACTCCGCACCACCAGCACCTATCCCGCACCAGCCGCGTCAACTCCCCAATCTCACGCCCGAAAGGCAGGCCCTGCGATGAACGCCACCACCGTCGAGACCGACAACGAGCAGATCGTCACCGTCATCGTCACCGCTCTCGAGGAAGTGCTGCGCCAGGAACTCACCGACGTCACCGTCGAGACCCGACTCTTCGACGATCTGAACCTGGACTCCACCAGCGTCCTCGCCCTGCTGATGACCCTGGAGGACGCCCTGGACACGCAGGTCGACCCGGAGAGCCTGGAACAGGCTCACCTGGAGTCGGTGGGATCGCTGGCCGCCTTCCTCGCCGAAAGCCGCTGATCATGTCGGCCCTGCGGCAGCCCGACGAACGGGCCGGTCCGGCGCTGGAACGCCTCGTCACCCGCACCTTCACCCACCCGGTGATCCCGTGCGACCCGGACGACCGGACCAACCTGCTGGAACGCATGGAGGCGCTCTACGGCGACTTCACCGACGTGTCCTGGCTGACCGACGCGCCGATGGTCAGCTACCACGACATGGTCCGTACGGTCGTCCAGGAGCTCGGCCCGGAACTCGTCGGCGTCGACCTGGTGATCACCGTCGACGCCAGCCCCGACTGCCGGCACCAGAGTTTCCCCGGGCCGGTCCTGTCACACGTCCTCACCGGCGACCCGATCATGCTCGGGGTGTCGGAGCAGGGGGTGGCGGGCCCGTTCACCGCGCTGCGGATCGCCCATCGGTACCTGCGTACCGGCGCGGCCACCCGGGCGCTGATCCTGATCATGGAACAGTCGACGCTGCCGCCCGACGACGCGGCGGTCCGGCCCGTCCGGGATGTCGCGGTGGCCCTGCTGCTCGGCCCGGAAGGCACCATCGGGCTCGACGTGCCGACGGTGGCGGTCACCCGTACCGGGGTGGCGGCGGCGCTGGAAACCGACGTCGACCTGGTCGTCGCCGGCACCAACCAGGCCGACCTGCCGACCGGGGTACCCGTCCGGCGGGCCGAACCGGGACACCCCTGCGCCGGGGTGTGGCTGGCCCTCGCCGAACTGCTCGACACCCGTCCGGACGGCGGCCGGGTGCTGGTCGCCGACCGCGATCCGGTGCTGCCGTACCGGTGCGCCGTCACCGTCACCCTGCCGGCATCGCACCCCGAACCGCTGCGGCACCCGGCCGGCACCATCGCACCGCCCGCCATGCGACACCTGGCCACCCATCCCCAGAAGGCGAGGGAGCTGGTCCGATGACCATCACCGTCAGCACGCCGGCCACCGCCGCCGACCTGCGGCGGTACCGCACACTCGCGTACACCGCAGGGGCGGTCACGGCACTTTGCGCGCTCCACGCGGACACCAGCCCCGGGGTCGTACCGGTCGGCCCGGGCGGCCACACTCTCCTACCGGACGCCGTCTACGCAGCCAGCGACCGGTGCGCCACACCGGACGGTCCACGGCCGCAGCCGTACGGGCAGACGGTGCTGGACCGGGTCGTCACCGGCGACGGGGCGCTGATCGCCTGGCGGGTACCGGGCGGCGGCCCCGACCCGGACACCGGGCCGGCCTGGACGGCCGGGATCGCCTGGATCCGGCTCGGCCTGACCACCCGGCTGCTCGACCTGGCCGCCGCGCACCTGCGCGGCCGGACCGTCGCCGGTGTCGTCACGCTGAACCTGCCGATGGTCCGGGGAATCCTCGCCGACGCGGCCGCCGGAATCGCCGAAGCGCGGGCCCTGCTCGACACCGGCGCCGGCCCGTACGGGGCCGAGCTGCACCGGGTGCACCGCGCCCTCGATGAGAGCGGTCGCAGCTGCCTGCACCTGTTCGGTGCCGCCGGCTTCCTGACCGACGGGCCCGGCGGTGACCTGCGCGTGTCGGAGCTGCTCGCCGAAACCTACCCGCCCCCGACCGACGTGGAGGCGTCATGAGCACCGACTTCCTCACCGACCTGCGTGCGCATGCTCGCGCGTACGCGGATCTGCTGCGCGCCAACGCGCTGGATCTCGACCGGAACCCGGACCTCGCTGTCACGTCACCCGGCTGCGGACTGCCGTGGCGCCGCTTCGCCGGCCTGCCCGCCGAGTACAACCCGGACCCGCTGCGGGTCGGCGACCGGCCCGTCCTGCTGGACACGTGCGTCGAACGGGTCGTCGTACTGGAGGAACTGGCCCGAGCCGACGCCGCCGCGGTGCTGGCCCTTCCCGGCCCGTCGATGTCCGCGTCCGTCATCGCGGACCTCGCCGACGACGACCAGCGGCAGCGGTTCTGGGAAACCGTCGCCGCCGAACCCACCTGGACGTTCTTCGCGATGACCGAACCGGCGCACGGCTCCGACCCGGGCAGCATGCGCACCACGTTGCGCCGCGAGGGCGACGGCTTCCTGCTCCAGGGCGCGAAGCGGTACGTCGGCAACGGCCTGCGGTCCCGCATCGGCGTCGTCTTCGCCCGCCGCAACCCAGGTCCGTTGGGTGTGGTGGCGGTACTCGTCGGCACCGACCTGCCCGGGTTCACCGCCGCGCCGCTGTCCACGCTGGGCCTGCGCGGGTTGCAGCTGAGCCAGTTGCGGATGGACGACGTACCGGTCGACGGGGCCGACATTCTCGGCCGGCACCGTTCCGCCACCCGGCAGGGCATGTGGGCGGCCACCCGCACCTTCAACCGGTACCGCCCGGTGGTGTCCTGCCTCGCGCTCGGCGTCGCCCAGGCCGCGTACGACCTGGTCGTTGCGGAACGCCGCCGGTACCGGGTCGATGAGCGCCACCTGCTCACCGACTGGCGGCAGCGCCTCGCCGGCACCCGCGCCCTGGTGCTGGCCGCCGCCCGATCCGTCGACGAGGATCCACGCGACGGCACACTGGCCGCCGCGGCGAAGCTGCGTGCCACCCGCCTCGCCGAGGAGATCACCACCACCGCGGTGCGGTTGCTCGGGCCAGGGGCGCGCTGGGAGCACCCGATGCTGGACAAGCTCCTGCGCGACGCGCGGGCCTTCGAATTCATGGAGGGCACCGGCAACATTCAACGGCTAACCCTCGCCGAGGGCTATCTGCAGGGACGGCTTCCCGATGTCCGCGCCGCGTGAGCCGGTCTGGGTCGACGTCGGGGCGCCGCCGGGCACCGACGTGTGGCACATCGTGCTGGATGTCGCACGCGAGACCGTCGACCCGTTCACCGCGCTGCTCGACGCCGACGAGCTTCGGCGCGCGCACCGGCTGCGCGACGAGCAGGCGGCCCACCGCTTCGTGGCGGCGCACGGGGCGGTGCGGTCGGTACTGGGCAGCTACCTCGACGTCGCCGGCTACGCGCTGCACTGGGCACGCGGCCCCAACGGCAAGCCGTACTTCGACGGCGAGTGGCGCCGGTGGCAGTGGAGTCTGAGCCGCTCCGGAGGTCATGCCCTGCTCGCCGTCCGCCTGCACGACCCGGTCGGGGTGGACGTGGAGCAGATTCGCGACGATGTCCAGGCCAGCGCCCTCGCGGCCCGGTTCATGCCGCCCGAGGAGGCCGCCGAGGTCGCCGGACAGCCCGACGACGCCGCGCGCAACGCCGCCTATCACCGGTTGCTGTCGCGCAAGGAGGCGTGCGTGAAAGCCAGCGGCGGGCGCCTGTTGGACGGGCTGCGCCTCGGCGTCCTGGTACCCGGGATCGTCGAGGGCACCGGCGCCTTCGTCGGGCAGCGCTGGTCGCTGCGGGACCTGCCCGCCCCGCCGGGCTTCGTCGCCACCCTGGCCACGGTCGGTGACCGGCCCCGACGGCTACGGATGTTCGAGTGGGACTGGCGAACCTACCCGTACGGCGTCCACACCGACGCACCGATCGGCCGACCATCCGGGCGGACCGAGGCCACCCGACCACCGGGAGACGAGGACTCGTCCCCGCCGAACGTTGCGAGGAGGGCCGCATGAGACAGCATCCGGAACCCGCCCGCCGGCGCTGCCGGCCAGCCAACTCCACCGGGCCGGGCCGGGGCCGTTGCGGTGAGCACGACGACCGGTGCACCGCCCGGCGGTCCGCGGCCGGCGGACCGTACCCGCCGGGCGCTGCGCCGCAGGTCCGCTTCACCCCTTCGGCGATACCCGTCCTGACCTGTACGCCCGCCCGGCATGACGCGGCGCTGCGGGGTGCCGTGGAGGCCCTGGCCCGTCTGGGCCGCTCGGATCTGGGCGGCATCCTGCGGGTCAACGCACCGGGCCCGGCCGATGCCGCCGCCGAACGCCTCGCCGCACGGCGGGCCGTCGAGAACGCACTGCACGGCGGCTGCGGAAGCGTGCTGCTCCCGCCACCCTGCCCTCCGTCCGGGCCGCACCGGACCCGCCAGGACACGCCGACACCGCCCGGCCCCCCACCAACGACTCCCCTTCAGAGTGAGGAAATCCGATGACGTCTACCGACAAGCCCCAGGCCGCACCCGACGGGGGCCAGGCGGCGGTCCAGTGGCGGAAGGTCATCACCCTGACCGCCAGCCAGGGTCTGTCGCTGACCGCCGACTACGTCCTGCTCGTCGCCCTGGCCTGGACCGCGGTCCAACTCGGCGGCGTGGGCGCGATCACCACCCTGATGCTGGCCGGCACCATCCCCCGCGCCCTGACGCTCATCTTCTCCGGTGCCATCGCCGACACGCTGGGTGCCCGGTTCGTCCTGTTACGGACTACCTCCGCCCGCGCCCTGCTGCTCGCCACCGCCGCGGTGGTCACCTTCACCACGCCATGGTTCTGGCCACTGGTGGTGGTCGCAGCCATCGAGGGGGTGTTGCTGGGCATCGGCAGCCCGGCCGCTGGCACCCTGATGCCCCGGCTGGCCGGAGGTGAGCAGTTGGCCCGAGCGAACTCGCTGTCGTCCCTGGTCACCCGACTCGCGCCGATCATCGGCACCCCGATCGGCGCCTGGCTGATCGCCACCGGTGAGCTGTGGGAGGCCATGGCGGTGGTGGCGGCCACCTGCACGGTCTCGTTCGCCGCGATGTGGGTGGTCACCCGAGGCATGGACGGTGGCGACCGGATGCCGGGCGAGAACATGCTCCGGCGCTCCGGCGACGGCATCCGCCTGCTGCGGACGTACGGTCGCCTGCGGTGGCTGTTCATCTGCGCGTTCCTGCTCGACATGGCCTTCGGCTGGCCGATCGAGGTGGCCCTGCCGCTGATCGTCGACGGGCGGGGCTGGGGCGTCGGCTCGGTGGCCGTGGTCGTGGTGGCGTTCAGCTGCGGTGCGATCGCCGCCGGGTTGGCCGGTGCCCTGCTCGCCCACCGCATCCCGTTGATGGTGCGCCTGGTCGTCACGGGCGTCGGCATCGGTCTCGGCATCCTGGCAATGGCGGCGATGAACTCGGTGTTCACGCTCGCCGCGGTCGGCGCGCTGGTCGGTCTGATGGCCGGCCTGAACGGCCCGGCCATCGTCACCGTCTACCAGCAGGCGTCCCCTCGCGCCCGGCTGGGCACGGCGATGTCGATGCTGACGCTGGCCGGCATCGGCACCGTTCCGGTGTCGATCGTCGTCTTCGGCGCGCTCTCCGCCGTGATCGGGGTGACCGCCACCTGGTTCGTGTGCGGGCTGGTCGCCCTGGCCGCGCCCGTAGCGGCGCTGCGGGCCCTACGCCAGCCGGCACCGGGGCCGGAGAGCCTGGGCGCCCCGGCCACCACCGGCACCGCGTCACCCGCTACCGAGCCCACGCCGGCTGGGGCAGCCCTGTCCATTGAAGCACCGGCGACGGTCGGGGCGCCGTCGGTATCCGCGGTCGTCGACGGTCCGCGCGAATCCGGTCCCGACCTCATCACCGACGCCGAATCCGACCGCGTCACGGACGAGCTTCTGGTTGGCACGAACCGGTCCGCCTGACCCACCCGGCGGGTGCGCCGTGACCCGCTGCCCTGAGAAGTCAAGCGGTCGGGATTCGTCGCCTGGTGCCACGGATCCCGGCCGCTGACCCGGTCAGTCCGGCGCGACGTAGTAGAAGCGCCGGTAGCCCAGCAGCATCCCCTCGTCGGTCAGGGTGAACACGTCGACGAAGTCCTGGCCGCTCTTGCCCGGCAGATCGGTGTACCGGCCGGTGACGGCGACACCGTCACCGTCCGCGATCACCTTGTAGATCTGGTGGTGGCTCGGCGGCCCGGCAAGCCGGGCATGGGTACGCAGCACCTCGTTGCGCCCGTTCCCGTGCACCATGTCCGGCCGCTGGACCTGCACGTTCTCGTCGAACAGCGAGCCGAATCCGTCGATGTCACCGATGTTCAGATAGTGGTACGACAGTCGAACGTGGTCGACCCCGGCCGCAGTGGCGGCACCATACTTCAGCGAACCCCCATAGCTGGTCATCCGGTGGTCTCCTCTGTCTGGCTAGCTGGCCCCCACCCGTGTGCGGCCGCTGAACAGAATCTCCACGAGACGGACAACTTCCGCCTATCACGGCGCTTTCTCCACCGACCGCTCGATCCGCGCTGATGGCCGGCGGGGCGCCGTTCGTGGCATCCCAAACGGCGACGAGTCGCGCGGGAGTTGCATTTTCCCGCCGTTTCCGCAGGGCAGCAGCCTGCACAGATGCAGAGATACGACCGGAAACGGGCAATTTCGATCGATAGCCGTCGAAGATCACCTCATTCGTTTTGGCTGCTGGACAAATCTGTCGCCAATGGAGTGAACTGTTTCAACAGAAACACACTGTCGGCCTGGGAGTACCATGCACAACCTGACCCTCACCCTCCCGGTCGCTGAGGCCGGGATCGTCTTCCGCGTCCTCGGGCCCCTCCAGGTGGACGGGCCGACCCGGACAGTCCGCATCCCCCCGGGGCGTCAGGAGATCATCCTCGCCTGCCTGCTCATGGAGGCAGGCCGGCTCGTCGACACCGACCGATTGCTCGATCTCGTCTGGCCGGACGAGGCACCGGACACCGCCCGTACCCAGATCCAGATCTGCGTGTCACGGCTGCGCAAGAGCTTCACCCAGGCGGGCGTCAACGCCTCAGTGGTCTCCCGCGCCCCCGGCTACCTCCTGCGGACCGACGACGACACGGTGGACCTTCAGGTGTTCAACCGCCAGGTGATGGCGTCGCGGGTACTGGTCAAGGAAGGCAGGCTCGCCGAGGCGGCCGAAACCCTGCGCGCCGCCGTGTCGCTGTGGCGGGGGCCGTGCCTCAGCGGCGTACCCAGCGACGCACTGCGCACCCGTGGGCTGCGGCTGGACGAGGAGCGGCTGACGGCGATCGAGACGTACCTCGGGCTGGAACTGAGCCTCGGACGCAGCCACGAACTGGTCGGCGAGATCAGCCAACTGCTGCACGAACATCCGCTGCGCGAGCGGCTGCGCGGACAGCTGATGCTGGCGCTGCACCGCTCCGGCCGGCAGGCGGAGGCGCTCGACGTCTACCGTGCCGGCCGTCAGCTGCTCAACGACGAGTTGGGGCTGGAGCCGGGTGAGGAGCTGCGCCAACTGGAGACCGCCATCCTCACCAGAGACCCCGCACTGCACCTGCCGGCCACGCCGGCCCCGGTGACGACGTCACCGCGCATCCCCGACGTGCCCACCGCGCCACTGGCCCCGTACGGCGAGGAGCAGCCGCACCAGCTACCCGCCGACACGGCGGACTTCGTGGTGAACGAGCCGATCCTGCACACGATCGAGGCCGCGTTGCTCGGCGGCGACGGGCAGCGGGCCCTCGGGCTCGTGGTCATCGCCGGTAAACCCGGAATCGGCAAGAGTGCGCTCGCCACCCACGTCGCACACCGTCTCGGCGCGCAGCGGTTCCCCGACGGGCAGCTCTACTGCGACCTGCGTGGCGTCGGCGTCGACACGGTCAGCGCGAAGGACGCCCTCGGCCGGTTCCTGCGGGCGCTCGGCATTCCCGGCCCGGTGATCCCGGACACCACCGACGAGCGCGCCGAGATGTACCGGACGCTGCTGGCCTCACGCCGGATGCTGGTCGTCCTGGACGACGCCGCCAACGAGGCCCAGATCATGCCACTGCTGCCGGGCAGCAGCAGCTGCGCGGTCCTGGTCACCAGTCGGTCGCGGCTGACCGCGCTGCCCGGTGCCCAGCGGGTCGAACTGGACGTACTCGACCAGTCGCAGGCCCTGCAACTGCTGAGCCGGGTGATCAGCGCCGAGCGGGTGGCCCAGGAGCCGGAAGCCGCCATCGCGCTGGTACGGACGGTCGGCGGGCTTCCGCTGGCGTTGCGGATCGTGGCCGCGCGGCTGGCCGCCCGGCCGCACTGGAATCTCGCGTCGATGGTGCACCGCCTGGCCAACGAGCGGCACCGGCTCGACGAGCTCGCGCACGGCGAGATGACGATGCGGGCCAGCCTCTCCCTGACCCACGACGGCCTGCGCCGCCCCGACCGGCGGCTGCTGCGGCTGTTCAGCCTGGCGGAGGGACCGACGGTGCCGGGTTGGATCGCCGGCGCCCTGCTCGACGACGACCGTCCGTTCCCGTCCGACCTGCTGGAACCCCTGGTGGACGTGCAGATGCTAGACGCGGTAGCCATCGAACGCACCGGCGAGTTCCGCTACCGGTTCCACGAGGTGATCCGCCTGTTCGCCCGCGAACAGCTCACCCTGCACGACGGTGAAGCCGTCCAGCTGGCGGCGACCGAGCGGATGATCGGCGGCTGGCTTTCGATCGCCGAGCAGGCACACGCCCGCATCTACGGCGGCGCCTACACCCTGCTGCGCGGTGACGGCATGCGATGGAATCCGCCGGCCAGTTACGTCGAGAGTCTGCTGACCGAGCCGCTCGAATGGCTCGACAGTGAGCAGCCCAGTCTCTGCCTGGCCGTCGAGCAGGCCGCCCGCGCGGGTCTGCACGAACTCTCGTGGAACCTGGCCACCACGCTGGTGACCCTGTTCGAGGCACGAGGCTACTTCGATCAGTGGGAACGGACGCACCGGCGGGCCCTGGAAGCCGCTCAGAAGGCGGGCAACCGACGCGGTACGGCAGCTGTTCTCGCCTCGCTGGGCACGATGCACCTGAGCCGGCAGCAGCCGGACGAGGCACGGCAGTCACTCGGTGCGGCACTGGAGATCTTCGACGAGCTGGAGGATCTGCACGGACTCGCCCTGTGCCGCCGGGATCTCGCCCTGCTGGACCGGCAGATCGGTGAGGACGACCGCGCGCTCGTGCTCTACGAGCAGGCGGCCCGTGACTTCGATCGAGTCGGAGATGTGATCGGCCGGGCGACAGTCCTGACCCAGAGCGCCTACGTGTGGATGCGCCGCGGTCACACCGCCATGGCGCAGGATCAGCTCGACGAGGCACTGGCCGTCTTCCGTTCCGTCGGGTACGCCCACGGAGAGGCGCACGCCCTGCGCCGCGCGGGGCAGGTACTGCTGTGCCGTGGTGAGCACGCTCAGGCGGAGCAGGTTCTGGCGAAGGTGCTGGAGATGGTCCGCCGTGGCCGCGACATCATCGGCGAGGGACACCTGCTGCGCAACCTCGGTGAGGTCCACGAGGCCAGCGGACGCTTCGAGCAGGCCCGTGAGGCGTACGCGCAGGCGCTGGCGGTGCGGGAGAAGATCATCGATCTCGGCGGCGCGGCGGTGGTGCGCCTCGACCTGGCCCGGCTGCTGTTCCACAGCGGTCAGTTCGTCGAGGCCGGCGAACTGCTGGAGCAGGCCACGGAGACCTTCCGGGCCCGGGGCATGCGCCCTGAGCTGCGGGAGGCGGAACGGCTGGCGCAGGAGCTCGCCACCTCAGGTCCGTCCGCCTCCTGACCTCGCCGCTATCACCGCTATCACCGCACTGCGGGAGAACCCGGCAGCGCCGCTCCCCGCACCCCGGCGAACAGCTTGTCGACCTTGCAAAAATCCGCCCTGACCTGCGATGACACCACCGATTGGCGGCAGGATGGCCCGCCGATAGCGAGATCACGACCATGGTGTGTGACGGCGGTTGTCCCGGTGTCGAGATCGGTGCCGGACGGCGCTTCCTGGCGCGCTACCCCCGTCGCCACGACATCGTGATAGGGAGTGGGACAACAGATGAGCATCGCCGTGCCGACCACCGAGAACGTGCCGCTGTTCGGGTTACTGGTACGCCAGCATCGCATGCGTATCGGGCTGACCCAGCGGGAACTGGCGGACCTCTCCACCGTCAGCGTCCGGGCGATCCGCGACCTCGAACAGGGCCGGGCACGCCGACCACGGCAGGACACCGTACGGCTGATCGCCGACGGCCTGCGGCTCGGGGTGCGGGCCCGCGCCGATCTGGAGTCGGCCGCCGGCGAAGGACGGACCAGTTGGGCGGTGAAGGCCAGCTACGAGGCCGACCCGCCGGCCCCACCCCTCGCCGTCGACGTGCAACTCGGGCGGGAGGCCGAGACCGCCGTCATCGTCGACGAACTCGCCTCCGGCGCCGAACGGCTGGTGACCATCGTCGGGATAGACGGCGTCGGCCGCACCCGCCTCGCCCTTGAGGTGGCTACCCGGTTGCACATTGCTGACCGCACCCCGGTGCTCTGGTGTCCCGTGACCGGTCCGGCCGGCAGTGACCGGCTGTCCACACTGGTACGCGCCGCCGCCGATCAGCTGCTCGGCACCGGCGGTGGACCGCACCTCGTGAACGGGACGGACGACATCGCCGCATTCGTGGAGATCGTCGCCGACCGGCCGCCGCTGCTGGTGCTCGACGGGGTGGTGGAGGCCGCCTGTCCCAGCCGTGTGGTGCAGCTGCTGCGCGACTGCCCGGGTCTACGGATCCTGGTCACCGCCGCATTCCCGCTGGGGGCACCCGGTGAGCGACACTTCCTGCTCAATCCGCTGGCCGTCGCCGACGAGGGCGAACCCTTCAATGCGGACGCACCCGCCGTACGGATCTTCATGGAGCGGGCCCGCCGGTACCGTCCCGACGTCAACCCCGACGCCCGGGAAACCGCGCTGATCGCAGACATCTGCCGGCGGCTCGACGGGATACCGCAGGCCGTCCACGCCGCCGCTTCCTGGCTGGTCGTCTACGACATCGCGACCCTGCACCAGTGCCTGCACGACGGTCCGGCCGAACTGCTGCACCACCTCGCCGGCCCCGACGGCGGCACCAACCTGCGCGACGCCCTGGACCGCCGGCTCGCCACCCTACCCACTGCCGAACGCGAACTGCTCGACGCGCTCTGCGTCCAAGGTGAGACCTTCGACCTGGCCGAGGTGATGACGCTGACCGGCCGCAGCCTGCCCGACAGCGGCCGCGCGGTCCGCTCCCTGGTGCTACGTGGCCTGGTGCGCCCCTCGTACACGGCCGGCCAGTCCCGGTTCCGGATCCTGCACCTGGTACGCGCGGCCCAGCTCTGCGCTCTGGACGTCCGGGTCTGACAGTGCGGTGCGGCCGCGGCGGCACGCCAACCGGCGTGCCCCCGGCTCGTCCGCACCGCGACCCGGTGGCGCGAGTCTCACCACCGGCGACGCTCCGCCCCCGTACGCGTCACGAGCCCCGCGATCACCATGCTCGGCTTCCCCTGCATTCACAGCTAAGACGAGGACTGGCGGCGCAGTCCCATTGGCACGCCGGGCTACGGCTCGGGCGTCAACTTAGCTCGGCGAAGGTGAATGCGTGCACCTGTTCTGTGGCGGAAGATGCCGGTCAGCTCGAATCCTGCCGGTGTGGGGTGGCGGATGGCGGGACCGAATACACCAGTCTGTGGTGTCCTTTCGATAGCGATCACGAGCTCATCGACATGTTCGAGCTTGTGGACCAGGGCCTGGTGGGCCCCTACTGCGAGGATCCTCCGTGAGCCGCTTTCGTAGCAGGTGACCAGCCACTGCCGTAGGTCGTTGGTGGGGGCGGCGGGCAGTGTGAAGTGTTGGGGCGCGTGGCCGCCCGGAATTCCCTCTTTGATCGTGTCGGTATGGAGCACGAGGTCTGCCGTGGCGCGCAACTCTGCGAGTAGTTCCTCTTCTATCTCGCGGTGGTCGGGGTCGAGAGTGTAGGCCCAGGTCAGGTAGGGGCGACGGCGGTGGGTGGCGGTGAGCCAGGGGCGCAGGACGGTGAGGGTTTCGTCGGGGATGACGTGGGTTTCGACGTCGATGCCGTGGGCGGTGAGTACGGCGGCGCCTCCGTCGCCTCGGGAAGTGGGGTCGATGACGCTGATGACGACTCGGGTGATGCCGGCGTTGATGAGTTCTTGGCGACAGGCGGGGGTGACGCCGATGTGGTTGCAGGGTTCGAGGGTGACGACGGCGGTGCCGCCTCGCGCTGCGGTGCCGGCTGCGGCGAGGGCGTTGACCTCGGCGTGGGGTTGGCCTTTGCGGTGGTGGTAGCCGGTGCCGACGGTGTTGCCGTCGCGGTCGAGGATGACGCAGCCGACGGGTGGGTTCGGGCTGGTGGTGCCCAGTCCGAACGATGACAGGATTATCGCTTGCCGCATCGCGGCCAGTTCAGCGGCGGATGCCATCAGCCGGCCCCTTGAAGATCGTGGAGGAAGTCGCGGACCTCTGGTAGTTGCTGGTGGCGGTTGATCGCGGTACCGAGTTGCGCGAGTTGACGTAGGACGTAGCGCAACGCCGTGTTCGCCTGCTCGACGGCGTGGGTGGGGTGTCCGCTGGTCAGCCGTTGTTGGCTGCTGCGGTAGGTCACCCACGCGGTCATGATCGGGTCGTCGATCTGCTCTGCCCAGGCGAACGCCTGCTGTGTCCACCGGTTGCCCGCCACAGCTTCATCGAGACACTGGTGGAGCCAGGCGGCGGACTCGGCGTACTGGGCAGCGAGACGAACGGCGCCCGGCCGCAACCCTCGGGGCACCTCCGGTAGGAAGTCCGTGATCGCGGTCAGCTGTTTGGTGACGCCCGTCAGGGCATACTCGGGACCGAACAGCTTGTCGTTCTGCACCAGCAGATGCCACTGCTCGCGCAGCAGATGGATGGTCTCGTCCACGCTCCAGCTTGCCGACCCACCGGAAATCAACGTAGTGGACTGCGACATTCCGGTCGGGATATAGCAAGTCGAGCGAAGCGTTGACGGCGTCAGCCAACTCGGTGCGGGACATGCACTGGCCAGGCCGTATCGGTGAGGGCGTCCGCTTCCGGGCAGTGCTGAGGACGGTGTTCGGTGTGATTGTGGTGTCTGGATGGCGCGGCACCCTGTCTCCCCTCAGCCCGGCATGCCCGACTATGCCAGTGACTGTGGAGATCATCCACCGCCGATGCAGTCGCCCCGGACGCGACACGGTGCGACGGTCAGGTCGGACCGTAGGTCGGTCCACCGCCTGCGACCCGGCGCGCCGACCGAGGCGCGGGCCGGGTGGGTCGGCCCACCCGTGTGACGTGCAACAGCCGGTCCGGCGCTACGTCCAGCAGCGTGCCGAGGGTCGTGCGGGTGACGGCCACGTCGATCAGCTGGCTCAGCGGATGTGTAGCCAGCCCGGCCGTGTGCAGCGTCAACCAGCACCGCATCAGCACCCGTCCGAACTCGATCTGCCCGGCCTGGTCGAGACGGTCGGGGGCGACCAGGGCCAGCACGGTGCCACCACGGGCCAGTGGGTCGTCGGCGGCCGCGAGCAGTCGGGGCAGACCCAGCGGACGCAGGACCGGGTACGCGGCCAGCGCCGCACCTAGCCCCATCGCGACGGGCCGGGACAGGGCGAGGCAGCGGTCGGTGAGCCCGTCGGTGTGGTAGTTCGGATGCGTCGGATCGAGCCGAAGCCAACGGCGCAACTCGGCGGTGACCGCCGGGTCCGCGTACAGGTGACGGTCGGCGGTGCGCAGGAGGGCACTGAGGCGGTCGGCCTGCGGCACCACCCGTACCTCGCCGCCGGCCTGCCGGGCCTCCCGGTCCACCGCCGCGAGCGCCTCCGGGTCCGGACCGGCGGAGAACCGACCCCGGTCGGTACGGCGTTCCCACACGTCGGTGGCGCGGAAGGGGGTCGGGTAGCGGTCCTCGGCCGGCTGTAGCCAACCCACCCACTGGTCCTCGTGATCGGCGACGTACTGCAGGTGCAGGTCGGCGTCGGCCGCGACGATCAGGCAGGTCTCGACGAAGGCGCCGAGGGACAGTCGCAGGTCGCGACCGGTGGGGTCACCTGCTGGCAGCGTGTGGGCGGCGGTCCATCCGACGCGGATCGCCTCGGGTTCGTACCGTAGCCGCCACGGCTGGGTGTTGTGGGCGCTCGGGGCCCGCCAGCACAGCGGTTCGAGCGCGCGGAACGCGTCGAGGTCCACCTATCGCTCCTTGGCGTAGAAGGTGTACCCGTGCAGCGGGCGACCACCGAGGCGCCGGTACTGGGCGGCCGATGCCGGGTTGTCCCGCTCGACGTAGGTGCTGCGCAGGGTGGTGTAGCCGGCGGCGTACAGGTTGTGGTGCAGGTGGGCGGAGAGCAGCCGCTGGTAGCCGTGTCCCTGGTACTGCGGCACGACGCCCTTGATGATCAGCACTGCCTCCCGCCGGTAACGGCGACGGGCGGCCAGCAACCGCAGCTGGTTGACCGGGTGCAGGTCGCCGCGGACGCCGGCCAGGAATTCGCTGATGTCCGGTACGCAGAGCACGAACGCCACCGCAGCGCCGTCGCGGGTCAGGTAGAGCAGCAACGACTCGTCCAGCAGGTATGCCAGCCCGTCGGTCTGCCGCCGTAGTTGCTCGGCGGAGATCGGGGTGTAGTAGCCGAGTTGGGCGAAGGAGTCGTTCAGCATCCCGCGCAGCAGGTCGAGCTGCTCGTCGAGGCGCCGCAGGTCACCTCGGTGCACTTCGAGCCGTATGCCGTCCGATTTTATGTACGTCGACGGCTTCGGCTGCGCCGGTGCGGGCACGGGGCAGATCCAGGTGTCGGCTTCGAAGCGGCGGTGAAACCCGTACGCCTCGTAGGCGGTCACGTAGTGCGGCGGGTTCCAGGCGCTGTCGACGAAGCCCCGGTCGGCGTACCCGGAGGTGATCACCCCACCGGCCTGGTTGGGTAGCAGCGCCACCGGGCCGAAGATCAGGTCCCGGTCGGCGTCGGCGTACGCGGTGATCGCGTCGAACAGCGGCCCGGCGGCCGGCTCGGTGAACTCGGTGAGCCCGAAAAGCTGGCAGCGGCGACCGAGTTTGGCGTCGAAGGCCGCGTCGGTGTGCAGGGTGGTGCGTCCGATCACCGTGCCGGTGGCGTTACGCAGCAGGTACATCGGCACGCCGTCGCGCCACCACCGCCGGATCTGCTGGCGTGGGGTGGGCACGTGACGCGGTTCGCCCGTGTACAGCCGATCGGTGAGCGTGAGGAACTCCCGCAGGTCCCGGCGACCGGTGACCCGTTCGAACCGGGTGTTCACCGCACGACCTCCGGCCCGATCGTCTCCGCACCGATGGGGGTGAAGGTGGTGATGTGTCCCATCTCCGGGCCTTCGGCTCGCCACGTGCCGTTGGAGTATCCGTCCGGCGCAGCGGTGTAGAGCCGGATGAAGCCGGCGGTCGCGTTGCGGGTGCCGTCGGTCAGCCAGACCATCAACCGGCGGTGGTGGCGGGTCCGGGCGAAGCGCAGCATCGCGTCGCGGTCGGTGAAGAAGGCGATCGTGCCGAGCGTCAACGGGAACTGCCAGTAGACGGTGTGCCAGCAGTAGCCGGACATCCGGCGCATGTCGCGCAGCATCCGGAACCAGGCCGGTGCCAGCCGCAGCAGGACCAGGGGGTTGGTGTAGCGGGTCGCGCCGATGAACATGGCGCCGGCGCGGGCCTGCGCGGGGGCGCGGGAGAAGTCACGGGTACGCATGGTCACCTCACCAGATAGACGTTCTTGATCTTTTGTTCGCCGGCGAACGGGCCGCTGCCGGGTTCGTGTAGTTCCACCCGCAGGTCACCGGCGGTCGGGTCCTCCACGAGGGACTGCGCGAAGTCACGGGAGACCGAGGTGAGGTGCCGGCGTACCCCGCTGCGGCAGGCGGCCGCAAGGGCTTCGTGTTGCGAGGCGGGCAGCGGGCGGCGCAGTTCGATGTGGATCACCGGCCGGGTCTCCAGCGCCGCGTCCTCGACCAGCGCCAGACAGAAGCGATTGATCTCGGCGGCGTACGAGTTGCCGGCGTAGAGGCCGTACTCGACGTCCTGGGGGTAGAGGTTGGCCCCCAGGTAGGAGACCGTGGAGTCACGCCTACCGAACAGCAGCAACACCGGCAGAGTCATCCGCTCGACGGAGACGGCGGTGCGGAACTCGGCCCGGCGTACCGGGTCGGCGTGCGCCAACTCGACGATCCGCCGGTACGGCACGAGCAGCGCCTCGTCACCGATGTTGTAGCGCAGCCGGGGCTGGAGCACGTCACCGGTGACCGTGCAGACCAGCTCCCGCTGCTCATTGGTCTCCAGGTAGGTGGCGAACGGGTTGTACTGGAACACCATGGGCAGCCGCTGCTCGTCGGCGCCGAGCAACTCGACCCGCAGCGCGCGGTCGTTCTGCAACCGTCGCCGCAGCCACACGGTGAACCGGGTCTCCGCGCCGATGCCGATGGTCAGGTCCGAGGCCCCGTACGCCGACCGCACCAGCGCGAACCGCTGCTCCAGGTAGTCGCGCAGCGCCTCGGTCATCCCCTCACCTCCGCAACTGGCGTAGATGCGGTACCGCGACCAGGGGAACTCCTCGGCGTCGAGCCGGTCGCGCAGATGCTTGAGAAACGGCGGGTACGCGGTCACCAGGTAGTCGAAGTCCGGGCCGAACTCGCGGAGCGTGTCGACGATCTTCCCGAGGTCCGGGCCGGTGTTCTTCACCATCGCGACCCGGGCCATCGCGGCGCCGGTCGTCGTCCCGGTCGCCCAGGCCCCCATCGAATAGGCGTTGATCACGAACGGTCGACGCATCGGAAAGACCAGCCCGGTGTAGCCGGCGATGTCCCGGTGCACCGCCCGCAGTTCCCGGTCCCCACGAGGCCAGTTGAACGGCCGCCCGGACGAGCCGGCCGACTCGTCGACCACCACCCCACGGGTCGGCAACCGCCCGCCCCAGCAGCGTGCGGCGGCGTCGTGGGCCACCACGTAGCCGACCTTGTCGGTCTCCGGGAAATCCGACAGCCGACGACGCACACCGGCCGGCCGGGCGCGCAGGAAGGCCCGGTAGGCGGGCACCTGCCGGGCGGCCCGTACGCAGACGGACTGCGCGTGTGCCGCAGCCAGCGTGTCCAGGGCCGGATGGTGTCGCCGCGCCATCCACCGCCATCCGGCGGGGTGGCGGCTGACGAGCCGGCTCAGCGCGGCGACCGCGCGCCCGAGGGGGGCCAGCACGGCCTGCCGGCCACGCGCGGCCACGGCCGGCAGCGGTGAAGAAGTGGTACGCAGAGCGAGGTGTCGGTGCGGCAGATCGGCCATGCCATGATCCTCGCGATGCCGACGGGCCGACACCTGAGACCGCGGACGGTGTCCGCCCTGAGCATCCCTACTCAGACGAACTCATCGTGCCCGCCGGTCCGGACGCAGCCCGAGGCGGGCATCGGGCTGCGTCCGCTGCGTCCTCCGTCGGGTCCGGCGGGTCGACGCGCCCACCGCGACCGCCGTGGCCGAGATACGCAGACATGCCCTCAGCTGGCAGCTACGGCGGGCGGACCCGCCACTACCGCATGGCGGGCAAGGAGGTCACCGTACCGGGATGAGCCCTTTCTCGGCGTACCCGAAAGGCATCCGCTGCCGTCGATCGTCGGGCGGCGCGGACCTGTGCAGATCGATGACGAAGGCGGGCGTCGCGGTGAATCCGTCGGTACTCACACCACCGTCTCGCTGGACCGGGCTCGGGCTTCGATGTGCCGGCGGTTGTCCGCGGAGCAGCCGCGCCAACCCACGCGCAACGGCGTGGACCACCACCGATGGAAGTGGTCCACGCCGTTGTCAACGTGCTTTACACTGCGGCGTCACACGATGGCGATCGACCGCACCTGGGTGTTGCCCTTGGTGTCGACGTACACCTTGTGATCGCCGACGGTGTAGGTGCCAGCGGCGTTGTTGTTGATGGTGAACGTGGCCGTCACCGCAGACTCGCTGCCGTCGACATGCGTCTGCTGCACCGTGATGGTCAACTCGTTCGTGTTGCCCTTCAACTTCTTCACCACTGCCGCGGGCTTTGCATCGACGACCGCGTTGGCAACCGTCACGTAGACCGCGTCGGGCGAGGAGAACTCCGCGTTCTTCTCCCCGTCACCGAACAGGAAGAAGCCTCGCTGTTCGATCGCCCCACGCCCGGGGAACGGATCCGGGTTCGAGGCCAGGAACGCCGGATTGACCGTGTACAGGTCCGTCTTGGAATCCGCGAGGACGGTCCGCACCCCGCTGTACGGTGCGTCGGTGATCGCGAGGTTGACCGACAGGTAGATGGCGTCGGGGTTGGTGGCCGACATGCGCGAGAAGAAGTACTTGTCCGCACTCTGCCCGGCGGGAACGGCCAGCGGCACGACCCTGTCGCCGACCAGGATGTTGAACTGGAAGTCGCCGTAGCCACCGGCCACGAACTTCGCCCAGGCCGCGTCCGACATGTGGTCGGGGCGCTCCACCTTGA
The DNA here is from genome assembly GCF_040682415.1 of Micromonospora sp. NPDC051196. Classification (NCBI taxonomy): domain Bacteria; kingdom Bacillati; phylum Actinomycetota; class Actinomycetes; order Micromonosporales; family Micromonosporaceae; genus Micromonospora; species Micromonospora sp. NPDC051196. The sequence goes on from NZ_JBFBAY010000006.1 coordinate 246,353, forward strand.
ACTCCAGACGCATCGGCGCCACGTACGTGCTGTTGAGGTACTCGGGGTCGGTCAGGGGCAGGTAGACCCCTCCCGGGGCGTGCCCCAGTGCGAAAGCCGACGCAGTCGGGGCCGAGTTGCCCCGCCCGTTCCACATCGGGATGTTGAACGAGGTGGCACCGAGCAGGGCCTGGTTGCCCAGCTGGTTCGTGCCGACAGCGGCCGACGCGTCCTTGAAGGTTCCAATCGTGACGTCGAGCAGGTCGAGGTCCGAGCGGTCGGCGTTCAGCCCTGGCATGTCTGCCCACATGAACTTGGCACCGGCGGGCCCGGAGTAGCGGGCCATCTCCAGCATGCCATCGGCCATGATCTTGGTCATCTGCACTGCAGAGTCGACCTTCATCCGCTCGTTTGCCGTGTGCCACCAGCGCTCGTTACCCGGCAGGACGGCGCCGAAAGCGGTCATCTTGTTGCGGAAGTTGCTGGCGAGGGTGCCACCGGTCGTGCCCTGCGGATAGACCACGTCCCTGAGGGAATGGGGATCCGCGAACTCCTCCGGGTTGTGGTCCATCGAGGCCCGGTAGCTGCCGAACTGAAGAGCCGTCAGCGGGTTGTCGTGGGTGACGTACAACCCGGCGCCGATGGGCGAGCCGAGGTTGCCGATGGTGAAACCCTTCGACTGGAAGGCAGCCGTGACCGCAGCCGTCGCCTGGCCGGAGTCAGCCGCGGTGACGTGCATGCTGCGCACGTACATCGGCATGCTGAGGTTGCCGGAGGCGTCCGTGTAGAAGCTTCTCGGCGTCTCAGAATTGATGTTTGCCATGAGGGCCAGGGTCAGGTTCGGCGTGCCGTTGTTCGGGTTGCGCAACAGGTTCGCCGGGATTCCCATGTACTTGCCGATATAGGCTTCGCCTTCGACACCGTCGCGGAAGAACAGGTCCGCGATGCCGTCGGCAGCCTTCTTCAACTGCATGTCGTCAGCCGTGCTTCCCAAGGCGCCGAGCCCCTTGGAAAGGAGGAACATTCCCCACACGACGGCATTCTTGCCATACTGCGGGGTCGGCATCTCCATCGCCACATCGGTGTTGATCTCCAGCGTGAGCGAGTCGCCGGCAATCGTGGTCTGCACCTTGGGCGTGGTACGCGGAGCGGCCGGGAGCCAACCCTTCGTGGTCGCAGCAGCGGTGATCGCCGACACGAACCGGTCGCGCTCGGCGGAGTCGGCCCCCGCCACGTCGAGGGTGAAAATGGCCCGCGAGGCGATCTGCGTGGTGCTGCCGTAGGCGATGTCCTTGAGCGTCGGATCGCCTTCACGCAGAGTGACGCCGGCGGTCGCGTCCGTCAGCCGGAAGGCCTTCGTACGGTCGGCGGACAGGTCCATCGACACCGACGGGGTCACCGATCCGGAGTTTCCGACAATGACCGGGAACCGCGAGTCGGAGGTGTAGGCCGCGATCGGGGTCTCTTCCCGATTGAGGTTCTTGTAGGCCCAGTTGTCGTAGAAGCTCGGGTTCGAGTTGTACGGGATGGACTGGAAGGTGGCGGTGTTCGCCGCCGTGGGCGTGCCGGGACCGCCATCTTCGTAGATTCCCATGACGATGCGGATCCGTCGGTCCATGGGCAGTCCGGCCTCCAGCAGCGCCTTGGCGGCGAGCAGCGTCGCCAGCGTCGGGCCGCTGTCATCCTGAATGCCCGCCCCGTAGACCCAGCCGTCCTTGATGTAGGGCGAGTGGTAAGCACCAGGAGTGCCGAGATTGCCATCGGCGTCCCGCCAGCGAGCCAGCTGGGCTGCCGAAACGGAAGCCGTCGGCGAGTCGAGGTGACTCAACGCCATGATCATCTCCGGGGCGTCCGGATCACCGATCTCCGCGTAGACGTACTTGTCGGGTTGGCGTTGGACGACCACCGGGAAACCCAGGTCGGTGGCCAGCTTGACCACCCAGGCGAGCTTGGCGACCTTGCGGTCGTACTCGTACTGGTTGGCCGGGGTGTTGCTGACCGGGAACGGGTACGCCGTCGCGGCCGTACCGCCTCGGGAGATGGAGTCGTAGCTCGACCCGTCCAGCATCGCCCCGACCAGGCTGAGCGGGTCGTAGGTGCCGTCCCCCGCCCGTGCGCTGTTGACACGTCCGGCCAGCGCCTCGACTTCCGCGTGAATGGCGTCCCGTTCGGCGTCGTTCACCGACAGGTCGTAGGTGATGCTCGGCTGGAAGCCCTCCTCGGCGAGGCTGGTCGCGGAGGCGTTGGGCGCGGGCGCAAGGGTCGCCGCGAGGGACGCAGCGAGCAGGACGGCGAAAATGCTCGTCCGTCTGTCTCTCATGAAAGCTCCAGAGCAGGGAGTGGCACGGTGAGGACAGCACACGCTAGCCGTGCCGCCAGCGGCCGACGGTGCGGGATTTCTTGAGGATGTTCTGAGCGGCCGACTCGTCGACCACCACCCCTCGGGATGGGCAACCGCCCGTGCCAGCAGCGTGCGGCGGCGTCGTGGGCCACCACGTAGCCGACGAGACGTGCCCTGGCGACCGGATCGACCGCTACGGCATGGCGGGCGCGGGGGTGAGCGCCGTGCGCCGGAGACGGGTGGCGTCCTGGCTGGGTGGGGCGCCGAAGTGGCGGCGGTACTCGCGGCTGAACTGTGACGGGCTGTCGTACCCCACTGCGTGCCCGACGCCGGTGACGTCGTCGGGGTGGGTGGCCAGCAGCAGCCGGGCCTGCTGGAGGCGGATCTGCTTCTGGAACTGGATGGGGCTCATCGCGGTGACGGCCTGGAAGTTGCGGTAGAACGCGGACAGGCTCATGCCCGACATCCGGGCGACCTCCTCCACCCGAAACGCTTCCCGGTAGTTGTCGCGGATCCAGCGCACCGCGCGGCTGACGTGCGCGATGTTGCTGTCGGCCAGGCCGATCTGGCGGACGGTCTCGCCCTGCTGCCCCGTCATGAGGCGCCACAGGATCTCCCGCTTGATCATGGGGGCGAGCACCGGGATGTCGCGGGGCGTCTCCAGCAACCGCAGCATCCGTACCGCGGCGTCGACAAGCTCGACCGGGGCGTCGCTGACGGCGAGCGCGGACGGCGCGCCGTGCGCCCGGGGAAAGTTTCCCGGTGGCGTGTCGAGCAGCAGGTCGGCGATCGCCGCCGGCTCCAGGACGAGGCCGAACCCGAGGGCCGGCCGCTCTCGGCTGGCCTCGGTGTAATGGCCGATGACCGGCAGGTCGACCGAAGCGATCAGGTACTGACCGGCGCGGTACTCGTACACCCGGTCGCCGAGGGCGAGAGTCTTCGCGCCCTGGGCGATGAGCGCCAGCACCGTGCCGGACATCGACGCCGAGGGCAGGTGCGCCTGCTCGGCCCGGCCGATCAGCACGCCGTCGATGGCGGTGGTGGCGTCGGGGCGGGCGTGACGGGCCAGCAACTCCCGCAGTTCGTCGAGCCGCACCCGGTGATTCAAGCACGGATCCTGTCTTCCTGAAATAAGAGGATCAGGCAAGAGAGCGCGAGCATCCTTCTAATGAATCCCCTGTTCAGGCTGATCAGATGGACCTACACGAATCGCCGGGAGCAGATACAAGCTCCATGAATGAACAGGTGGGTAGCATGCGGGTCGCGATCGTCATCGGTGCCAGTTCCGGCATCGGCCAGAGCACGGCAATTCAACTCGCCAAGCGCGACACGGGCGTCATCCTGACCTACAGCGGCAACCAGGCCGGCGCGCAGGACACGGTGGCGGCCGTGGAGAAGGAAGGCGGCACGGCCGTCGCGCTCCGGCTGGACGTCGGCCACAGCGAGACCTTCCCGCCCTTCCGCGAGGCCGTCGTCACCGCACTGCGCGGCACCTGGCAGCGCGACACCTTCGACTACCTGGCCAACAACGCCGGCTTCGGCGGAATGGCAATGTTCGAGGACACCACCGAGGAACTGTTCGACCACTTCATGCGGGTGCTGCTCAAGGGGCCTTATTTCCTCACCCAGGCGCTGCTGCCACTGCTCGCCGACGGTGGCGCCATCGTCAACGTCAGCAGCAACTCGGCGCTGCCCACCGGCCTCGTGGACGCCGGCTACTCCGCGTACGCCACGATGAAGGGCGGCCTGAACGTGCTGACCCGCTACATGGCCAAGGAGTTCGCCGTTCGTGGCATCCGGGTCAACGCCGTCTCGCCGGGGCCGACGCGTACCCGGCTCTCCGACGCATCAGGCGTCGTGGGCTTCGAGGCGTACCCGGAGGTGATCCCGATGCTCGCCGCCAAGACCGCCCTCGGCCGCATCGGCGAACCCGACGACATCGGCAAGGTCATCGCCGCCCTGCTCGACGAGACGGGCGGCTGGATCACCGCGCAGAACATCGAGGTCTCCGGCGGCTACGACCTCTGAGCGCGGACGGCGTCCGCCCGCCGCCCGGTAACGGGGCGTGCGGGCGGACCCGGCGCGGAGCCGCTCGTTCAGCACCGGCGACGACGCCACTGTCAGATCGTGGGCGATCCACCTCAGCGTGCACTGGTCGGTGGATGGCTGTCGTCACTTAATGGCGGCCACGGTGGCGGCAGCCCGGACAGCCGTTCGGCGCCGATCGACGGCCACGGTGGGTCGCGCCGGCCGGCGAGACGCCGATAGAGCGCTCGGGCCTCGTCGTGCCGGCTGGCGTTGCGTAGCGCGTCGCCGGCCTCAAGCATCAAGCCCGGATCGTCCAGGCCGGCCAGCGCCTGACTGTAATAGCCGAGCCCGACCGAAGTCGTCGCCGGGTCATCGCAGAGCAGGCGCCCCAACTCGCGGGCCGCGAGCGGCGACCAGGGCGGATCGTCGAACTCGATGGCCTGCCGCCAGGCCTGTGCAGCCCGGCCGGCGTCGCCCATCGCGGCGAGCCGCGCGCCTCGGCGGCATGCGGCCTCGGCGGCCCAGCGTGGGTCACCGGCCTCGACAACCATGGCGTACGCCTCCGCGGCCGTCACGTCGTCGCCGTCGGCCGTCGCAAGATCACCGAGCCGCATTCCCGCCAGGACGCCCCAGCCGCCACCCTCGTCGCTGAGCCGGCGCAACAATCTCTTCGCTGCGGCACGATTGGCCGGTTCCAGCCGCAGTGCCTCGTGCAGACGCCTCGGGCCGTGCTCGGCCTCCACGTTGCGAACGGTACGGGTACGGCCCAGGGCCACCAAGCCGATCAGCTTGTTGCGGTATGTGGGCCGGATCGCGCCCTCGACCCTCATGCGCTGGTGCACATAGTCGTAGAGGTCGTCGAGCAGCAGAAAACCGTCGCGCCCCGTCGCGGCACCGCCCAGCCCGGCGATCAGATGACCGGTGAACTGACTGGGCTGGCCCAGGACAGCCGCGTCGCGGCTCGGCAGATCGGGCTGAGAGCTGGTCAGCGCAGCGACGCCCTTACCGTCGAACACTCGACCGGAGGCCGGTCCCTTGAATCGGTAGTTGCCGGAGTTGCAGCAGTCCAACACGACGATCTTGGCGGAGGCCCGGCTCGCCTCCGCCTGGCGGGCCAGGGTTGCGGCGCTCATCGTGGTGCTTTGGATGGCCCTGCGGGTGGTATCGCGGGCGCACAGGTACAACTCACCGTCGTCCTCCTTCCACCCGTGCCCTGAGTAATAGAGCAGAAGTTGGTCACCAGGTTCACCCTCGCCGAGGAACATCTCGATCTCCTCGCGCATTGGTGAGATCTCGAGGTTCGTGCGCACCACCACGTCCTCGGGACGGTGCAGGCCGCAATCCGGGTTCGTAAGCACCTCGCGCAGCCGTACCACATCGGTCGCCGGCCCGGCGAGATTCCGCAACACGGCCGGCTCGCGCGGGAACTCCCAATTGCCGAGCAGCAGGGCGCGGTACCGGCGATCAGCCGTCATTGCTCCTCGGCCGGCTGCAAACCCTCGGCCGCGTCGCCGTCGGCACCGTCCGCCATGTCCTGGTGGCCGAGTGCGGCAAGCAGAGCAGCTCGCATGGAACTGTCGCTCAGTCCCTCGCCGACCACCTTCACGGTTCGCCTGTCCGCGCCGCTGCCCACGGTCAGTGTCAGTCGTCGGGTACTGCGCGCGTTGAGCCAGGTGAGCAAGACGGTCGTGGCAGCACCAACCGCGCCGGAGCCGCTGAGCACCAGGATGATCTCGGTGGCAAGACCCTTCTCGCCGGATTCTGGTGGCAGTACCCGCTGCCGAGCGTCGAGGTCGTACGCCTGTAGCAGGCGCACGAGCAAGCGACTCTGTTCACCCCACTGCCAGTCTCCTGGTTCGAGAGAGGTGTCCTCGGGAGTCAGCACCACCGGCCATACAGCATCGGACACCACGCCACACCCCACAGTCGACGGACAGAGCAATAGCGTGCTTACATCATCTGTGGGTGAACAGCCTCGGTCCGTCGGTGATGCGACAGAGCCCTCTCGGCCCGGTTTTTCGCGTCTAGAAGGTGGATAACGAATGATCGATCGGCGTTTTCTCTTCGACGATCGCCGCTTCCCCGATCTCGTGCAGCAGGCCCGCGCCGAACTGCGCCGACGGCTCACCGACACGGGAGCCAACCGTCCGATCAGCGCTGACGAGGACGCTGTGCTGGTGTCTGCCGCCTTGCTCGTCGATCACCTCCACGACCGGCTCGGTGCGCTCTCCGGACGCCTGCGGCAGCCACTGTTGGAACTGGTTGGACTACGGCTACGAGGGCCACACGCCGCGCACACTCACATACGCCTCACCTTCGAGACACCGCTGACCGCACCGCTTGAGGTCCCGGCCGGCACGGAGGTCGGACTCGACCCCGGCACACCGCCGTTCACCACGGTCCGGGACCTGCGGATACACCCCAACCGGGTGACCCACGTGCTCGACCATCCCACCGGGCTGCTGATCGGCCTAGCCGAGCCGGGTGGCGGAACGACCGTGGAGCTAACCGGTGTGACCGGCACGACGACGAGCGATTTCTGGGACGGCCAGCAGTGGCAGACCTGCCGCCGCCGGCCCGCCTCGGGTGAGGCACTGTTGTTGGAGACGCCGCCCAGCCACGTCCGGCACCGGCTCGACGGAGTCGAGGCCGCGTGGCTTCGCCTACCCGGCGGACGAGTGTCAGGTGAAGTGCGAGCGCGCACGGCCGAGGCGGTGCTCCTCGCCGTGCATGCTCGCCGCATTGCCGAGGAGCCGCTCGGGATCAGCGACGGCACCAGCGGCCAGCGCTTCCGCCTGCGGGAACGGCCGGCCGTCGTGCCGGGCCAGCTACCGGTGGTGGAAACCTGGGACGGCGACGGCTGGCAGCCCTGGGAACCGGTCGAGTCCTTCGCGACGAGCGGGCCCGGCGACCACCACGTCCAGTACGACGTGGCGGCCGGAGAGATCGCCTTCCCCCCGGCCGTGAGCAACCCCGACGGGTCACGCCAGGCCATCGGCCCGGTGCCGCCGGCGGGTGCTCTGGTCCGTGTCCGCGGCTACTGGACGGGCGGCGGTGCTGCTGGCAACGTCCCGGCCGGGGCACTGCGCGAGCTCGGCTTGGACCTACCCGGTGTGCGCGTGGAGAACCCGGATCCTGCGACGGGCGGATGCGACGCGGAGACCGAGGCAGACCTGTGGCGGCGAGCTCCCGGCCTGCTGAAAGCCGGCGACCGGGCGGTCACCCCCGCCGATCACGAGGAACTCGCTTGGCGGGCCGACCCGTCGCTGGCCCGGGTGCGTTGCGTCGCTGACGAGCAGTCCGGCGCCGTTCAGCTGCTGCTCGTGGCCACGCCGCCACTGGCAAGGCAGGACCGGCCGTCCCTCGCAGATCTACAGCCGTCCGAGACGACGTTCGAGGCGGTTCGGAAATACCTCGACGAGCGGCGCCTGCTCGCCGCCCGGCTGTACGTGACGCCCCCGCACTACCAGGGCATCGAGGTGGCCGCCGAGATCGCCACCGTGGCCGGAGCCGACCCGCTGGACGTACGAGCACGGGCGGAGCAGGCACTGTACGCCTTCTTACACCCGATCACCGGTGGCGAGGACGGCACGGGCTGGCCCTTCGGCGAAGCGGTCCACGAATCCACGATCAAGAAGCTGCTCTTCCTGCTACCCGGCGTTCAGGACTGCGTCCACATCGCGATGTCGTCGGTCGATCCGGTGACCGGTGCACACAGTCCGACTCAGACGGTTATCCCACTCAACCCGACGGCCCTGCCCTTGTCAGTCGGTCATCGGGTTCGAATCGTCCAAGGGTGACAGAAAGCACCAGAAGGGTTGGACGGCATCCGCCCCGGCAGTGGAGCATGCCACCCGATCATGCGTTCCGTCATGTGCTTGTAGCTGAGAGCGAGAATGACGATCGCGGCCTAGGTTGAAACCGCATCACCGGCCGGAAAACCCTGGCGAGTACGCCAGATGGCCTGTTCATGACGAAGCGCACTGCTCACAGTGTTGTCCGTCAGCAATTTCCCGGAGGATCCTGCATGCCCGAACCGGCGTTTCATGCGGTCGCGCTCGTCGATATCGAGGGCTTCGGCAGTCGACCCAATCCCGTCCAGCGTCAGGTACGCGCCGACCTCTATCAGGTCGTCCGAACCGCGCTGACCGAGGCAGGTTTCGATCCCACCCGCATCGACCAAGAGGATCGCGGCGACGGCATTCTGCTGATCGATCCAGACGTGGCGGTACTCAAACTAGCTGGCCGGTTCGTCCAGGAACTGGTAAATGGGCTGCGGGAAAAGGCACGCACCAGCTCGGAGATCGCCCGGATCCGGCTGCGCGTGGCGGTCCACCACGGCATGTGTGAACACGACGGCGAGGGCTGGGTGGGCACTGCGGTGAACACTACCGCGCGGCTCGTCGACGCACCGCCGCTCAAAGCCGCCCTCGCCGCAGCGGACGGGGCGAACCTGGCACTGATCGTTTCCCGACAGGCTTTCGACGACGTCATTCGGCACGACTACCGGTCGGTCGACTCCTCGACCTTCGAGCGGGTCGCGATCGACGCCAAGGAGCTGCGGGGCGAGACCGCCTGGATCCAGGTGCCCGGCTTCACATACCCGCCAGGTGTTACGGCCCCGCCACCTCCTTCATCGACGGGCACCGACGCGCGGCCGACGTCGAAGCCGAGGGAGTCAGCCGGTCAGAGCGGGTTCGTCTTCAACGGCAGCACTGAGATCACGGTGCAAGGAGACCAGTTCGTCGGCAACAAGACCGTCAATGGGAAGGGCTTATGACGTCGACTGATCCGGGTCCCGCTCCCGCCCAGGCTGCGACCGCGCCCACTGCCCCCGCTGCGTCAGGCGCTACCGCCAGGCCTGTTGCTCCTGCTACTGCGGCACCCGGGCCGAGTGGACCTGCGCCGGCAGGTCGGGCGCCCACCGACAAAAGCGATCCGCCCACGCCCGGGCAGCCACCCGTACCGAAGCCGGTGCTGCCCGACTTCACCGCCGAAGGCCAGTTCAAGACCACAGTCGACTCGACTGACCCGGACGCCTCGCGGGTCGAGGGCCATGCCGGGCGCCAGCGGCAGCAAAGTATCGAAAACGCTCGGATCAAGGTTGCGGGCGACATGGTCGGCGGTGACAAGTTGGTGTTCGCCCTGGGCGACGCCGAGCCCGCCCCGCTACAGGCACTCGCCGCCTGGATGAGTGAGCCAGTGCGACACGCGTTCGTCGCCCCGGACGGCTGGGACAGCGTACGCAGCGCCGTCGGTGATCGGCGAGTCGTCGTGCTGCGCGCCGATCCCGGCCACGGCAAAGTCGCGGCGGCGATCAAGATGCTGCAATCGCCACCCGACCGCCGCATCTTCAACCTCGACCGCAACGTGGACCTGCGCCGCTTGGGCCACTGGCTGGAGAACGACGCGAAGAGCGACGATCCCCTCCCCCACGCCGCCGGTTTCCTCCTCTGCGAGCCGCTCGCCTGGGGTCATGTGCCTGGCTGGGTGCTGCAGCAGCTCGAAACCACGCTGGAGAAGAGCGACGCCCGGTTGGTGCTCACCGTCACCGCCGACGCGGCACTGGGAGACCCCGACCTCACCAAGTACGTCGTCACGCTTCCACCGCCCCAGAAACAGACCACCGTGCTCGCTGCGCACCTCGCCTGGTCGCTCGGCCGGTCACAAGACACGATCGAACGGCTGCTCACCGAGCCTGAATTGGCCGCATTCACCGAGCGGGTGTTCGCCGCCGACCGGTCGATGAAGGCCGCCGCCGACCTCGCCCTGATGATCGGCCAGGAGCTCGACGGCGCAACCGTCGACCTGAAACGACTTGAACGCCGCTGGGCCGAGCGCGCCACCGAGGACTTCGAGATCTGGTTCGGCGGTCTGCCCGACGTGCAGACCCGATGCCTGGCCATCGCTTTGGCGGTGCTCAACGGCCTGCCTTACGAGATGGTCGTCTACGCCGCCGGACACCTGTCCGATCGTCTCGACGGCCCGCACGACGGCTCCGAAGGCGACCACCCTCGCCCACCGTGGCGCGACCCGTTCTGGGCGACCCGTGGCGAGTTGCTGCGGCTGCTGCGCGCGCGGATCCGCACCACGACTGTGCGCGGGCCGTTCGGTTCCGCCCCGGCCGAGGTGATGGAGTACGTCGGCGAGGACTACGCCGCGGCCGTGCTGACCCGCGTATGGAGCGAGTACCGGATCCAGGTTCCGCTGATCAGGTGGCTGCTCGACCTTGCGGACAACCCGTCGGAGGACGTCCGGATCTGGACGGCCACCGCGCTGGGTGTCTTCGCCAAGCAGGCGTTCGACTTCGTGCACCGTAACGCCATCGCACCGATGGGCATCGACAACAAGTTCTGGCTGCGTGACGTGGCGGCCAACGCGCTGAGTGTGCCGGCCGGCAGCCCTCGGATGCGCCCGCTGGTCGAGTCGGTGGTGGCCGGTTGGTACGGCAACGAGAACAACCGCCTGGGCCAGGCCACCGCCGCGCGGGTGTGGGGCACGGCCCTCGGTGTCCACAACCCTGACCGCGCGCTGAACGTGCTGGAACGCCTCACCACGATCGATGACCGCCGGGTGGCCAAGGGTGTCGCCGACAGCTTGGCCGACCTGCTGCTCGCCGACGAGGCAGGCAACGCGACGCGCGTGCTGCGCCGCGTCGGTAGTTGGTTGTTCGACGACCGGCGGGCCCTCAGCGGCACTTACGTCTTCCTGGCGCTGGCTGAGAACCTCACTTCGGAGCCTGCCGGAGACGCCGGCACCTGGCCGATGCTGCTGTTCATCGCCGACCAGCGCCCCGAGCTACGCGACAAGCTGCTGGCGATGTGGCACCGGGTGATCCAGTCCGGCCTGCTGGCTGACACCACCGCTCGGGTGCTCGCCCGCTGGGCCGACCTGGCCGAGGCCGACGCCGACGTGCGCGGCGCGTTCGCGAACATGCTGGCCGCGCTGCCCGGCTCGGTCGGCCGGTTCGACGCCGTCGAACTGAACCTACGCCACCAGCTCAGCCAATGGCTGGCGCCCGACAACCTGCAGCCCAAGATGCTGACCGCGTACGCCGTCGAAGCCGAACTCGCGAAGAGGAACGGGTCCCGATGACCAACTCCGTGCCGCTCGTCCAGAGTCAGACGACCGTCCAGCGCGGGTTCCGCCCGGAACCCAACCGTGACCCCAGTGTCGCGGCGGTATATGCGACAGCCTCGGGCGAGCTCGTCTTCTACTCCGGCCGCACCCTGTCGCTCAGCCAGCGACTGTTCACCGATTGCCGGACCCGGTACGACGTGGACATGGGCGACCATCGCCGTACCGCAGAGCTGGCCAGCACGCCCCTGCGCACCCGCGACGGGCACTACTTCATCGCCACCGTGAACGTCGGTTTTCGGGTACACGACCCGTGCGAGATCGTCCGGCGCAACATCCGCGACGCCCTGCCGGTGGTCTACGGCTACCTGGGTCACGCCCTCGACGCGGTCACCATCCTGTACGACGTCGAGAACCCGAGCGCGGCAGAGAAGGCCATCCGAAGCACGTTCGCCAACCCGGTGTTGCTGCCGGACGGGATCACCATTTTCGAGGTGACGCCCCGTCTGCGGCCGGACGACGCGACCGAGCAGTACCTCAGAGCCCGACGCGACGCGCAGCGCACGCTGCTCACCGACGCCGATCAGCACCTGGTGGACCTGCAGCGGAAGCGCCATCACGTCGAACAGGAGGAGTTGGTGCAGGCCGGCCGACACACCGCGCTGGAGAAAGAGCGCAGTGCGCTCGGCGGGCGTGCACTCACCGCCGTAGACATGGCCCGCGAGCACCTCGCCCGGCATCCCGAGGACACCGAAAAAGTGACCAGCATGTTGCTGGAACACGAGCGTGCCATGTTGGCGGCGCAGGACGTGCACAGTCAGCGAACCACCGAGTTCATCAAGTTCATGATGGACAACGGTGTCGTGCAGCCCGGCCAGTTCCAGCCGTTCGTGCAGGGCGCGGCCCAGGCGTACGGCCTGCCCGGCACGGCGGGTGCGATCTCCGGGCCCGGCAGTTGGAATCAGCCGCCGGTGCTGACGACATCGACGCCGGCAGGCCCGTCCGGCCCGGCCACGCCGACCGCCCCGCCGCCGCGCGAGCAGGTCGTGCTCGAACATGACCCCGCCACCAAGGTATGGGCACCCGCCGATGGCGTCCAACCGGTCTATCTGTTGATCGATGAGTCCACCGAGGCCGCTCCCTACCTCGACGACCTCTGCGATGGGCTGCAGCGGCTTCTCGACGGCCTGCGCCAGGCGGCCGACATCGCCCCGGCGATCCGGCTCTCCGTGCTGGGGTACGCCGACCAGGTTGCGGCTCGGCTGTCGATGGCGGCCGTCGACAGCACCACATCGGTGCCGTGGCTGACCTCACGCGGGCCGGCGAGCTACGCCAACGCGTTCGAGACGCTGTACAGCCGGATGGCCCCCGACGTCGACGGTCTCAAGGCCCAGCAGATCACCGTCCGCCGGCCGCTGGTCTTTCTCCTCGCCGCGGCACCGGCGGTCGACGAGGGTATCTGGCAGACGCCGTACGCCCGGCTGACCGACCCGGCCGCACACCGATACGCCCCGCAAATCGTGGCCTGTGGCGTGGGCAAGGCGACGGCTGGGCTGATCGCCGCAATCGCCACCAAGCCCGAGTTCGGCTACGTGATGACGGCTGACGCCGACGCCCGCACCGCGATCGCCGAGTACTGGGACGCGCTGACCCGTTGCCTGGTCACGTACGGCCGAACGCTGTTGGCCGGCGCACCGGACCTTGAGTTCGAGCTGCCGCCCCAGTTCCGGGTGGCGGTCGCTTCCTGACCGTGCCGACCATCACGAATCGAAACCTGATCCCGTCCGGCCAAGTGCCGGGGAGAGTGAGTAATGACATGACGGAGAACTCCGGGAATCTGCTCCCGATTTACATGGTGGCCGACGAGTCGGCTTCCATGACGAACTACATCGGCGACCTCAACCATGGTCTGACCCAGCTGCACAACGCGCTGCTCGGCGAGCCGATGGCAGCAGCCAAGGTGCGGTTCACCATTCTCGGGTTCTCCGACGACGTGCAGCTGCGGCTGGCGATGGCCGATCTGCGGCACGAGAACGAGCTGCCGCAGCTGACGGCGCGTAGCAACACCGCGTACGGGAAGGTGTTCGAGGATCTCCGCGCCCGGATCCCGACCGATGTGGCCTCTCTCAAGGGACAGGGATACACCGTGCATCGTCCGGCCGTGTTCTTCCTCAGCGACGGCCAGCCCAACGACGGCGACGGCTGGCGCACGACGCGCAACCAGCTGGTCGACCAGAGCGTCACGAAAGCCGCCCCCAACATCATCGCGTGCGGGATCGGCGCCGTGAAACCGGAAACCATGCTGGAGGTGGCGACCAAACCGGAGTACGCCTTCGTCTCGACCGGGTCGGATCTGGGCGCGGAGATTGCCAAGTTCTGTGCGGCGCTCACCAAGAGCATCGTGAAGTCCGGCAACACGATCGGGTCGGCACAGCCACAGCTCGTGGTCGAACGGCCGCAGAACTTCAAGATGGCGATCGACGTGGTCTGACGATGACCTACTTCTTTCGACGCGTCGTCTGGCGGCTCAACAGGCTGCTCCGTAGAAATCGTGGAAGGGTACGGAAAGTGCCGAAGCATCAAATGCCCGACGAAGATCGGCGGCCTTCCGGTGCGATCCAGCCTCGCCGTCCGAGCCCGGGGCCTGGCGCAATCTACTGCGGCAAGCAGAAGATGCGTTCGGTGGAACTGCCTGCCGCGGTGCCGGAACAGCAGCCCGCACCGGGTCGAAACGAGGAACCTCAGGGCCGCGGCCTGCTCGGGCTCAACGCGCCGGCCGGGCCCGCCGCACCAGCACAGCCGAGGTCCGCATCGCAACCTCCCACGGGAGTCGCGCCGGTGTCCAGCCCGTGGCAGCGGCCGGTGGTAGGGCCGCCGGTCCCGAAATTCGCACCGAAGCCGTCAACGGCGGCTGCGTACCGTCCCGACTACATCGTCGACGGATGGAGTACCCCGCACTTCACCGTACGGGCTGCGTCGGCCCGCGGATACTCGCACCGCCACAGCGGTGAGCCGCGGCAGGACGACATGGCCGTCGCCTTGCACCAACCGAGCGGGGCGGTGTTGTTCGCGGTCGCTGACGGTGTGGGCAATGCTCCGCTGTCGCACATCGGCGCCACGTCGGTCTGTCGCGCAGCGATCGGCGCCATGACGGACGGCCTGGACTCCCCTCAAGTGGAGGTTGACTGGGAGGGATTGCTGAAGACCGCGGCGTGGCAGCTCTGCGAGCAGGCCCGGATCTCCCTCGGTTTGCCGGACATCGACCAGCTCACGGCCTACGAGCAGATGGCCACCACCCTGGTGGCCGGGCTGGTTTGTCCCCACCCGGACGGGCCGCTGGTGCAACTGGTACAGGTCGGTGATTCCAGCGCATGGATGTTGAACACCCGAACGCAGGTTTATCGGTGCCTCGTGCCCACCAAGTACCGCAGGGGCATGAGCGTCGTCAGCAACGAGGTCGTCGCTCTGCCAGCAGTGCCGCCGGTCGACGTCAAGTCCGGGCTGATCACCCCCGACGAGGTGCTGCTGGTCGGCACGGACGGCTTCGGCGACCCGCTCGGCGACGGTGAGAACGCGGTCGGCGGCCACTTCGCTGCAGCGCTTACCGAAGTGCCGCCGATGCTGAAGTTCGCCAACGATCTGGACTTCTCGTTCGACACGTGGGATGACGATCGGACCCTGTTCGCGCTCTGGCCGTACCCGGTCAAGGGCTGAGCCGCATGTCGGCGGACGACGTTCCCGAGGTGTCCCGGGAAAAACTGGGCCCGCTACGCCAGGTGGGTGACGGTGGCCAGGGAATTGTGTACTTCACGGATCGCGTCAAAATCAACAGAGTCTGGGATGCCGCGTACAAGGAGTACTTGCCGACGACGTCGTTCGACCCGTGCGCGCTGCGCCGAATGGTTGCCTTCGTACCCGAACTCGACGCGGACAGCGGCCGCTGGCTCTGCGAGAACACTGCATGGCCGGCAGCGCTCGTGGTCAACAGCCACCAGGTGAGCGGCTTCCTCATGCGCCGCATTCCGGACCGGTTTTGGATGCCCTGGGGCGACAACGGCGCCGAGGTACCCGCCGGGCTGCAGTTCCTGCTCAACCCACAGGCCTACCTGAACCGCAAGGGTATCCGCCTGAACGCGTACACCCGTCTGCAGTTACTCGAGGCGATTGCGGACGTCATCGCCCGGCTGCACAGCTTCCAGGTCGTTATTGGTGACCTGTCACCGAACAATCTCCTCATCGACATCGAGCAGCCCGGTTGTTTCCTCATCGACTGTGACGCCATGCGGCTACGCGGCCAGGACGTGCTCAACCAAGTCGAGACGCCAGAGTGGAGCCTGCCGCACAAGCATGAGCCAACCGCGACGATGGCCTCTGATTCGTACAAGTTCGGGCTGCTCGCCACCCGACTGTTCAGTCAGGACCAGATGGGGCAGAACATCTCCGTACTCGCCGGTGTATCCAGCGAACTAGGGGTGTTGGCTCGACGGAGCCTGCAGTTCAACTCGACTCAGCGCCCGTCGATGGGCGACTGGCTGAGCACTCTGCGAGCGGTACAGTCCCGTCCGGTGACGCATTCCGCGCCGTCCGTGCGTCGGGTCGTCAACGGGTCGCCCCACGTCTTGCGAAAGGCCACCGTGCCCACGGCGCCTCCTACGTACGTAAAATCCACCGTGCCGCAGCCGCGGTCGGTCGCTCCTGGACAGGCGCCGAGACACAAGGCTGCGGAGAATCCGGTGATGGAGTGGCTGGCCGGCCTTGTGCTGTTGCTGCTCACCCTCGGCTGCGTCGCGCTCCTCGTGGAACTGTTTTGAGCGGCGTCGACATGGACGGCGGACATACTATGAGGACATGACGCCCGGCCATCCCCGTGAGCCGTTCTGGACGGCACTGCGCGACGACCAACGTGCCGCGCTCATGCGGATGGGAATGCGACGGCGCTACACCCCGGACGAGGTCCTGGTCCGCGAGAACGACACCTCCGACTGCGCCTTCGTGCTGCTCGACGGCTGTGTCAAGGTCTCGGCGATCGCCCACCACGGCTACCAGGCGATCCTCGGCTTGCGTGATGCCGGTGAGCTGATCGGCGAACTGGCCGGCTCGGACGGTGGGCTGCGGTCGGCAACGGTGATCGCGCTGACCGATGTGGATGCACTACGGCTACCCACTGCCTCGTTCGGGCCGTTCGTACGCGCCGATCCTGAGGTGGCAGCGATCCTGCGTCGTACCCTCTCGGCCCGGCTACGCGAGGCGGACCGGTCGCGGGCCGCGGCCGGTGCCGAATCCGCTCAGCAGCGGCTGGCCGCGCTCCTGCTGCACCTGGGCCAACGCTACGGCAACCCCCAGCCACAGGGCGAAATTGTCATCAATCTCGCCCTGTCGCAGCACGACCTGGCCGGGCTGGCCCTCACGTCGCATCGTTCGCTGGGCCGCATCCTGACCGGCTGGCGCCGCGACAACGTGGTCCTCACCGGTCGGCGACGCGTCGTGCTGGTGCGCCCGGCAGAGCTGGCCCGGCTCGCCAACGGCGCCTAGATGTTCTGATACGACACCTGGCCGTGACCGTACCCCGGCCCGACCTGGTTCCACAGGTCAGCGAACCGCTGCTTGGCCTTCGTTGCCGCAACCGACTCCTTGTCACCTCGCTTGCGGTCCGGGCCGTTGCGTACCGACTTTCGACAACCCTGCTTGCTCAGTTTCAATCCCCAACTGCGGTACGCATCGTCGGCAGCCTTCGAATGCTTGAAAGCGGAAATGAGCTGCGCCTTCATCGTCGCGCCGTCGGTCAGCTCGGTGACCTGCAATCCCTTAGCGGCAGTGAGCGAGCGCTGCCGGGCCGATGAGGCCGCGCCGAGGTCGGCCACCGATCGCTTCATTTTCTTGCAGGCCGCCAGGTTGGCGACGGCACCTTTCACCTTTGTCCGGACCGGCGCGGACGAGGCCAGCAGACCGGCGATTTCGTCGGCCTGGTGGCGGGCCTCTGCATCATTCGAAAAGACGGCCTCGGCGGCCCGCCGCGCCACGGATTCGATCTCAGGGGCATGCGTGACGACGTATCCGAGGAGCAGCGAGAGCACCACGAGCTTGACGAGCCTACGACGCTGCACCCGAGTCCTGCGCGGGCTCGTGGAAACCGGCACGACGTGTGGCCTCGACGTCCGAGCCGGTGGCGATGGCACGCTCGCTCGAGTCGGTGTCGGAGGCACAGTCACTCTGAGGGGCGCCGAGGGTACGGTCACCGTGGTAGGCGGCTCGGCCGGTGTCGGGCGGGCGGCTCGCAGGCACTCCTCCCAGTCGCCGAATTCCGGGCGGTCGCTGGCGTCCTGGGCCAGCGACCGCTGGGCCAGCGAGAGCACACCCGTCCCAGCCCGGCGCAGCGCCTCGAGATCGGTGGTGCTTTGGTCGCCGGCGAACAGCCGTGCGCACAGGAGGGCGAACTTGTAGGTGTCGCTGTCCTTGGAACCGAGGGCGCCGACGCCTGCCGGTACCTCCCAGTCCGTGGTCTCCACCTGCGGCAGGGCCGTGCGGCCGTGCAACTGCATCGCGTCGCAGTCGATGAAGTGGCAGAGGGGCTCGCCGGTGAGGCTGTAGAGCAGGTTGTTCGGGGACAGGTCACCGACCGTCAACCCGAGGCGGTGGAACAGGCGCAGCGTCCCGGCGATGTCGGCGAGCAGATTCAGCCGGAATCTGTCATCGATCCGGCCTGCGATACGAGTCAGATAGGCCGGTGAGTTGAGCAGCAGCTGAATCTGGCCGAGATGCTCTTTGTGACCCTCGGCCAACTTGATCTTGGTATGAAACCGTTGCGGGACCAGCGCCATCGTGAACCCACAGACGCGGTCACCTTCGGTGACGAGGTCACGCGGCCAGGCCGCAACCATCGACAGCCTGCGTCGGTCCTGGGCAGACAGGCCGGATGGCAAATCGACCAACTCGGTGAGCACGTCCGCGTCCAGGTCGGCGAGGACATCCTCCGAGTACGCCTTGTAGACCAGCGACGGCGACCGGGTATGTGGCAGCGCGAAGACGGCGCCCTGCCCACCGGAGCCGAGCTCGTCACCCAACGGACCAAGGCTCACCAGTGTTACCCGGCCCATTCGTGACCTTTCCCCTCTTGTTTACCTACCACTGCACATTCGTCGATCCTGAGCCTGAGCACCAGGCCATATGGCGAACAACAGCGTCATCGGCGCCGGCGACTCACCTGATAGCCGACCCCGACGGGTAGCGCCGATCGAATCACCTCGTCCAGACCGTCGAGCGGCTCATCGGTATCTAGCAGTACCGTGACCGGCGCGGCCGGCTGCCGGACTGGCGTCTGGGGCACAGCGGAGCAAATCGTGCCACCAGGGTCGATAACCTCAGCGCTGACCCCGTAGCGAAGCTCGATCAGATCGATCAAGCCGCGGGCAGTGCCGCGCCGCCGGTAGCAGTACACAAGGCCAGGCAGCAGGCGACGGCCGCTCCGATCGTCGAGCAGATGCGGACTGTCCACGCCGACCGTCCGATACATCCACGCCAGCACGTCGGCAGGTGCGACGTCGGGCGACAGCAAAATGGACAACTGTTCGGCGAAGTCGGCGACGGGCGCGGCGACGGCGTGCACGACCTCGGCGATGCTCGCCGTCGCAGGCACGGCCACCGCCGGGGTCGGTCGCCTGACACTGGTGGTACGGACCCAGAATGGCGGTTCCGCGTTGGTCACTTCGGTGAAGTCCGGGTCAAGGACCCCCGTGATGTCAATCATCGCGGCGCTGATCGCGAGGCGCACTTCATCCTCGGCAGAAGGTAACTCCGCAAGCCTTCGGGCCGTCGTCACGGCATCCCCGTACCAGCCTCTGTCGTCGCGGTGGCAGACACCGACGGCCAACCCGAGGCCCAGACGCAACGATCCGGGAAGGGCATCGGCCAGCGCCTGCGCAAACCTCTTGACCAATGGTCCGGCGGTCGCAGCCGGCGTCGCGACGAGCAGCCCGGGAACTGAACGGACGTAATCGGCCTGCCGCCAATCCAGACCTGAATTCCGAAAGGCGGTGGGCAACACCGAGCGCGTGAGCTCATCCCACGGCAGCATGCTGCCCGCGGTAGCAACAGCGAGCACCGCCCGATAGCTGTCTGCCATGAACCCAATCCTGGCGTGTCGCATTGCCACCGGCCACCAGCCATACGCACAGTGCCGAATGACTGTTTTCCGGCGGCTTTCCCCGGTCACCGAGACTCGATTCCAAGTGGAGATGCCCAGGTTCAGACAGTGCTACAGCGGCGGTCGCGTACACGCCGTCGCCCCAACCAGAACCGACCACGTCGGCGACCATCGACGTGATTGGATGCCCCTGCTCGACGCAGACGGCACTGCGGACAGTGGGCGATGATCTGGGGATAGGGTCGCGAGGTGACGACGAACGCCGATTCCGAGTCTGGTTGTACGCCGGTTCAGCGGCGGTGGGTCTGGGAGCATCCGGTCGACCCACGCTGGCTGTTCCTTGGCGGTGTCGGCGTCGATGGCCCCGACGAGGACGACATCCCGCTGGCGCTGTGCGCGGAGATCGAGGGATTGTTCGTCGACCTGCCGCCCCGGCCGCGGGAGCGGTTCACACTTGTCGGCTGCGCCCCGGACGGCGCGCTTGCCGACCTGTTGGATCGGCTGCCCGTCGAGGCGCTCGGCACCGAACGAGCCTGGCTGGGTGACATCTTCCTGGTGGCACCACCGGGGCCAGCAGACGCGCCGCCGACCTGGTGGGGCGAAGACCTCGGTGACGTCGTCGTACTCGGTCAACGACCGAGCCCCACGACGCCGCAGACCGTGGACATCGAACTCGACGGGTTCGTCCACGTCTACGACCGCACGGACGCGGTGGTACGTCCCGACGTCGCCGAGTTCGTCCTGCTCGGCCGGGACGAGGCGCCCTACGGCACCTGTCGGGATGTGACGGGCGTGTTCCGCGAGCAGGCCGCACCGCCGGTGCCGCAGATCAGACTGCTGGGTTGCCGACCGGAAACGCCACTGCTCACCGCGCTCGGTGCGGTCAGCAACGCGAGCAAGGCCGCCCGGCGTCGCCGTCGGATCCACGCCGAGGTGCACATGACAGCCGCCGACGGCTCGATCCGCCAGGTGATCGACGCCATGGTGTCCGGAACGGTCGTCGCGAGCGAGCCGTCGCGTCTCGGCGCCGGACTTCTCGACGTGACCGTCGACAGCGACCCACGGGAACCACTACCGCTGGGGGTCCTCGACATCCTGGAGCATTGGCGCACCCGACGGCCCGCAGCGAAGAACGAGTGGGCGGGCTACCACCGCGAGTTGCGCCACCACTGGGCCGGTGTGGCGCTCGCCAACCGGATCGGTGTGGCCGACCGGCCACCCGGCACCACCTACGACCTCGACGGGCGGTACGTCACCGACATCGAAGGGTTCTACTGCGCAATCGGCGAGGCGATCAACGGCCCCGGCGGATACTTCGGCTGGAACCTCGACGCGCTCCACGACTGTCTCAGCGGAGGGTTCGGCGCACGGACACCGTTTCGGCTGGTGTGGCACGACTCGGCCGTCGCCCGCGCGCACCTTGTCGCCGGCTATGACGGACGTCGGCTGGCACCGGCGACCACTCTGGATCACCTGCTGGACATCCTCGCGGCACACCAGGTCGAGATCGACCTTCGCTGACCACTGAACACGCCCGACCAAGCCCACGCCGCCCGGTCGAAGCCGAACTCGGCCAACGACCGGGATCACGCGGCGCAGGAGTCGATCCACCATGATCAAGGCTTGCTCATGCCGCCGAACGGGCCGCGCCGGGCTGCGGGCCCATCGGAGTGCAACGTACCGTCAGGGCATCGGCCCGGCCTCGGTTCTCCCCGGCAATCGATCACCGACGCCGGAACGGCGCTCAGCGCCCAACTGGCGCACCGGCAGGTACGAATCGTGCATCGCCGGCCGCGGCGTCGCTCGCCCCTCTGCTGGTGGCCGCCGGGATGCGCCGAGGAGCCGACCCGCTGTCGCCGAGGCAGACACGCCGCCCGGCCTGGGGCAGCAGAGGGACCGAGCCACGCCGGTAACGGCGGCGTGGCTCAGCTACGCAGCCTTGCGATCACCGACCACGCGGTGGGCAGCGCGACTGCCGCCAATGCGATCTTGAGCAGATCCCCGACGATGAACGGCGCGGCACCCAGGGTGAGCGTCTCTGCCACGTTCGTCCCGAGGTAGATGCCGAGCCAGATCAGGCCGAGCAGGTAGATCACGGCATTGCCGGCCACCATGGCCACCGTCGACGGCAGGACATGCCGATCCCAACCGCGCTCCGCAGTCGCGCCGACGATTCCCACAGCGAGCAGCATGCCCACCAGGTAGCCGCCCGTCGGCCCCAGCAGCGCCTGCCAGCCCGAGGCGCCCTCGGAGAAGACAGGGGCACCGGCGGCGCCCACCGCCAGATAGAGAGTGAAGGTGAGCAGACCCCGCATCGCGCCGAACGCCCCGCCCACGAGGAGCACCGCAAAGGTCTGACCGGTCAGTGGTACAGGGGTGAACCAGAGGGGTATCACCACCTGGGCGGAGAGAGCCAGCAGGAGGACGCCGGTGAGTACGAGCGTCATCTCCGCCACCAGGCCCGAGCGTCGCACCAGCGTGGGTGCCAGGGTCATCGAGGACATGTCGGATCCTTCCGTTGATTGCGTTGATTGCAGCTGGTCCACCCCCCACGGGCGGTTGCTGTCATTCGGCAGGCGCGTCCACGGCGGCCGTCTCGCCCGCGGCGATTTCGCGCTCAGTCATCGGCGCGCACATCCGCCACGATTCCGGTGTCGTAGGCACCTGAGACAAAGCTCGGGTGCGTGAGCAGCCGATCGAAGAACAACAGGTTGGTCGTTGGTCCGCCGATGACGAACTCCTTGACAGCGGCCCGGGCGCGCTCGATCGCCGCGTCGCGATCGGCGCCGTACACACAGAGCTTGGCGAGAAGCGGGTCATAGTACGGGGTCACCACCGACCCCGCCTCGTAACCGGCATCGACCCGGATTCCGTCACCGGCGGGTTCGCTCCACGTGGTGATCTTGCCGGGTCGCGGGAGGAACCGCACCGGGTCTTCGGCGTACACGCGAAGCTCGATGGCGTGGCCCTTGGGCAGCAGATTGTCCATGTCAGCTGCGGGAGGTAGCCCGGCAGCGATCCGTAGCTGCTCCTCGACCAGGTCGACTCCGGTCACGAGTTCGGTGATCGGATGCTCGACCTGCAGGCGCGTGTTCATCTCCAGGAAGACGTACTCCTGGCTCTTCGGGTCGACAAGGCACTCGACGGTGCCGGCGTTGCGGTAGCCCACGGCCTCGGCGGCGGCGATGGCACCGGCCAACATACTTTCGCGCAGTTCTCTGGAGACCCCCGGCGACGGGGTTTCCTCGACGATCTTCTGGTGCCGCCGCTGCACCGAACAGTCTCGTTCGCCGAGCGCGACGACACGACCGTCGGCCAGGCCGAGCACCTGGACCTCGACGTGCCGTGCATTCTCGATGTAACGCTCGAGGAGGATCCCGGGCGAGCTGAAGAAGCGCTCGGCACGGGCCTTGGCGGTCTCGTATGCCGTTCGAAGCTCTGCCTCGTCACGGGCCAGCCCCATCCCGATGCCACCGCCACCGGCTGCGGCCTTGACCATGATCGGATAGCCGATGGCCGCAGCGGCACGAACCGCCTCCTCGACGTCCTCCACCGGAGACTCGGTACCCGCGGCCACCGGCACCCCCGCCTTCGCCATGAGATTGCGGGCGTTGACCTTGTCGCCCATCGCCTCGATGGCATCGGGCGACGGCCCCACCCAGGTCAGGCCGGCGTCCCCAACCGCCGCCGCGAAGGCGGCGCTCTCGGCGAGGAAACCGTACCCGGGATGGATCGCCTGAGCGCCCGCCCGGCGCGCAGCGGAGAGAATTGCCTCTACGTTGAGATAGGACTGAGCCGGTGCCGCAGGGCCGAGCAGGACTGCCTCGTCCGCTTCGCGAACGAACGGTAGCTGCGCGTCGGCCTCGGAGTACACCGCAATCGTCCGCACGCCCAGCCGTGCGGCAGTCCGGATGACCCGGCGGGCGATCTCGCCGCGGTTGGCGACAAGCAGCGACTCAAACATCGAACTCCTTAGACAGTCGGCTGGCGCAATGCGATGAAATTCGAATAAGCCAGCTTCGGTGCCGAAGCCTGGCGGGAATGGACGATCAAGGCCGAACGACGCCCTTCACGGGCATCTCAGCCCTCCAGCACCACCAGCAGGTCGTTCTCGGCCACCTGGGAACCTTCGGTGACGTGCACCGAGGAGACCGTGCCGGCGCTCGGGGCCATTACCGGGATCTCCATCTTCATCGACTCAAGGATCACCAAATCCTCATCGGCTGCCACCGTCTGTCCCGGCTGCACCAAGACCTTCCATACGTTGGCAACCATTTCCGCGCGCAGCTCCGTCATATCGACTCCCGTTCTCTGATTGTTGGGGACGCTTTGTCGCCCGAGGTGGGCTTCGTCGCCGCCGGCCCGACGAAGGATGTGCACCGGGCCGGTGACGACAGCGGTTCAGGCGGGGGCGATCCCGCGCTTCTTGGGCGGCCGCCAGTGGCCCGACTCGTGCCGCGAGTCGGCGATGAAGTCGAGTGTTCGGATAACGGCCAGGCGAGTGTCCCGCGGATCGATGACGTCGTCGATCTTGAACTTGGCGCCAGCGACGGCCGGCTCTTCCAGTCGCTTGTAGTGGTCGACCAGCTCCATACGCTGCTCCGGCGTGACCGTTGGGTCCTTACCGTGCAGGATGTTCACGGCGCCCTCGGCACCCATCGGGCTCACCCGTGCGGACGGCCAGCAAACCATGAGCGCTGGGTGAAACTCGGCACCGCCCATGGTGTGGTAGGCAAGTCCGAATGCCTTGCGAACGACAACCGTGCAGATCGGGACGGTGGACTGGCTGAGCTCCCACAACGGACGCATGCTGCGGCGGAACAGGTTCGTCCGTTCGGCCGCGGTACCGACGATGTAGCCGGGAACGTCCACCAGCCACACCAACGGGATGTTGAACGCGTCGCAGATGTTGATGAAACGCGACATCTTGTCTGAGGCGTTGCCGTCCAGCACCCCGGCCTTGAACATGGGGTTGTTGGCGATGACGCCGACGGTGTGCCCGCCCATCCGGCCAAACGACGTGACGAGGTTGGGCGCGAACGTCGGCTTGAGTTCGAAGACGCTGCCCTCGTCGAGAATCTTCCGAACCAGCCTGCGCATGTCGTAGGCGCGGGCCTGGTTCGCGCTGACGAGAGACAGCACGCTGTCGTCCAACCGATCGTCGGTGGGCTGGCGCGGGTGCCTGGGCGCGGGCTGAGTGCAGTTCGATGGCAGGTAGGACAGATATCTGCGCAGGTGCGCGATGAGATCGTCCTCGGTGTCGGTCTCGTGATCGATCGACCCGAGGTCCTTGGCGTGCAGCTCGCTGCCGAAGTCGGCGGTGGAGACATCCTCACCAGTAGCCGCCTTGACCAGACGGGGACCGGCCAGCCCGAGTGAGGCACTCTTGACCATCACGACGTAGTCGGCGAGCGCGACGAGGTTGGCATGTCCGGCGTAGGTGTGACCGACCACTGCGCACAGGATCGGCGCCCACCCGGACATCAGGCCGAGGTCGGAGAACCGTTCGTGCCCGCGGATCGTGGTGGAGCCCATCCGTTCGGTGATTCGCGCGCCACCGCCCTCGACGAACATGACGAGTGGCACGCCGCTCCGTAGGGAGATCTGCCGAGCGCGGGCGAACTTCTCGTCATTGGTGCGGCCCATCGACCCGCCACTGACGGTGAAGTCATATGAGACGACCACCACCGGGCGTCCGTCCACGCGGCCGGTGCCGATGACGATGCCGTCGGCGGCGCCGAGAACCTCGTCACCGAACGGATCTTCGGGATCCGGCCTGCCGAGCTGTCCGAACTCGACGAAGCTGTCCGGGTCGACGAAGCGGGTGACCCGCTCGCGGGCAGTCAGTGCCCCCCGTTTGCGCTGGGCGGCGACGGCTGCGGGCCGGTTGTGGTCGAGCGTGGCATCCTTCCAGACGAGATAGCGTTCGGTTTCCTCGGCAAGCGTGGCCGGACGTTCCTCTATGTCGTTGTTCACCCCGCACCTCCGTCAGTAGATCGTGGTCGGCCAGTTGGCCAGGTGATGCTCCCCGACGCGCCGGCTGTGCACCCGCAGCGCGGAGGTGAGGTAGGCGCGGGTCTGCCGCGGGTCGATGACGCCGCCCACCGCGAAGACCCCTGCGGCGTCGTAGGCGCTGGTGCCGTGGGTCATCTCGGCGACGGCGGCTTCGTACCGTTGCGCATCGTCGATGACGTCCCTGCCGTGCACGATGCGGGCGCCGAACCGCGGGTCCATGAAGTTGATCTCCGCTGTGGTCCAGGCGCAGGTCTCGTCCGCGTTGCCCCCGAGACCCATGTTGAGCAGCGCCTGGCCGTACGTCTTGCGGGCGACGATCGCGATGCGCGGGACGGTGACCAGCGACAGGGCGTTCATCCAGTTCATCACCCGGCCGGTGGCACCCTTGCGCTCGCCGTCCTTGCCGATCAGGAAGCCCGGCTGGTCCGCGATGAACACCAGCGGCACGTTGAAGGAGTCGCACAGGACGAGGAAGCTCGTCGCCTTGGAGCACGCCTCGGGGTCGATCGCGCCGCCCTTGACGAGCGGGTTGCTCGCGATGATGCCCACGGTCTGTCCGTCGATCCGGGCCAGGGCGGTGATGATGGGGCGGCCGTAGAGCCGCTTGAGCTCGAACAGCGAGTCCGGGTCGACGATGCACTCCAGCACCGTGCGCATGTTGTAGACCCGGCTGCGAGATGTGGGCACGAGCGTGGCGATGCGCTCAGCGCGGGCCGGATCGTCGGCCCCGGTGGGCACCGCGGCAACCGGCGGCGGCTCGTTGCGGTTCTGCGGAAGATAGGAGAGAAAGCGCTTGACCAGGTCCAGCGCCTCCTCGTCGGTGTCGACGGCCACATCGACGAGGCCGCTGTCCTGGGCGTGGACGCGCCAGCCGCCGAGCTCCTCCGGGTCGACGCTCTCCGAGGTGGCCATCTCGGTGAGGCGTGGGCTGGACACCGCGAGCACCGCACCCTTACGCATGACGACGAAGTCGGACATCGACGCGTACCACGAGGACGACCCGTAGCAGGGGCCGAGCACGGCCGACACCCAGGGAGAGTTCCGGCGCCGGAGGTACTGGGCGGGGTCGTCGGAATTGGCGACGGTGCCCTCGGCCCCCATCGCGTCGGGCATCCGCGCGCCGCTGGACTCACCGAGGAAGACGATCGGGTAGCCCTGCCGACCCGCGACCCGCTTGACGTGCTTGATCTTGCGAGCGTTGGTGCGGCTGCTGGACGCGCCGAGCACCGTGAAGTCGTTCGAGATCACACCGACGGTGTTGCCGTCGATCTGCCCGAACCCGGTGACCTTGCCGTCGGCCGGGGTGCGCTCACGCATGTCCGGACGGTGCGAGACACCGAAGAGGCCCGCCTCCTGGAACGTGCCCTCGTCGAAGAGACGATCGACGCGTTCCCGGGCGTTGAGGATGCCGGCGGCGGCGCGGGCCTTGAGCTTCTTCTCACCGCCCATTGCGAGGGCCCGTTCCCGGAGCCGGTCGTGCAGTTCCCTGCGATCGTCCAAAGTAGAATCAGTCACGTCAGGATCTCTCCAATGCCGGTCAGGGTCGCGGAAGCGGCGACGGCGCCCTACAGGGCCGCGCGCAGCGACGAGCGGTGGTCCGGATGCGCGATCTCGACGAGCGCTCGGGCCCGGTCGCGCAGACTGAGGCCGCGCAGCTCGGCGACGCCGTACTCGGTCACCACCACGTCGGCCAGGGAACGGGGAACGGTCACCGTGCTGCCGGGACGCAGCCGCGTGACGATGCGTGACACGGTGCCCTTCCCGGCGACCGACGGCAGCGCGCAGATGTAGCGCCCGTTGCGGCCGTAGGCGGCGCCGATGGCGAAGTCGAGATGACCGCCGGGCCCGCTGTAGAGCTTCGGGCCGATCGACTCGGCGTTGATCTGGCCGGTCAGATCGATCTCGATGGCGCTGTTGACCCCGATAAATCGATTTACCGTGCCCAATGTGGCTGGGGAGTTGGTCCGGTCGACCGGCAACATGACGATCTCGGGGCGGGAGTCGATGGCCCGATACAGCTCCTCGCTGCCGGTGACGAACGTGGCCGTGATCGCCGGCTGACCGTCCGGACCGGGCGCGAGGGTGCCGGCCTTCATCAGGTCCAGCGCCGAGTCGCTGAAGGTCTCGGTGAGCATGCGGATGCCGTCCTTACCAGCGACACCGCGCAGCACCGCGTCGGCCAGCTTGCCGATCCCGAGTTGGATGGTGTCGCCGCTGCGGATCAGGCCGGCGACGTTCGTCGCGATCGCCGAGGTGACCGCGTCGGGCGGGGCGGTGGCCACCGCCTGCAGCGGCTCGTCGACCTCGACGACGTGGTCGATCGCGGAGAGATGCACCGACGTTCCGCAGGTCCGGGGCATCTGGCGGTTGATCTGGGCGATCACGGTACGAGCCCGGGAGATCGCCGCCGGTAGGTACGCGACGCAGGTGCCGAGGCTGCACCAGCCGTCCTCGTCGGGCGGGGAGAGGTGCAGCACGACCACGTCGCAGCCGACGGCGCCACTGCTGATCAGCGCCGGGGTCAGGCCGTAACAGTTGGGGACGAAGTCGGCCGAGCCGGCGGCGATCTGCTCGCGGGTGCTGTGACCGGCCATGAAGCCGGCGTGCCGCACGGTCGCGCCCGCCGGCCCGTCGAAGTACGGCAACTGGTCGTCGATCCGGTTGTGCAGGATCGTGAACGGCCCGCGCGCGCCGGCCACCAGCGACTCGACGATCCGGCGCGGCCATCCGCCGCCGTGCCCGATGACGACCGCGTCGTCGGGGCGTACGAACTGGGCCACGTCCTCGACGGCGAAACTCTTCGGCCTGCGGGTCAGGTCACCGCCGCGGGTGATCCGGACCGCCTCATTCTCCATCGCGACGCTCATCTGGTGCCCGCCAACTCGTTGCTGATGCGGGCGGCTGCCGCCTTGAGGTCGGGGACGAAGTCCTCGAGCTTCGGCAGCGGCAGCCGCGCCTCGACGGCGGACAGCACGACGGCGCCCATGAGCACGCCCTCGCGGGTGAACACGGGGCAGGCGACGGCGCAGCCGCCCAACGTGCGTGCCCCCGCGCTCAGCGCGTACCCACGTTCCACCGTGCCGACGAGCTCCGCGCGCAGCTCGTCCTGGTCGGTGATGGTGCGGTCGGTGAACCTCTTCAGCGGCAACTCCGCGAGGAGCTTTTCGCGTCGCGGCTCGGGCTGGAACGCCAGCAGCGTGAAGCCGGTGGCGCCCGCGTTCAACGGGTAGCACTCCCCCGCCGTCGGGCAGTAGCTGAGGTCGTTCGGCGAGTTGTGCTGCAACGCGCAGTAGTACTGCAGGCCGTGCAGGACGGAGAAGCTCGCGCTCTCCCCGGTCAACGCGACCAGGTCGGCGAGCGTCTGCTTGATGACCGCCCAGTGGTCGAGCATGCCACGGAAGGCCAGGAAGTAGAGCTCGCTGCCGAGGACGAAGCGCCGCTCGGCCGTGCGCTGCACGAGGCCACGGCGTTCGAGGGTGCTGACCAGGCGGTGCGCGGTGGACCGGTCGAGACCCAGCTGCTCACTGAGGTCGCTGTTGGTGATGCCGTTCCCCGCCTGAGCCACCGCCATCAGCACGTCGACCGCCTTGTCGACCGTCGAGCTTCCGTACACGCTGCACCATCCCGTTCCGCCCGTGGTGAGGCCAATCCTAGCACTTCGATTACATGCCGAGACAATACGCCGTCTCATGCTCGACTATTGAGTAGGCTGCGCTGACAGTCGGGCGCTCAACAGTTCCTCCATCAGCTCCAGCACCCGGGTGTTGTCCGCCGCGCCCATGCCCCGGTTGACCGCCACCCGGTAGAGCTGGCTCGTCAACGCGCCCAGCAGCATCGGCCGCCCACTGCGGGCCGCCATCTCGGCGGCGATCCGGCAGTCCTTCTCCATCAGGCCCAGGGCGAAGTTCGAGGTGAACCGGCGGGGCAGGTAGTACAGCGGGAAACGCACGTCGGTCATGTGACTGCGACCGCTGCCCTGATTGATCGCCGTTACCGCCAACTCCGGGTCCACCCCGGCCTTGACCGCGACGAAGAACCCCTCCATCGCGGCCAGCAGCGCCGTCGCCGACATGTGGTTGTTCAGCGCCTTGGCCGCATGACCCGCGCCCAGCGGACCGGCGTGCACGATGTCGGTGCCCAACTGGTCGAGGACCGGCCGCACCCGGGCGAGCGTCTCCGCCGCACCGCCGACCAGGATGGACATCGTGCCCTCCCGGGCCGCCCGCGCTCCCCGGCTGACGGGGGCGTCGAGGAACTCGACGCCTGCCTCGGCGAATCGCTCGCCCAACGCCAAGGTGCTGTCCGGGTCGCTGCTGGACATGTCCACCACGACGGCGCCGGCCGGCGCCCCGGCCAGGACGCCGTCCGGGCCGAGTACGACCGCCTCGACCAACCGCGAGTTCGGCAGGCTCAGCAGCGTCACGCCCGCGACGGCCGCCACCTCCGCCGGGCTGGCGCAGGGCCGGGCACCCAGCTCGGCCAGTTCGGCAACCTTGTCCGTGTCGATGTCGAACACCGCCGGCGCGACACCCTGGTCGATCAGCCGCCGAGCCATCCCGCCGCCCATGGCGCCGAGCCCGATCAGGCCCACCTTCACGTCCGTCATGAGCCGGCCTCCGTCCCCTGATCGGCGCCGAGCAGATTCCACAGGAACGGCACGATCAGCATGTTGTCGTCGTCCGCCGTCGCGTCCGGCTGCGCGAGGTACATGTTGTAGATCTCCAACGCTCGGGTGCCGTACAGCGCCGGCGCCCCCACCTCCTCGGCGAGGTCACGCGCCACCCGCAGGTCCTTGCGCATCAGCCCGGCGCTGAACGCCGAGCGGTAGCTGCCGCTCTGCACGAACCGCGGGAAGTGGTTGCTCGTCATGAAGTTGCCTCCACTGGACGCGTTGAGCACATCGAGGAACGCATCCAGCCCGACGCGGTACGCGCCGGCCACCGCGACCGCCTCGGCGGTGGCGATGAGGTTGACGCCCATGAGCATCATATTCACCGCCTTGATCGCGTGTCCCGCGCCGAGCGGACCGACATGCAGAATGTCGGTCGCCAGCGGGGTCAGGTACGGCATCGCCCGATCCACGTCCGACTTCTCACCACCGAGCCACACCGACAGCGTGCCCTCGATGGCGGCCGGCACCCCCCGGCTGACCGGGGCGTCCACGATGGCCGCCCCGGTCCGGGCCAGCGCCGCCCCGACGTCGCGGGTGGTCTCCGGCGAAGAGGTCGTCATCTCGATGACCAGCGTCTGGGCACCCGCGCCGCCGAGCAGGCCGCCCGCGCCGAGGATGCAGTCCCGCACGGCCGCCGGATCCGACACGCACGTGACGACCGTCGGTGCGGTCGCCGCGACCTCGGCCGGGCCCGACGCCCGCGTGACGTCCGGGTGCAGCCGCGCCAGCGCCGCCGGATCGATGTCGTAGGCGATGACCTGGTAGCCCGCGCCGAGGAACCGATCCGTGAGCACCTTGCCGAGCTGCCCGGTGCCGATCACTCCGACCGGCGTTTCCGACGACCGTGCGGCACTCATCTCAGGACCCCGATCCCGTGCCGGCCCGGTGCGTGAACGAGTCGCGCCGGAAGCTGTAGAGGGCGTCCGGGTCGACCTTCACGTCGACGATGGCCAACCGGTCGCTGGCGATCGCCTCGCTGATCGTCGACTCCAGGTCGTCCGGCTTCTCCACCGCGAAACCGTGCGCGCCGTAGAGGCGGGCGAGTTCGTCGTACGGGGGGTTCACCACGTCCGAGCCGATGTACCGCCCGCCGTAGAAGTCCCGCTGGTACGCCTTCTCCGCGCCCCACACGCCGTTGTTGAGCACGATCACGGTGGTGTTGATGCCGGACTGGACGGCGGTGGAAATCTCGCTGGTCACCATGCCGAACCCGCCGTCGCCCATGAGGCTGACCACGGTGCGGTCCGGGTTGCCCAGCTTGGCGCCGAGACCGGCCGCGAACGAGAACCCGACCAGGCCGAAGTCGACAGGCGTGATGAGCGCCGGCGACTGCCGGTACGGCAGCACGTCGTGCGCCTGGAGACAGAGGGTGCCCGCGTCGAGCGTGACGATGACGTCCTCGGGCAACGTGGCCCGCAGGGCCTTCCAGATCCGAGCCGGCTGGATCGGGGTGGCGTTGTCGTCACCCTCGCGTTCCCGCTGTTCGAGCAGCTCCCGGCGGCGGGCCGTGAAGGTGTCGAACCAGTCGCTCACGGCCGCACCCGGCTGGTGGCCGGCGAGCACCTCGGTGAGCTGCCCGGCGAAGCCGGGGGCGTCGGCGAGCACGCCGAACGCCACCGGGAAGTAGCGGCCGAGCGCCGTCGCGTCCATCTCGACCTGAATGATCTGCGCGTCCCGGCTCAGGTTGTCGTAGGAGAAGAACGTCGAGTTGAAGCCGAGCCGGCTGCCCAGCACCAGGATGACGTCGGCGTCCTTGACCAGTTGGGTGGCGACGACGTTTCCACGCGGGCCCATCTGCCCGGCGTATGCCGGGTGCGTCGACGGCACCGCGTCGCCGTGCCCCGCCGAGGTGACGATCGGCGCGCTGACCACCTCGGCCAGCGCCGCCACCGGCTCCCACTCGCGGAACTTCACCCCGCCACCGGCGACGATCACCGGACGCTGGGCGGTTCGCAGCAGGTCGGCGGCGCGGGCCACCAGGCCGGCGGGCGCCAACGGACGCAGCCCGTCGACCCCCTCCGTCCGGCTCAGCGGGGTCGGGTTGATCGTGTCGTCGAATTCCTGCGCCAGCACGTCGCGGTGCAGGTTCACCAGCACCGGACCGGGACGCGGGCTCAGCGCGGTCCGGAACGCCTGGGTCAGCAGGTCACCGAGACGCTTGCGCTGCACGACGTCGAACGTCCGCTTCGTCACCGGAGTGAAGAGTGCGTGCTGGTCGATCTCCTGGAACCCGTCCAGCTGGAAGTGCTCCGTAGAGGTCGCCCCGGCCAGCGCCACCACCGGAGAGTAGGCGCGCAGCGCCTGGGCCAGCCCGGTCACCAGGTTGGTGGCGCCGGGGCCGTTCTGGCCGGCGAGGATGACCCCGGGCCGGCCGGTCGTCCGTGCGTAGGCATCGGCCATGTGCACGCCGGTACGTTCGTCGCGGACCCCGATGAAACGGATGTCCTCCGCGTCGTGCAGCGCGTCGAACAGCTCCATCGTCGCCGAGCCGATCAGGCCGAAGACCGTGTCGACGCCGTACGCGCGCAGCACCTCGACCGTCAGCTGTCCACCGTTACGAGTACTCACACCTTGCTCCTTTTGTCGTGAGTGGATTCAGCTGGCCTTGGCCTCGTCGAGCACGACCTTGGCGTAGTCCAGGGAGGTCCGGTTGGCCTCCTCGACCATGCCGAGCTCGACGACCAGGCTCGACAGGTTGTCCCAGGACTGCGGGTTCACCTTGAAGTCGTAGCGCTGTTCCACCTTGAAGATCTCGTTCAGCGCGGGAATGATGATTTCCTTGTACTGGCCCTTGTAGACCTGGTCGGCGACGATCTGCGCCGCCTGGTCGATGTTCTGCTTCGTCCAGTCGTACGCCTGCTTCTGCGCCTTGACGTAGCCGCTGACCACCTCGGGATTCTCGGTGGCCAGGCTGTTGAGCACCGGCAGCGCGTAGGAGCTGTAGGCGCGGATCTTCTCCGGGGCCTCCTCGCCGGTCAGCGAGGCGAACTGGACAGTGTTCGCCCGCTGCTCGAACACCCCGACATCGGTACGGGAGTAGGTCACGTAGGCATCGATGCGACCGGCCTCCATCTGGCCGACCCCGCTGTCCGGTTGGCCGACGGCCAGGATCGTGGCGTCCTTCTCGGTCATGCCGGCGGAGGCGAAGCCGGCCATCAGCGACTGGTAGACGAGCGAGCCGATCGCGGTCAGGCCGATCTTCTTGCCCCGCAGCGCCTGCATCTTCTCCGCGAACGGACGGTCCTTGAGCGCGGCCAGGTCGGAGTCGGCCGGGACGACGACTCCGAACGGGATCCAGTTGTCCAGCCAGCCAGCGATCTTGATGTCCTCGCCCTTGGCCATGTTCTGCATGATCGGGGCCGGGTTACCCGGCCAACCCTTGAGCGTGCCGCCGAGGAACAGCGTGTTCGCCGACGCGCCGCCCTGCTGCGGCGAGATGAAACTGGCCTTGAGCCCGTTCTGCTCGAAGAAGCCCTGCTTGTCCGCGACGTAGTCGAGGACGTAGATCTCGCCGTTGAACGAGCCGAGGGTGAACTCGAAGAGCCCGTCCTTGTTCGCCGATCCGGAGCCGGAGCTGCACGCCGTCAGCGCGAGCACCGCCGCGCTGAGGGCCGCGATCAGCCGCAGTCTTGTCTTCATCGGTCTGTCCTTCCGGGCAGCACGAAGCCGCCAGCAAATGCCGGTTTCTTGCGGAAGAGGTGGAGAGTGGTCGCGCTGCGCCCGGCGGGCGTGCGTGACGCCGCTCAGGTGGCGGGGACCACCGCGGCGGCCGCGGTTTCGCCGGCGATGAGGCCGGTGGTGAAGGCGTGCGAAAGTCCGTTGCCAGAGGTGTAACCGGCGGCGCCGAGACCGGACATGCCGGCCGCCGTGCCGCCGGCGGCGAAGAGTCCGTCGATCGGCTTGCCCGCCGGGGTCAGGACCCGGGCCGCCGGATCGATCCGCAGGCCGCCCTGGGTGTGCGCGATCCCGCCGGTGACGACGGAGCCGTACCAGGGCGCCGTCAACGGGGTGCCCGACGGCTCCCGACCGAAGGCGTCGGCGGCCACGCCCCTGGTCCCATCGTTGTAGGCGGTCACGGTGCGCCGTACCGCCTCGACCGGCAGGGAGTAGGCCGCGGCCAGGTCCTCGAGCCGGTCGAACCGGTGCACCGCGCCGGCGTCGTACGCCTCGCGGAAGACCCCGTTGGTCCAGAGCGCGTCGACGATGCGCTGGTCGAAGATCTCCACCGCGATGCCGCTCGGCTGCGCCAGGATGATCGGGGTGAGTTCCGAGTAGCCGAGGTCCTCACGAGCGAACCGCTCACCGTTGACGTTGACCATGATGCTGCCGAGATACGGCAGACCACCGGAGAGGTGGGTGCCGTACTTCGGGTTGACGTGGGCGTGGCCCTGCCACGCCGACATGAACTCGACGTCGGCGCCGAGCGCCATGCCCCAGACGATGCCCTCGCCGGTGCTGGTCTCTGAGCCGATGTACACCGCGTCCAGCGCGTCCGGGCAGTACTGCGCCAGCATCTGCCGGTTGTTGCCGAAGCCGCTGCAGGCGAGGACGACGCCGGCGGCGCGGAGCTCCTCGGCCCTCCCGTCGCCGATGCCGGCGGTCACGCCGACGATCCGGTCCTCCTCGGCGAGCAGTCCGGCGACCCGGGCCTCGTCGACGAAGGTGATCCGTTCCTCGGCCGCCACCGCACGGCGCAGGTGGGCGACCAGCTCACTGCCCTTCTCGGCGGGGCCGGCGTGCATCCGGAACGCGCTGTGGCCGTACCACTTGATGGTGGTGTTGAGGTGCAGGTCCAGGCCGACGTGGTCGGCGATGAAGTGGACGTAGTCCTTGGACCGGCGGCAGATCTCGGCGACCACCTCGACGTTGGCCACTCCCCCGTTCTTCTTCATGATGTCGGCCATCATGAGTTCCGGGCTGTCCTCGATACCCATCTCCTGCTGGTAGCGCGTCCCGGCCGCCTGCAGGAACCCGCCGCTGAGCTGCGCGTTCGTGCCCCGGAGCACGCTCTTCTCCAGCAGCAGCACGGTGGCGCCGCGCTGCGCCGCGACGAGGCCCGCGATGATGCCTGCGGCGCCCGCGCCCACCACGATCACATCGAACTGGTTCGTCTCTGACACGTCAGCCTCCTTCAGCCCGCCGCGTCGGGGTTACGGGCGGGGATGTACCGCTCCTCCGCCGCGTAGATGTCGTCGAGGCCGACCAGCCGGTACAGCTCCTTGCGGTGGTACATCCGATCGAGCAGGCCGCGCTGGGTGCCCCGCTCGCGCAGCTCGGTGAGCACGTCGACGATCGCCTGCTGGGCCGCTCGCATCGGCGCCGACGGGAAGATGACGACGGTGTAGCCCATCTCGCCCAGCGACTGGGCGTCGACCACCGGCGACTTGCCCCACTCGGTCATGTTGGCGACCAGGGGCACGCCCTGGAGCTCCTGGGCCATCCGGGCGAACTCCTCCTCGGTGCGCATCGCCTCCGGGAAGATGACCTCGGCGCCGGCCTCGGCGTAGGCGACGGCACGCCGCACCGCGCGGTCCATGTCCTCGGTGGCGCGGGCGTCGGTGCGGGCGACGATGACGGTCTCGGGATCGGTCCGGGCATCGCAGGCGGCACGGATCTTGCCGACCATCTCCTCCAGCGGCACCACGCTCTTGCCGTCCATGTGTCCGCACTTCTTCGGGAAGGACTGGTCCTCGATCTGGATCGCGCCGGCACCGGCCTTCTCGTACTCCCGGACCGTGCGGATCACATTGACCGCGTTGCCGAATCCCTGGTCGGCGTCGGCGAAGATGGCGATGTTCGTCGCGTCGTTGATCCGCGACACGTTCTCCACGAGTTCGGTCATCGTCATCAGGCCCACGTCGGGCAGGCCGAAGATCGTCGCGGCCGTGCCCGCGCCGCTGACGTACAGTGCCTCGTATCCGGCGTCCTGGATGAGTTTCGCCATGAACGCGTGGGTGGCGCCGGGCACCAGAAGTGGATTGCTGCCGTCGTGCCGGGCCAGCAGTTGTCGGAATGATGGAGCTGCCATGGGGAAGCCTCCCGCGAGTCGATGTGGTGGCCGGACGGGGTTACAGCAGCCGGGTGTCGGCCGAGCCGACCCGGCGCTGGACGAGCCGCACCGCGAAGTCGAGGATCATGGCGCACACGGCCATCAGGACGAGCACGGCCATCGAGCCGGTGATGTCGAACGAGTTCGCGGCGCGCACCATGAGCACGCCGAGGCCGTGGTACGCGGCGACGATCTCGGAGACGACGACGCCGAGAACGCTGTAGACGGCGCCCAGGCGCAGGCCGGCCACGATGCTCGGCAACGCGGTGGGCAGTTCGACGTGGATGAACCGCTGCCAGCGGCTGGGACCGAGCGAGTCGGTGAGCAGCCGGATGTCGGGATCCACCATGGCCATCCCGGCCATCGTGTTCAGCAGCAGGATGAAGAAGACGATGCTGACGCCGACGATGATCTTGGCGGTGATGCCGAGCCCGAACCAGAGGATGAACAGCGGCGCGAGCGCGGGTCGGGGCAGCGCGTTGAAGAGCGTGATGAACGGGTTCAGCGCCTTGGCCAGGACCCGTACCCGGTGGAACAGCAGACCGCAGGAGACGCCCAGCGCGGTGCCGATGGCCAGGGCGAGCAGGGCGGCCTGGAAGGTGTGCCCGATCTCGTACCAGACCTCGGGGTCGACCAGCATCTCCCCGATGCGTACGGTCACGTCCCACGGGGTGCTGACGAAGTTGACGTTCACCAGCCCGGTCGCCGACAGGCTCCACCACAGCAGCGAGAAGACGACGAAGACGACCGCCCGCAGGCTCCAGGACAGCAGCCGTTCCCGGCGCCGTCGGCTGACGACCACGCCGAGGAGGGCGTCGTCGAACTGCTGCTCGTCGGTGGGGGTGGGGGTGGGGGTGAGGACTGTGCCGGTCACCTTGCTCATCGCTGCTCCTCCACCTCGGTCACCTGGGCCCGCACCTCGGCGGTCAGCAACCCGTACAGGTCGTCGTAGTACTTCTCGAACAGTGGGTTGTGACGAACCTCCTGGCCGCGCGGGCGCGGCAGCTCGATCCGCAGGTCCGCGATGACTTGGCCGGGACGGTGGCTGATCAGGACGACGCGGTCGCTGAGCATGATCGCCTCGTGCAGGTCGTGGGTCACCAGGATGACCGTGGACCGGATCCGCTCCCACAGCTTCAGGAACTCCTGCTGCTGGATCAGCCGGTTCTGCGCGTCCAGCGCGGCGAAGGGCTCGTCCATCAGCAGGATCGACGGCTGCAACGCCAACGTGCGGGCCACCGCCACCCGCTGCCGCATGCCCTGCGACAGCTCGCCGACGCGGGCGTCGGCGAAGTCACGCAGGCCCACCCGATCCAGCCACTCGGTGCTGCGCCGCCGGCGTTCGGCCTTGTCGATCCGCCGGATGGTGAGGCCGTACTCGACGTTGCCGCGAACCGTCCGCCAAGGCAGCAGGGCGTCGCGGGCGAGCATGTAGGCCACCTGGTTGGACGGTCCGGTGACCGGCTTGCCGTCGACCGTCACGGCGCCGACCCGAGGCCGGTCGAGACCGGCCACCATGGTCAGCAAGGTGGTCTTGCCGCAGCCGGACGGGCCGACGACGGAGACGAACTCGCCTGGCGCGATGTCCAGGTCGAGGTCCCACAGCGCCCGGACGACCCGGCCGTTCTTGGCGAATCCGTGACGGATGCCGGTGAGGCCGATCGACACACCCGCGGTGCCGTCGGCTGCCGTGGCGGCGGATCGCTCACCGTTGGCCGGTGAGGTGAGCTGAGGTCTCATCTGCACTCCATGAATTTCGGGTCGATCGGGCAAAGCCGGCGGCGGCGATCCAGAGGTAAGAGCCCGCTCCGCTACCACAGCGTGTTGATATGTGAGACGCGGACCTGATCTGTGTCCATATTCTGCTCACCGGGGGATGTAGTCAAGATCTCACCAACGCAATTTCTAAATCGTTGTCGTGAGGAGTCCGCCCAGCCCGGCCGCGAGCACGACGAGCGTCACCACTCGGATGAACACCGACTCACCCAGACGAACGAAGAGCCGTTCCCCCAGCCAGCCACCAACCACCACCGCCGGGAGCAACAACAGGGACCACAACGCGATGTGGAACGCGCCCGACACCACGATCTGAGCGGGCACCAGAACAACGTTGAGCACAGTGAAGTACGTCGACATGGTGGCTCGGTAACGCACCTTGTCGAGATCCAACCCGGCCAGGTAAACGGTCAACGGAGGACCGCCCAGACCGACGCTGCCGGCGAGGAAGCCGCTGGCCACACCGGTCGCCACGCTTGTCACCCGACGCTGCCGCAAACGAAACCGGGTGCCGGTCAGCAGTATCACCGCGACGAACGTGACCAATATTGCGATGGCAATCTTCAATATCCGGACATCCGCGTGGTACAGCACCAGCATTCCGGGAACCAGACCGAAAATGCTGCCGTACGCCATCGTCCGGACCAGCGGGACGGAGCAGTGGTGTCGCACCCGTGCGGTGACTGCGACATTTGCAATCATCGACAGAACGAGATTCACCACCACCCCGTCCCGCACCCCGAACAGAACTGCGAGAAACGGAACTGCGACGATCGAGAATCCGAATCCGGTCGCGGACTGGACCGCGGACGAGACCAGGACGACGGCCGCGACCGGAATCAGCAGTGCTGCGTCAGGGAACAGGCCGGTCAAGCCGGCTGCAGAAACGCCTGCACCATGTCGTCGGTGCTGGCCCGCCAGATCTCCCGATGCGCGGCCACGTGCGCCAGCGCCCGTTCCACCTGACCGATCCGGAACGGCTGCCCGGTGATCCACGGCCGCAGGTGCAGCAGATACAGCCGGCCGGAGTCGGACGACTCGCGGTACAGCACGTCGAACGCGTCGGTGAGCATCCGGCCGTAGGTGCTGATCGTCACCTTGCGCTGCAGCAGCGCGTTGGCGTCGTCCAACTCGTAGGTGGGCGGCAGCGCGACCAGACCGTCGGTCATCCGGTACGGCTGGTCGTCGTTCACCCAGTTCAGGGTGTACCCGACGCCGGCCTCGGCGAGCAGCCGCGGGGTCCGCGTCGACTCGCTGTACTCCGGGCCGAACCAGCCCCGTGGCCGGGTACCGGTCAGCCGCTCCAGCGCGTCGAGCGTGTCGGCGATGTACGCCCGCTCGACCTCCTCCGCCGCCTGCTCACTGACCAGGTCGACGGCGGACCGACCGGCCGCCACGATCGTCGCGCCACGGTCGAGCACGTGATCGACGAGGAACGGATAGCGCGTCGCGGTGGCCACGTCCATCGCCACCGTCGCCGGGACCCCGTGCTGCTCCAACGCGTCGAGCAGCCGGAACACCCCCACCCGGTGCCCGTACGCCCGGTGTGCCAGCAGCGGCACGTCCGGATGCGGGCGCTTGCCCAGGCCACCCAGGAGCGAGGCCGCCCGCAGGCCGGGGGTGACGTCCTCGTCGGCGGAGGCCAACTGGAGGACGACACCGACCGCGAGCCGGGCGTCGCCCGGCCAGACCAGCCGCGGCCGGTCAGGCAGCGCGGACCACTCGTACAGTCCGTGGTCCATTCCAGGAACGCGTTCAGCCGGCATGCCGCCTCCCCGAGGTGTATCGGGCCATCTCGGCGAGATGCGCGACGGCCTCGTCGTAGTGGTGGTCCAGGTAGTACTGGGCGATCTCGTCGCCGGTGGTCAGCCAGACGTCGTCGTGCCGGCGGATGTGCTCCAGCACCGACTCGAAGTAGTCGATCCGGGCCGCCTGCGCGATGCGGAACGGGTGCACCGAGAACGGCATCACCATCCCGGTCCGGGCGCCTTCCCGGTAGAGCCGGTCGAACTGGGCCTTGCACATCTGTGCCCACTCCGCGCCGTCGACGTTCGCCTTCAGCAGCGGGCCGTCGTTCAGCTCGTAGCTGTACGGGATGGAGATCAGCCGGCGGTCGCCGGAGACCTCCAACGGCACCGGCTGGTCGTCGTGGATCCAGTCGGCGTGATAGATGAGGCCGGCCTCGGCCATCAGATCCGGGGTCCGTACGGTGCCCGTGATCGCCGGCCCCAGCATGCCCTTCGGCGTCTTGCCGGTGTGCTTCTGCACGGTGGCGATGCAGTCCTGGTAGAACGCCCGTTCCTCGTCGGCGGTGGCGCCGTACAGGTAGCGGGTGTTGAAGACGCCGTGCAGCATGTAGTCCCAGTCGCGTTCGACCATCGCCTGAGTGATCTCGGGGAAGTGGTCGAGGACGCCGACGTTCAACGACACGGTCGCCCGGATGCCATGCCGGTCGAGCACCTTCAGCAGGCGCCAGAACGCGACCCGGTTGCCGTAGTCGTGGAAGCCGTACTCGCGGACGTCGGGGTGCGGCGTACGGGGCCACGGGTCCATGTGCTCGTTCGGCGGCGGCAGGTACTCGGTGTGCTCGACGTTC
This sequence comes from Micromonospora sp. NPDC051196, assembly GCF_040682415.1. Lineage (NCBI taxonomy): Bacteria > Bacillati > Actinomycetota > Actinomycetes > Micromonosporales > Micromonosporaceae > Micromonospora > Micromonospora sp. NPDC051196. The sequence continues at coordinate 287,026 of NZ_JBFBAY010000006.1, forward strand.
GGAGCGACCCAGACCGCGACCCGCGCGCCACCGGGCCAGCGGACCGGCGGGCGTTGCACGATCGGGCTGTAGCGGACCCGCTCAGCGTGGTATCCCATCGGACTCCTCCCGGGCTGTTTCCAGTTGTTTCAGGTAGTCGAGGACGTCCGCCGACGGGCTGACGTCGGCGTACTTCATCCACAGGTCCAGCAGCGACGCCTTGTGCGAGGCGGCGATGCGGTCGGCGACGCCGTCACTGACCACCGTGACCTTGAAGTTGTTGCTCTGCGCGTCGACCGCGGTGGCGCGCACGCACCCACTCGTCGACACGCCCGCGACGATCACCGAGTCGGCGCCGAGCCGGATCAGCGACGAGAGCAGCGCGGTCGCGTAGAACGCGCTCGCGTGCACCTTGTCGATGACCAGCTCGTCGTCGCGGGGCGTGAGCGGCTCCACGATCCGGGTGCCGGGCGCACCGTCGACGAAACGCGCGATGTTCTTGCCCCGCTTCGCGGCGAACGAGTCGTACCGGGCGGATCGTTCGCTGAAGCAGTACCGGGTGTAGATGACCGGCCGCTGCTGCCGACGGAACTCGTCGAGGATCGGCACGATGCGCCGTACCGCCGCCCAGGCCGCCGCTCCGCCGCCGGCGGGATGCTCGTCGATCTGCTCCAGGATCGGCGCGTCGGCGCCGATGTGGTTGTACTGGCAGTCGATCAGCAGCAGCACCGGGCGCTCGCCCATGCCCGCCTTCTTGCCGTATCCGCCGCGTTCGATGACGGCGAGGTCATCGGCGGTCAGCAGGTCTTCCCATGGTTGTCCGGACACCGTTTCTCACTTTCTCCCAGGCTCGACACCGCAGGCCGCGAGGTCGTTCCAGACCTGTTGTTCGACGATCTCCCCGTCGGATACGGCGAACCGGTCGATGAAGCGAACGCCGTCGAAGGTGTGCCCGGAGGTCGTCTCACCCTCCAGGAACCCGCGGACATAGATGACGAGATCGCCATTGGCGGCGTGGCAGACGTCAATCTCATGGTCGCGTTTACGGACCCGTTTCATCCGTGCGCGGAACCAGCCGAGCCACTCACTGAGATCCGTGAACTCGCGACCACCCGGGAAGGTGTGCCGGACTCGCGGGGAAAGGTAGGCGCGCGCCTCGTCCAGGCGCCCGGCCTCGGTGAGCCGCAGGTACTCCAGCACCCGCTGGACGTCGGTCTCGGTGTCATGTCGTTCGTCGGTTCTCGCCACACTGCCCACCTCGTTGTGTTGGGCGATCCGGGTTCGCGCGTTTACGCGCGGGTCTTGTCGGTGCGCAGCGCCCTATCGGCCGGCGCTGCCCTCATAGCGGGGCTTGAGCATCGGGTAGATGCCCCCCGCGTCCAGCACGTCGAGCAGGAAATCGGGCAACGGGGTGAACGTCAGCTCGTGGCCGGGCCGGCTGTGGTTGACCACCTTGCCGGCCCTCAGGTCGACCTCAAGGTCGTCGCCGGTGTCCACCGCGGCCATGATCCCCGGCAGTTCGATGACGGGCAGCCCGTGATCGATCGAGTTGCGCAGGAAGTACGGGGCCGAGTTCTCGCACAGCACCGCGGCGACCCCCGCCCCCTTGAGCGCCATGGAGGCATGGTCGTGGTCGTGCCCATAGCCCATGTTCGGGCCGGCCACGACGAAGTCGCCCTTGCGGACCTTCTTCGGGAAGTCCGGGTCGACGTTGACGAGGCAGTGCTCGCCGAGCATCTCCTCGGTGACCGGTCCTTTATCGGCGAGCTGGCGGACCAGCAGGTAGGAGCAGATCTCCCAGTCGACGTCCAGGATTCCTGAGAACTTCCAGGCGTTGCCGCGCATGGTCACTTCCCCTCGAAGTACTCGTACGGGTCCACAATCTCGCCGGCGATGCACGACGCCGCGACGACGGCGGGGTTCGCCAGGAAGATCTGCGAGGTCTTGCCGCCCATCCGGCCCGGGTAGTTCGTCTGGGCGCTGGCGATGCAGACATCGCCGTCGGTCAACGGCGTGTTCGCGCCCCACTCCATGCCCTCGTTCGGCGTGGGAACGACGCACTCGGACTCCAGGAACGTCGTGAACGCCCCCGAAGCGACCGCACCCTTGAGCACCCGTGGGGTGCCCGGGGTGATGTTGAGGATGACGTGATGGGCGATCGTGTTGCCCTTGAGCACGCGCGCGGCGTGGTTCATGTCCCTCAGCCAGCCGTTGGCGTCGCTGCCGATGAACCCTCGGTTGATCTTGATGCCGAGGTAGTCCTTGAGATCGTGGATCTCGTGCCGCTGCGGCGGCGGGACGATGCGCGGGGTCAGCCCGTCGACGTCGAAGTGCAGGACGGCGGCGAAGTCGGCGTCCTGGTCACTCGTCTGCGGCTCTAGACCGGAGGTGTCGATCCGTTCGCCCACCCAGCGCATCGTGGTGTCGTCGGGGTTCATGATCGCCGTCCATGCGCCGGTGAACAGCGCCTGCGAGCAGATGGCGAACCGGCCCTCCATGTCCAGCGCGTCGATGTACGGCCCGGTCCATTCCAGGATGGCCCCCACCGCCCCGGACGGTCCGAGCTGGCCGAGCACGTACTCCGACACGTCACGTGGCGTGCAGTCGGCCCGCGGCTCGCCGGTGACGACGAGCTTGATGGTCTGCGGCACCTTCACCCAGTTCACCCCGCGCAACAGGTACGCCGCGGTGCCGAACGACAGCGCACTGGCGAACGAGCCGAGTGCGCCGGCCGTGCTGATGTGACCGTTGACGCCCTGGAAGTAGCACTCACCGGGCAAGGCCCACACCTGCTCGACGGCCACCATGTTCTCGATACCGGAGCGGCCCAGATCCCACATGTTCTCCTCGGGAACGCCGACCGTCGCGGCCCATTCCCGCAGCGCCTTGCGCTTTTCGGCGGCGCCGTGGGACGCGGTCGCCCCAAGGTGACCGTCGACCAGCATCACCTTGGTGGGGTCGTAGATCTTCGCGTTCCACTCGGTGATGAGCCCGGCGCCCTTGTCCATGGCCGAATGCGGGGCCATGACCGTCGGGCACGACGTCGTCACTTCCAGATAGTCGCCAGGCGCGACGGTCGCCCTTCCCGACGCACGCGCCAGGATCTTTTCAATGATCGTCTGTCCCACGGCACTCCTCGTTCGGCTTGATGGCGCCAACTGGTTCGCCTGCTCAAAATTTGAGACGCTCGGAGATAAGTGACTCAAAAATAGGGTGGCCGGATGATCGCGTCAATACCCTGACCTTCCTGGTTCTGCAGCTAGGCGCCGAGGTCACGGGCGGTGAGCGAGCAGATCGTTCCCCGTTGCCGGCCCGCGCCGTCGGCGCCCCGCGGCGTCAGGTGGTCAGGGTCAGGCCGGCCAGAGTGACGGTCGACAGGACGACGGTGCCGACGGTGCCGGCAGTCAACGCGCGCCGGCCGCCGCGGGCGACAGCGCGCAGGTTGACTGCGGCACCGAGGGCGAACATGGCGGCGGACAGCAGCACCGTGCCCGCCACCGACCCGACGTCGAGGACACCCGTCGGTAGCCAGCCGGTTGTCCGCAGCAGCGCCGCCGCGACGAAGCCGACGACGAACCACGGCAGGACCGGCGGCTTCCGCACGTCACCCGAAGTACGCCTCGCGGAACGGCGCTCGACCGCCACCGCAGCCACCAGCGGGGCGAGCAGCAGCACCCGGAACAGCTTGACCACGACGGCCGCCGACAGCGCCGCGGCGCCGACCGCCCCGCCGATCGCGACCACCTGGCCCACCTCGTGCACGCTCGCCCCCACCCACAGACCGAGCAGCACGTCGTCGAGACCGAACAGCACGCCGAGCACGGGCAGGGCCACCATCGACAACGTGCCGAGGACGGTCACGACGGCAACCGCGGTGACGACGTCGTCCTCCTCGCCGTCGCCGACCTGGTTCATTGCGGCCACGGCCGACGCGCCGCAGATCGCGACGCCGGTCGCGACGAGCAGCGAGCGGTCGGCGCTGAGGCCGAGACGCCGACCGACCCAGCGCGTGGCGACGAAACTGACGGCGACGCCCAGCACGACGACGGCCATCGGCCCGATCCCGAGCTCGACGACATCGGAGAGCACCAACTGCAGGCCGAGCAGCACGACGCCGATGCGCAGCAGCATGGTCGCGGCGAACCGCAGGCCGGGTTGCAACCACGGACGGTAGCCACCGCACGCGGTCAGCAGGATGCCGAGCACGATGGCCACCACCAGCGGGCTGGCGGCACCGAACCAGTGGTTCACCAGATACCCGACGGCGGCGGCGACGCCGGCGACGAGCAGCCCCGGTAGCAGGCGGGCGTGCCGGCGGCCGGCAGCAGGAACAACGGTGGTCCTGTCCTTGATCGTCATGCGGACAGCTTCAGATGATCTGGAGGCGTCCAGTAGCCATCGACCGCAGCACAGGTCATAACCTGGGGCTATGAGCCTGCTTCCTGATCTGGTGTCGCTGCGCCTGCTGGTCCGGGTGGCGGAGTTGGGCAGCGTCGGCCAGGCCGCGCGGACGATGGGGATGTCCCAGCCGTCGGCGAGCAAGCGCCTCGCCGCGCTGGAACGACAGGTACGGCTCCCGCTGCTGACCCGCACCCCACGCGGCTCGATGCTGACCGACGACGGGCAGGTCGTGGTGACGTGGGCGCTGCGTCTGCTGACCGTCGCCGACGAGTTCCACAACAGCCTCACCGCCATGCGTCACGCGCGGGCGGCGCACCTGCGGGTGGCGGCGAGCATGACCGTCGCCGGGGCACTGCTCCCCCGGTGGTTGCACAGCCTTGCGCAGCGCGAACCCGATGTGCAGGTCGGCCTGATCGTCGTCAACTCCACGGAAGTGGCGCGGATGCTGGTAACGGACGACAGCGTCGATATCGGGTTCATCGAGGGACCGAGCGTTCCCGACGGACTCGACCACCGGATCGTCGGGCACGATCACCTGGTTGTCGTCGTGGCCCCGCAGCATGACTGGGCGCGCCTTCGTCGCCCGCTACGCACGGCTGAGCTGGCACGTACCCGGCTCGTGGTCAGAGAAGAGGGATCAGGCACCCGGGAGACGCTGGAGTTGGCCCTGCGCGACCTGGACGCGGCGCCACCGCACCTGTCCCTCGGGTCGAACGCCGCCGTCAAGGGCGCGGCGATGACCGGCACCGCGCCCGCAGTACTCAGCAGGTACGCCGTCGAGGCGGAACTGGCGACGGGACACCTGGTTACCGTACCGGTGGACAACCTGCCGCTACGGCGGGACCTCCGCGCGGTCTGGCCGCGCGGTCGGCGGCTCACCGGGTCGGCCACGGCACTGCTGCAGGCGATCGACAACTCCCCCGCGACGACACCGACCCAACGCAGCATGATCACCAAGGACCGGAACGCACCAGGCCGAAGTGCGGCTTGATGCTGCTCGGGCAGGCCCGCAGCGCCGGCAGCCCGTCTGGATTCACCCTTGAGAGGTCAGGATCAATTCACTATGTTCAATCATCAACCAGGATCACCATCGACTTTGACATCGAGGAGAGTGACCCCATCGCTCACATCGATCTAGGGGTGAATGAGACCGAGTTTCCCGGCATCCGTGGGCCGCTGCGCTTCCGGCCGGAGACCGGCGGACCGTTGCTTGAACTGGTCGAGGTGCTGCTGCGCAGACCACACCCGCTCTCCCCGGGGGAACGGGAACTGATCGCCGCGTACGTCTCCGGCCGCAACGAGTGCACCTACTGCTGCGCAGCGCACTCGGCGTATGCGGCGGCACAACTCGACGAGGGCATGGCCCTGGTCGACCAGGTACGAGCCGACCCGGACCACGCTCCGATCTCCACGAAACTGCGGGCCCTGCTGCGCATCGCCGCCGCCGTCCAGGTCAGCGGTCGCGAGGTCACCACCGAACTGGTCGAGGCCGCACGCACCAAGGGCGCCACCGACCTGGAAATCCACGACACGGTCCTGATCGCGGCGGCCTTCTGCATGTTCAACCGGTACGTCGACGGCCTCGGCACCCTACCGGCCGGCGACCCCGGGTGGTATGCGCAGGCGTCCGAACACATCGCCCGCAGCGGCTACCGACAGGTCGTCTGACGACGGTCCGGTCGACGCCACTGGATCGAACTCCGTCCGTTCCACCAGCAACCCCGGAGCATCCGAGTTGCACCCGCTGACCGAATGGGGACCTGACGTCATGGCACACATCGACCTGGGCGTGGACGAGACCGAGTTTCCCGGTGTACGGGGGCCGTTGAAGTACCGGCCGGTGACCGGCAAGCCGATGTTGGAACTGGCCGAGACCCTGCTGCGTGGGCCGCTCAGCCTGCCGACCGCCGACCGCGAGTTGATCGCCGCGTACGTCTCCGGCCTGAACGAGTGCACCTACTGCTGCTCGGCGCACTCGGCGTTCGCCGCCGCGCTGCTCGACGAGGGCATGCCCCTGGTCGAACAGGTACGCACCGATCTGGACAGCGCCCCGGTCAGTGCGAAGCTTCGCGCGCTGCTGCACATCGCCGGGGCCGTACAGCGCAGTGGCCGCAGCGTCACCCCTGAACTGGTCAAGACGGCCCGCACCGAGGGCGCCACCGACGAGGAAATCCACGACACGATCCTGATCGCGGCAGCCTTCTGCATGGTCAACCGGTACGTCGACGGCCTCGGCACCTTCGCCCCGACTGATCCGAAGTTCTACGACGAGACGGCCCGCCGAGTCATCAGCGTCGGCTACCGCAACACGGTCTGAGCTTCATCGTGGAACCGCACGCCCCGGTGGGCCGCCGACCGGATGCATTCCTCGGAGGGCACCGGAGAGCGCCGATCGGTGACGCGGGCCGGGCGCAGCCAGCGTTCGCGGTCCGCTGAGGTCAGCCGGCAGCCCTGCTCACCGCGTTCCGGGCGCCCCGGCTTCGCGGGACCGGCGGTCGCGTGGCGGCGGGCTGGCGAGCACCCGCAGCGGTGCCATCAACCGCCCGACCACTCCCCGCCGGGTCCGGTCCAGCACCCGCGATCGCAGCAGCGCCAGCCCGTCGCCCTCCAGGTGGTCGAAGGCCCACGGCCGGCCGCCGATGCCGAGCAGCAGGGCGTCGGCGCGGCCGCGGATCACCGGCCCGCTGCCGTGCATCCATCCGGTGTCGGTCGCCTCCAACCGCAGGCCCCGCAGCCGGTCACCCATCGCGTACCCGGGCGACGGCTGGTCGGTCAGGTGCCGGAACGCCACCCGGAGCCGCTCCTCCGGGGTGTCCCGGGGGATGTCGAGCGGCACCCGCATGTCCAGGTCGTGCAGCAGCACGTCGGTCAGAACCGGGTCGTAACCGGAGCGCGGGATGGTGGTACGGGAGGCTGCGTGCCGCCGCAGCGTCGCCACGATCTTCTCGATCGGCAGGCGGGCGGCGCGGCGGGTCAGCAGGACGTTGAATCGGTCGAAATCAGCGCCGGTCGTGACGATCGCGGTGTAGATCTTCAGCTGGCCGAAGCGGAGGTAGGTGGTGAGATGGGCGGCGACGTCGTGCACCGTCCAGCCCGCGCACAGACTCGGCCGACGAAGTTGGTCGGCCGTCAGTCCGTCAAGGAGGTCGGCTGCCCGGCGCCGCTCATCGACGATCATGTCGAACACCCGCATATCGATCAGAGTATCGATTCCGACAATTGTCGACATCCGTCGACGTGCCTTCCCGGCCCATGGCGGGATGCCCCGCCCGGCGCGCCGGAACGCCGGAACGCCGGAACGCCGGAACGCCGGAACGTGGGCGCGGGACAGCCCGCGACGGATGTGATCAGTCGAAGTCGGCCGGGGTGAACTCCCGATGCTCGACCAGTACCAACCAGTTTCCCGAGTTGTCGCGGGCGACGGCCTCCACCCCGTACGGACGCTCCGCCGGCTCCTGGAGGAACTCCACGCCCTTGGCCCGCAGGTCGTCGTAGGTCTTGCGGCAGTCGTCGACGGCCAGCCCGACGCCGAACAGGCTGCCCTCGTCCCGCGCTCGGCGGAACATCTCGGCCACCTCCGGCGAGAGCGGCGGCCCGGGGAGTTGGAGGTGCACCTCCAACTCCGGCTGGCTGGGGTGGCCGACGGTGCACCAGCGGTAGGAGCCGTCGCCGATGGTGATGTCGGTGCGCTCGACGAAGCCGAGCACGTCGAGATAGAACGCCTTGGCGGCGTCGATGTCCTTGACGAAAACGCTGGTCAGCGAGACGTTCGTAATCATGAGAGCCAGGCTAGGCCCCAGCGGCGCGGTGGCGGCTTCTCCTAGCTTGCGGCGTCGCCGCGCCGCTCGGCGAACCCCCACATGAACACGAAGCAGCCCGGGATGCGTGGCGCGCCGGTCTGTGCCCAGCGGCGCTGGAACTCGCTGGGTGACTCACCGACGAGTTCCCGGAACCGACTGCTGAACGAGCCGAGGCTGGCGAAGCCGACCGCGTAGCAGACCTCGGTCACCGTGAGGTTCGTGGCCCGCAACAGGTCCTGGGCCCGCTCGATGCGCCGTTTCGACAGGTACGCGGCCGGCGAGAGCCCGTACGTGACGGTGAACAGTCGATGGAAGTGATACTTGCTGATGCCGGCGACGGCCGCGACGGCCGCGAGATCCAGCGCCTCGGTGTAGTGGCGGTCCATGTGGTCGCGTGCCCGTCGCAGGTGGGCCAACAGGTCACCTGGAGCACGGCTGGGCGGTCGGCTCATCGCCCTCAAGCCTATGTGACAGACAACGTGAGAATGATACATGTGACTGTAACGAACCTGCGTGGTCGAACGCCTATCCCGGGTGTAGACAGGATCCTGATCATGGCGGGGGTGCGCGGGGCGGTTGCCGCCCGCCAGGGATCCACAACAACGTGAGAGGGGGGCTGGTGCGGGGCGAACTGCAACGCATCGTCGACGCCGTCGCCGCCCACGCCGGCCGTCCCGCACTGATCGAGGACCGCCGGCAACGGGTCGTCGTGTACAGCGAACAGACCGGGCTGACCGACGAGGTCCGCCGGGCCTCGATCCTGCGCCGGCAGAACACCCCCGAGGTCGTCGCCTGGGTACGCGACCTCGGCCTCGCCGACGCGCGCGGGCCGGTACGCACACCCGCCCGTCCGGACCTGGGGATGTTGCCCCGCCTGTGCGTGCCGGTACGCCACCACGAGCTGCTGCTCGGCTACGTGTGGTTCATCGATCCCGACGCCACCATGACCGACGTCGACCTGACCGCCACGGGGTTGCTCAAGGAGCTCTCCCTCGCCCTGTACCGGGAGAACCTGCTCGGCGAACTGGCCGCGCAACGGGAGACCGAGGCGGCGCGTACGCTGCTCGCCGACAGCCAGGAGACCCGCGACCAGGCGTCCCGAGCGCTGCTGGAGGCGGGGATGATCGCCGCCGACGGGCCCCGCACGGCGCTGGTGGCGCGACTGGTCGCACCTGCGCAGCGGCAGCCGGACGAGTTGGCCCGTATCGCCATGGAACAGGCGCTGGTGGCCGCCCGCCGGCGCGCCGGCATCCGGGAGGCCCTGCACCTGATCCGGCACGACCACGGGGTGCTGCTGCTGCCGGCTGAACCGGTCGCCGGTCGTCCGGCCCCGGAGGCCGCCGCCCGCCAACTCGACGAGGACCTGCAACACGTCACCCGCAGTCTCAGCTCGGTGGAACGCACCGTGGTCGGCGTCGGACAGCCGCGACCGCGTCTGGCCCAGGCCGCCGAGTCGTACGTCGAGGCCCTGCACGCGGCGCGGGTCGGTGCGCAACTGTCGGCGCTGGGCCGGGTGGTCTTCTGGTCCGGCCTGGGCAGCTACCGGGCCCTGGCCCGACTCGGCGACCAGCAGCTCACCGTGGCCGACGTGCACCCCGGGCTGGCCCGGCTGCTGGCCACCCCGGGCAGCCAAGTCCTGTTGACCACACTGGAGCGGTACCTGGACCAGGCCGGCAACGCCCATGCCACCGCCGCCCGGCTGCGGCTGCACCGCACCACGCTCTACTACCGTCTGCAACGCATCGAGGAACTGGCCGGCACCGATCTCAAGGACGGCGATGAGCGGCTCTGCCTGCACCTGGGACTCAAGCTGGCCCGGTTGACCGGACAGCACCGACCCGAGGAGTGAGGCTGCGACACACGTAGCAAGCCGACTCAGGGATCTTCGACAGGTGCCCGATGACCTGGGACTGACCGGTCCATAGGTTCTGCGGGGCGAGGGCGACGGGACGACTGTGGACAGGAGGTGACGCGGTGCTGGGGCGATGGCTCGGGCGGTTCGTCGTACCCGCACTCTTCGCGGCCCTGTTCCTCGCACCACTGTGGTTCATGCTGGTCGGATCGCTGCGGCCCGCCGGCTCCCCACCGCCGCGCACCCTGGAGCTGTGGCCGGCCGAGGCCACCACGGCGGCGTACACGCGCCTGCCGGAACTGGTGCCGCTGGTGCGTTACCTGGCGAACTCAGCGCTGGTGGTGGCGCTGGCCGTGCCGCTGACCGTGCTGGTGGCCTCGCTGACCGGTTTCGGCCTACGGCTGCTGTCCGGCACCGCACGGCGCCGGGCGCTGATCGCGCTGCTGGTCGTGCTGCTGGTGCCGGTCACCGCCGTGTGGGCCACCCGGTTCGAGGTGTTCCGGCTGTTCGGCGCGGTCGACACGTACCTGCCGCTGCTGGCGCCGGCGGCGCTGGCCGTCAGCCCGTTCCTGGTCCTGCTGTACGCGTGGAGCTTCGGCGGCATACCGGACAGCCAACTACAGGCCGCCCGGCTGGAGGGTGCCGGCTGGCTGACCATCTGGCGGCGGCTGGCGTTGCCGCAGGTCAAGCCGGCGACGCTCGCGGTGGCGGTGCTCGCCTTCACCTTCCACTGGTCCAACTTCATCGACCCGTTGCTCTACCTGACCAGCGGGGACCGCTACACCTGGCCGCTGGGTCTGCGGTTCCTGCTGCTGCTCAACCCGACGGACTGGCCGCTGCTGATGGCCGGCAGCGTGATCGCCACCGCGCCGTGCGTACTGATGTTCCTGTTCGCCCAGCGGATCCTGCTGGCCGACGATCCACTGGCGGCGCTTCGCTCGAAAGGAAACCGATGACCTCCCTCTGGCGGCGCGCCTGCGCCACCCTGCTGACGGTGCTGCTGGTCAGCACCGGATGCTCGTCCGGTGACAAGGCGGCGGACGACAGCGGCATCACCGTGGTGCTGTTCGGTGACGCCGAGGAGATCGCCGGTTACCGGGACCTGGTCGCCGGCTTCACCACCGCCCACCCCGACATTCCGGTCACCCTCTCCCCCGTGGCCACCCAGGACGAACTGATGGCGCGGTTGACCACCTCGTTCGCCGGGGGCCAGCCGCCGGACGTGTTCCTGCTGAACTACCGCCGCTACGGGCAGTTCGCCGCGCAGGGTGCGATCGAGCCGGTGCAGTCCTACCTGGACTCCAGCGAGGCGATCCGGGAGAGCGACTTCAGCCCGCAGTCCCTGGACGCCTTCCGGTTCGACGGGAAGGAGCTGACCTGCCTGCCGCAGAACCTGTCCTCCCTGGTGGTCTACTACAACGCCGACCTGTTCGCCGCCGCCGGGGTGCCCGCCCCGAAGGCGGACTGGACCTGGGACGACTTCCTGGCCGCGGCGAAGGCCCTGACCCGCGACGGCCGGTACGGACTCGGGGTGGACCCCTCGCTGCCCCGGCTGGCCCCGTTCGTCTGGTCCAACGGCGGTGAGCTGGTCGACGATTCGGACAAGCCGAGCCGGCTGACCCTCACCGACAACCCGTCCTCCCGGGCGGCCGTCGACTGGTTCCTCGACCTGCAACTGCGCCACGGTGTGGTGCCGCCGGACGCCGAGGAGCAGAGCGAGTCCAGTGAGGCCCGGTTCCTGCGCGGCACGCTTGGCATGTACCTCAACAGCAGGGTGGCCGTGCCCACCCTGCGCACCATCACCGACTTCACCTGGGACGTCGCGCCGCTGCCGGTGGCCCCGGGGGGCAAGCCCGCGTCCATCCTGCACAGCGACGCGTACTGCATGAGCGCCGGTCTGGCCGATCACCGGCCGGCCTGGCGGTTCATCGAGTACGCGATGGGCGACGCCGGGCAGCGCACCCTGGCCGAGTCGGGCCGCACGGTGCCGTCCCGCCTTGAGGTGGCCAACTCTCCCGTCTTCCTGGACCCGGCCAAGCCGCCCCGCTCCTCGCAGGTGTATCTCGACGCGGCGCCGCATCTGCGGGCCACCCCGCGCACCGGCAGCTGGTCGCGGGTGGAGAAGGAGGGCAACAGCCTGCTGGCCGAGGTCTTCTACGGCCGGATCGATCGCGAGGACGGGCTGCGCCAACTGGAGGACCGGGTCCGTCCACTGTTCTCGGCGGGCAAGTGAAGGGCATCATCCGGCTGGAGGCACTGACCCGCTCGTACGGCGGGAAGCCCGCCGTCGACGGGGTCGACCTGGAGGTGGCGGCCGGTGAGTTGATCACCCTGGTCGGCCCCTCCGGGTCCGGCAAGTCGACCATCCTGCGGCTGATCGCCGGGCTGGACCGGCCCGACAGCGGCCGGATCCTGGTTGACGACGTCGACGTCGCCACGGTCCCGCCGCCCCGGCGCGCGGTGGCGATGGTCTTCCAGGACTACGCGCTCTTTCCTCACCTCACCGTGCTGGGCAACCTCACCTTCGGGCTGCGGGTACGCAAGGTGCGCCGAGCCGAGGCGGACCAGCGTGCCGAGGTCGCCGCGCAGCGACTCGGCATCGGTGACCTGCTGGACCGCTACCCCGACCAGATGTCCGGCGGCCAGCGCCAGCGGGTGGCGCTGGCCCGGGCGCTGCTGCGCGACCCGAGCGTCTACCTGCTCGACGAGCCACTGGCCAGCCTGGACGGGCCGCTGCGCTTCGCCACCCGCACCGACCTGCTGGCCCTGCACCGGGAACTGCGCACCACCACCATCCACGTCACCCACGACCAGCACGAGGCGATGACCCTCGGCGACCGGGTGGTCGTGCTGGCCGACGGGCAGATCCGCCAGGTCGGCCCACCCCAGCAGGTGTACGACGAACCCGCCGACACGTTCGTCGCCGGGTTCCTCGGCAGTCCGCCGATGAACCTGGTGCCCGGCGGCGGCGTGCTCGGCGGCGACGCCACCCTGACCATGGGCGTACGGCCGGAGGACCTGGCCCTCGACGACGCCGGGCGGATCACCGCCACCGTCGAGGCGGTGGAGGCGCTGGGCAGCGAGGCGAACCTGTCGACCCGCTGCCCGGACGGCACCCGGCTGATCGTGCGCACCGGCCCTCGCCCCGGCGTCAACGTCGGTGACGAGGTGCGGCTGCGCGCCGATCGGCTGCACCGGTTCGACGCGTCCACCGGCCGGCGACGATGAGCCGTCCCCGGCGGCCCCTGACCGGCTGGGCGTTCCTCGCCCCGTACGCCATCGCGGTGGCGCTGCTGGTGGCGGTGCCGGTGCTGCTCAACGTCGGGTACGCCTTCACCGACCACACCGGCCTGACCCGGGACCCGCAGTTCGTCGGGCTGGACAACATCCGCCGGATGCTGGATGACCGGTTCCTGCTCGACAGCCTTGAGGCGTCGCTGTTCCACGTGGCGCTCGCCGTGCCGGTGCGGTTCGTCGCCGCGGTGGGGCTCGGCCTGCTGCTCGCCGCCCCCCGCCCGGGTGGCCGCTGGTTCCGCACCGCCGTCTACCTGCCCACCGTCATCCCCGACATGGCCCTGGCGGTGTTGTTCCTGTGGGTGCTCAACCCGCTGTACGGGCCGCTGAACCAACTTCTCGGGCTGTTCGGTCACGAGGGCTACAACTGGCTCGCCGACCCGACCACGGCCCGCATCGGTGTGGTGCTGATGCTGGCCTTCCCGATCGGTGAGGGGTTCGTGGTGGTGCTCGCCGCCCGCCGGTTGCTGAACGGTCGGCTGTACGAGGCGGCGGCGTTGGAGGGGTGCGGCCCGTTCGGTCAGTTGCGCCGGCTCACCCTGCCGTTGCTCGCCCCGGTGCTGGTGCTGCTGGCGGTGCGGGACATCATCCTCACCCTCCAGGTCAACTTCGTGCCGGCGTACGTGCTCACCGACGGCCGACCCGCCAACGCCACCCTGTACCTGCCGGTGTACATCTTCGACCAGGTCTTCGAGTTCTCCGGCTTCGCGTACGGATCACTGGTCACCATCCTGTTGATGCTGATCACTGCCGTGATCATCATCGTGCTGCTGCTGGCCGTACGACGCTGGCGGGTGCTGCGATGAGCTGGCATCCTGCTGCGATGAGATTGCGGGTACTGGCCGCCACCGTCGTCGTCCTCCCCCTGCTGGCCGCCTGTGGTGACGGCTCGACGTCGCCCACCGGCGGCGGACGCGACCTGTTGGCGAACCTGCCCAGCTGCGACCGGGTGCCGATGGACGATCCGGAGGTCGAGGCCGACGTACCGGGTCTGGCCCTGCCCGAGGGTTCCCGGGTCACCGCCGTGGTGCAGCAGGGCGTGCTGACCACCGTGGAGGCGACCCTCCGGATGTCTCCGTTGGACGTTCGCGCCCACTACGAGCAGCGCACGGATCTCGACGTGCTGCGCGTCGAGGACGAGGTCTTCGAGACCGAGGTGCTGGCCCGGACCGAGGCGCGGCGGATGTATCTGCGTGCCTCGGCGCTGTGTGCCGACGGCTCCAGCCTGACCGTCGTGGTGGGACCTGATTCCGAGGACGCCGGTCTGCCCGAGTTCCGCAGCGGCGGATGACCGCCTCGACATCTGTCCTAACCGGACCAGGTGTTTCCCCGACAGTTGCTCGGTGACGTGCACCGATGTGCGCTCTAGCGTGCGCACACAGGACCGTTCGCGTCCGGATCAGGAGAGACCCCCATGAAACTTACGTTCGCGAGACGCTATCGCGGACTGGCGGCGACAGCTGTGGTCGGGCTGCTCGCCACAGTCGCGTTGGCCGCGTCGTCCAGCCCCACCCCCGCTGAACCGTCGCTGGCCACCAACCTGCCCACCGGCCCGATGGAGGTGCCGGACGAGTGGATGACCGCCCAGCGGTTGAGTGACGGCAGCACCAGCCTGTCGGCCACCAAGTACGCCAACGCCCGGGGCCAGGCCAACCAGCTCGCCGTCCGCACCAAGAACAGCTACCGCAAGCTCGGCGACCAGAAGTGGGACTTCTTCGGGCCGCTGAACATCGGTGGCCGGGTTCCCGACCTCGTGGTCGACCCGCAGGTGCCGGACCAGCTGTTCATCGCCGCCGCCTCCGGTGGCGTGTGGAAGTCCAGCGACGCCGGCGACGTCTTCACCCCGGTCTGGCCGGACAGCTGGGCCCAGCCCATCGGTGCGCTGGCCATGACCAGCGACGGCGTTCTGTTCGCCGGCACCGGTGAGGCCCAGCCGGGCGGTGGTTCCATCACCTTCGGTGGTGACGGCATCTACCGCTCCACCGACCGCGGGGGCTCCTGGGAGCGGGTCGGTCTGACCGACAGCCACGCCATCGGCCGGCTCGCGATCGACCCGACCAACGAGGACCGGATCTTCGCGGCGGCCACCGGCAACCTGTTCATCCCCGGCGGCGAGCGCGGCGTCTACCTCAGCGAGGACGGCGGTGACAACTGGCGGCAGGTGCTCGCCCCGCCGAACGCCCGAACCGGCGCCACCGAGGTCATCATCGACCCGAGCAACCCCAACCGGGTGTACGCCGCGATGTGGGACCACCTGCGGGAGCCGCACCAGCGCACCTACGGTGGCCCCGGTTCCAGCCTCTGGCGCTCGAACGACGGCGGTGAGACCTGGCAGCGGATGACCAACGGTCTGCCCACCGACGCCGACCAGGGCCGCTGGGGCCTGGCCGTGGCGCCCAACAACCCGCAGCGCCTCTACGCGTACGTGGGCACCGCCATCGGCCCGTTCCGGGCGTTCTACCGCTCCGACAACGGCGGCGACAGCTGGGACCTGATGCCGGTTACCACGAGCCAGGCCTCGCAGTCGACCTTCAGCTGGTGGTTCGGCAAGATCTGGGTCGACCCGGCCGACGCCAACCACCTGTTCCTGATGGGTGTGAACCTGATGCGCTCCACCAACGGCGCGCAGAGCTTCTCCTCGGTGCGCGGTCCGCACGCCGACCAGCACGTCATGCGCTGGGACCCGAAGGTGCCGGGCCGGGTCTACCTCGGCAACGACGGCGGTGTCTACCGCTCGGAGCAGAACGGCGCGGCCGGCTGGATCAAGGCCACCGACGAGCGGTACACGCAGTTCTACACCGTCGATGTGGCGGAGACCGACCCGAGCCTGAAGGTCGCCGGCGCCCAGGACAACGGCTGCAACCGGGGCTACAACGGCCGCCTCGGCCCGTGGGAGGCCATCGGCTGTGGTGACGGTCTGCAGACCATCATCCACCCGGAGAACCCGAACATCGTCTTCGGGTGCAGCCAGTACGGTTCCTGCTACCGGTCGGAGAACGGCGGTTTCGCGCCGCGGCAGAACATCGGTACCGGCCAGACCACCTCGCAGCGGCGCAACTGGCTGACCCCGCTGCTGTTCGACCCGAACGACCCGAACGTCATGTACTACGCCGGCAACATCCTGAACCGGTCGACGGACAACGGTCGTACCTGGACCCCGATCAGCCCCGACCTGACCAACGGTGGCCCGAACGACCCGTCCGGCTACCCGTGGGGCACGATCACCAGCGTCGCCGTCGCGCCCAGCGACAGCAACACCCTCTACGTGGGCACCGACGACGGCAAGGTCTGGTGGACCCGTGACCTCGGCGCCAACTGGACCGAGGTCGACTCGGCGCAGTTGCCGGGCACCTGGGTCACCCGGATCGCGGTCAACCCGAAGGACGCCAACATCGCGTACGCGACCTTCTCGGCCTTCCGTTCCGGCAGCGACCGGGCGCACGTGCTGATGACCCGCGACGGTGGGCAGACCTGGATCAACATCGGGCAGGGACTGCCCGACGCGCCGGTCAACTCGATCGTCCCGACCTCCGACGGTCTGCTGATGGTCGGCACCGACGTCGGTGTCTTCCTCTCCGGCTGGAACGGCGGGGAGTGGGCCGCGCTCGGCAAGAACCTGCCGCAGGCTCCGGTGATGTACCTGCGCTACCACGAGCCGAGCCGGCAGCTGACCGCCGCCACGTTCGGCCGCGGCATCTACGACGTGTCCGTGCCGCGTTGCCCGGCCGCGTCGACGAAGCTGCCGCTGAAGAACCCGGGCGTCGGCCTGGTGGGCGTGCTGTCCTCCTGCCGCGCCGGCTAGTACCGGTCGGCCGCCATCGTCCTGGCCGGCTCGCCGTGGTGACCACCACGCGGCTGGTCGGGGCGGTGGCGGCCGGACCGCTCGATCGTCCGGAGGCCACCTTCCCAGCCTGGGGAGGTGGCCTCCGTCGTAAGCAGCGCACCTCCCCGGCACGACCGGTCCGGCGCCGTCCGGCGCGGTCGGTCTAGCGCGACAGGTCCGGCGCGGTCCGTCTAGCGCAGGCGGCGGGCCGGGAACCGGTTCGGCGGGTGGGCGATCGCCTCCTGGGCGGCGATCAGCTGGAGTTCGCGGGTGCCGGCGGCCAGGGTGGCCTCCAGCACGGCGAAGATCGAGGCGGTGGTCCGCTCCAGCGCGACGGCCGGCGAGCCGCTGGTCCGAAGATGCGCGAGGTAGAGCGCGGCGGTGACGTCACCGCCGCCGTTCGGGTTGATCGGCAGCAGCGGGGTGGTCACCGCCCAGGCACCCTCGTCGGAGACCGCCACCACGTCCAGCGACCCCGCCGGTACGGCACCGTGCAGCACGCTGGTGACCAGAACGTGCCGTGGCCCGGTCGCACGGACCGCGTCGACGGCCGCCAGCAGTTCCTCCATCGAGGGGGTCGGGCGGCCGGCGAGGAACTCCAACTCGAACTGGTTCGGGGTAACGATGTCGGCCCGGGGTACCACCACGTCGCGCAGGTACTCCGGGATACCCGGCCGGACGAACATGCCCCGGCCCACGTCACCCATCACCGGGTCGCAGCAGTAGACGGCGTCCGGGTTGGCGGTCTTGACCAGGGTCACCGCGTCGAGGATCACCGCGCCCATCGCCGGGTCGCCCTGGTAGCCGGAGAGGATCGCGTCGGCGTCACCGAGGACGCCACGGTCGGCGATGCCGGCGATCACCTGGGCGACGTCGGCCGGGGCCAGCAACGGCCCGCGCCACGCGCCGTACCCGGTGTGGTTGGAGAAGTGCACGGTCAGCACCGGCCAGACCTCGTGCCCGAGCCGTTGCAGCGGGAACACGGCGGCGGAGTTGCCGACGTAGCCGTAGGCGACCGACGACTGGATGGACAGGATTTTCACCGTCTCATCATGGCGGGCGCTGCTCCCGAACCATGCCGGGGCCCCGCCTACACTGCCCGAATGTCGGCCGGCACGACGCGGCGGGCAGGGGTGGTCGCGCGCGCCCGGTGGCCGGGGTGCGGGCCGCCCGTCCGGGCGGCCCGCACCATCGGCTTGTTACTCGAACAGGGACAGGGTCAGCGTCGAGGTGTACGCACCCGCCTCGACATCCGCCGGAGTCCGCAGGAACAGATCCGCATCAACGGTGTACTCGCCAGGAGTCACCGCACCCGAATCAAACGTGGAAACCAGCAACTCCTGATCCACCAGACCCACGTTGTTACCCGGCTGCGTCGGCTCGTCCAACACCGTAACGACCTCTTCACCCTCACTGACCAGACCGGTGTCCCCACCATCGATCAGCTTCGGCTTCCAACCCAGGTGACCGGCACCGATCGGCGCCTGCTCGGCGTCACCGACGAAATCGGTCGCACTACCCAACACCGCCCACGCCGCACCCTCGGGCACCTCGTCGGGCGTACGGGTGTCGGTGACCGTCACCGTCGGCAGGGTGCCGGTGAACTGACGAACCAGCAACGTCGACCCGTCCTCCGACAACACCACCGAATCGGCAGCGACCGTCATGGCCAGGACACCCGGCTCCCGGATCTCCTCGATCTCGACGGTCACCTCCACCCCGGCCTCGTCACCCGGCTCGGCGAAGGCAGGCGAACCCACCGCCACCACACCGGCCAGCAGCGCACCGGACGCACCGGCGGCCAGCAGCCGCTTACGACTCCATGTGTTCATTCGTATCTCCGTCGTCGCTTGTCAGTTACTGGGCGGGCCGCGGGTCGGCGCAGTTGACGGCCGCGTACTCCTTGGTGACCGTGGTGGTCACCGTCTCGCCGCCGAGGGCACCGGTGGCGTGCGCCGAGGCGGAGCCCTCCGAGACCGTGCCGGACCGGGTGTTGAACTGCTGGAAGGTGCTCGCGCCCGGCGCGACGTTGACGGCGGCCTTGGTGCCGTAGCTGCTCTCCAGGGAGATGCTGACGGCCGCGTCGTTCTGGTTGTGCGCCTGCACCGCGACGTACGCCTTGCCGGCCACGCACCGCACCTGGGTGGTCACCGTCACCCGCAGCGCCTCCGGGTCCCAGGCCTTCGTCGTGTTGTGGTTGGTGCCGGTGCCGTCGGGCACGTAGCCGTTCTCGACGTTGCCCTTCGAGTCGACCGAGAACCAGTTCAGGGTGGTGCCGTTCGGCAGGGTCAGGGTCTCCCCGCCCTCACGGACGCCGCCCGAGCCGTAGAGGGTCGACTCGAACGTGGGCCGGCTGCCGTCGACGGTGTAGAAGACCGCCGCCGGCTCGCTGGTGTCGAAGGTGACGTCGACCATGCCCGGCGTGGCGCTCGGTGCGATGTTGACCGTGCTGGTCGGGGCCGCCGTGTCGGTGTCGTAGTCACGGGCCACCCGCAGCATCTCGACCAGGCCGTTGGAGAACTCCATGGCCTCTTCCTTGGCCGAGGCCCACTGCGGCTGGAAGGTGGTGCCGACCTCGAAGTTCCAGGCGTAGATGCCGTACTTGTACCAGAGCATGTCACCGGAGTTGCCGGCCGCCGAGTAGAGCACGTCGGCGATCGGACCGGTCCGCGCCGGGGTGACGGCCAGGTTGCGGTGCCGCTTGATGGCGGTGAGGATCCGCGACGAGGCGCCCCAGAACAGCGACTCCTCGGCCAGCGTCGGCCGCGGCGCCGAGATCCGGCCCGGGGTCGCGTACGAGCCCGGCGACCACATGAAGTAGTTGCCGGAGGAGTGCAGGTTCATCGAGAACTTGATGTTCGGCCGGGAGGCCAACCAGTCGACGTTCTTGTTCTCCGGCTCGGACAGCTCGCTGGGCCCGGCGTACGAGCCGCTGGTGCAGGAGTGCGAGGCACCCGAGTAGCCGTCGAAGAGGCTGTACTCGGTGTAGTTGCGGTTGTTGTCCACACCCCAGGAGGTACGACCGAGGAAGTCCCCGTTCGTCTCCGGCGTGCAGTGGTTGGTCATGCTCTTACGCTGCGAGGCGAAGTCGTAGAACGAGAAGTGACCACCGTCCGGGTTGACCGACGGAGCGATCCAGATGTCCAGGTTGTCGACCAGCTCGCGGGTGTTCGCGTCCTGCTCGTAGTTGCGCAGCAGCCGCTCGGCGGTCTCGATGGTGACCAGCGGCGGGACCCACTCACGGGCGTGTTCCTGGGCGTAGGCCAGGACGCCGAGCTTGGAGCCGTCGCGGTGCTTGCCGATCCGGATGGCGTAGACGGAGTGCGGCTCGCGGGAGACCGACTCCGGCGCGGAGAGGCCGTCCGACAGCCTGGTCGGCGCGGCCGGCGCGACCACACCGGCGCCCTCGTTACCCCGATAGGTGTACGCCTTCAGCAGGGTGCCCGCCTCCGCGTTGAGCGCGGCGGCTACCTGCGCGGCGGTGCTGGTGACCGCGCCGGAGGCGTCGGTGGCCAGGCTGACCCGCACGTCGTTGCCGGTGACGGCCACCGTCAGCGCCGAGTCGGCGGTGCCGGGGTTGACCAGTTCGACCGAGATGTCGTTGCCGCCCTCGTGGCCCCAGGCCAGCGAGTCGATGCCGACCCGGTTGGCGTTGCCGCTACCGAGCACGGCCTGCGCCTTGCGCCGGTAGCCGTTGGTCTTGTGCGGCAGCTCGACGATCTCGGAGATGGTCGGGTACTGCGCGGCCAGGGTGTGGATCCGGTCGTACAGCTCCGTGGGAGTCAGGTAGCTGTTGACGAAGTCCTTCTGGTAGCCCGGGCCCTCGGGGGAGTCACCGGAGATCGGCAGCCACTCCTTGACCTTGGCCACCGCGACGTCACCGGTCGGGCTGGTGATCTGCACGTACTCCGGCCGGCTGGTCACGTTCGACGCGCCCCGGTGGTACATGTAGACCCCGGCGTCGACGAAACGGCTGATGTTCTGCGTACCGCCGGAGCCCATCTCGGTGCCCGGCCCACTGTCCCGCTGGACGGTGAGGGCGGTGTTGGCGTCCTGGCCGCCCGCCCACTTCGCCTCCACCGACAGCACCTCGTTGGTGCCGTTGGTGAAGTAGTCCGCCCGGATGATCTTGACGTCGGAGGCGGCGGACCGGGCCGCCATCCCCGCGCCACCATCCATGAACTCCTGGTTGTCGGCCAGGTGGGCGGCGATGGTCGCCTCCCGCTCGGCGATCCGCGCTGCGGAGTCGGCCGGGGTGTGCAGCACCTCGCCGAAGGTGAATCCGGCGGCGGTCAGGGTGGCGACCTCGTTACCGGTCACCACCGCGTGGACGACGATGCCGTCGTCGCTCTGGTGGACGTGGTGGTCGAGGTCGACGCCGGTGGCCACCAGCGCATCCAACTCGTCGTTGTCGGCCAGCAGCACCTCGACCACGTTGACCTGCTCGTCGGCCAGCCGACCGAGGTCCTCAGGAATCTCGGTGACCGGCGCGGAGGCGGCCTGCGGCACGACAGCGGCCGCCGGGCTGACCAGCAGCAGCACCGCGGTGCCGGCTGCCAGCGCGGCGGACAGGGGTACCCGGCGTCGCCACCGGGCACTGGTACGGAATTCGGACATGAGGCTCGTAGCCCCTTCTCGGTGTGCGGTGGGGGTTAGGCATGCGCCTCGGCCGCGCTTGACTTGTGCGGGCAGCGCGACGAGGCATCCGATGTAGACGCTACCCGCATCACCGACTACGCAGCGTCACACACCGGACCGTTAGGAGTGATCAGGTTGCGGACAACTTTCACTCCCTGAAGGTCATCTGTCAATCGTCCCGAAGTATGGGCGGGTGATCACCCCCACCTCGGCCAACCGTCCAGGGTCAAGTGTTTGACCTGCGTGCAGACTGGAGAGGCAAGAGCAAGGAAGCTTGAGTGCAAGGGGGGACCACCCGTGTCCGACAATGCCGGCAATCGGCCCAGCCACACCTATGAACGCCCGGAGCAGGTGACCGATCCACTGCTATGGCGGCTCGCCCTGGACGTCGCCGAAGCACACGCTCCTTCGGAGGACGGCGGCTGCGCTCACCTGCTCTGCGCCGGACAGGACTGGCCCTGCGGGCCCTGGGAGCAGGCCCAGCGGGCGTTCGAACTGGCACAGGGCGGCTCGGCGCAGCAGAACCGGACAGCCGAGCGGCAGACCACCTACCCCACACCGTTCACCCTGCCGGGCTGGCAGGGCGAGCAGTCACGCGGCGACTCCGCCGCCGCCTGAACCTCCTCGACCCCGGACGCGCCGCTCACGGGGGCGGCGCCCCACCGCAGACAGCGCCGCTGACGGAGGGCGGCGCCTGACCGCGACAGCGCCGCGCACGGGACGGCGCCGCGGACATCGGCTGGTTGTCGCGGCGCCGGGAACAGGGCATGCCCTGTCGCGGTGGCGCGGGGATCCGGTGCTTGTCAATGTAGCGTTGACGGGTGCCCGACCCGCTTGACCACCTCGCCGGGATACCGGCGGCCCGCGACCGCCTGGACGAGGCGGAACTGGATCTCATCGACCAGGCCCGGCAGGCCGGAGCAACCTGGCACCAGGTAGCCGGGGCGCTCGGTCTGAGCAGCCGCCAGGCGGCCGAGCAGCGGCGTCAGCGGCTGGCCGCCGGCCGCCGGGCCCGCCGCGCGGCGGCCGACCGGCGCTGGCCGGGCGAGGTCGCCGGGTTGCGCGCCACGCTCACCGGGCTGCACCGCTGGATCGAGGCGGACCGCCGGTGGGACGGCAGGTTTCCCGGCGCCAACCTGACCCGGCGCACCGTCCTGCTCACCTTGGACGCCGAACCCGGCGCTCTCCACGATCTGGCCCGGCATGTCGCCGCCGACCTCACCGCCGCCGGCCACGGCCTGCCCGGACCGGTCCGCATCATCACCACCGAACTGCACGCCGCTCTGTCAATGCTTCATTGACAGAGCCGAACCAGTCTTGCCTCTATTCGACTCAGGATCGAGGCTGTGAGTCAGGCCGACTCAATCCTGGAGGCGTGGTGCGGCGCAACGCGGCCCTGTTCGTGACCATCTCCGTGTTGTCCGGCTTCGGCGGCAGCGCGATGGCTCTGGTCGCTGGCATCTGGATACTCGACCTGACCGGATCCAGCGGGCTCGCCGCGCTCGCCGGGCTCTGCGTGTACGCCCCCACGCTCGCCGGACCGTGGCTGGGCGCCCTGGTCGACCAGCTGCCCCGCCGAGGGCTGCTGGTCGCGGCGAACCTGACCCTGGCCGCCGTGCTGCCCACCCTGTTGGCGGTGCACGGTCCCGCACAGCTGTGGCTGCTGTTCACCGTCTGCGCGGTGTACGGCGTCGCGTACGTCGTCGTCGACGCCGGCGAAAGCGCCATCCTGCCGGCCGCACTCTCCCCCGCCGAACTCGGGCACGTCAACGGGTGGCGGTCCAGCGCCCAGGAAGGGGTCAAACTCGTCGCCCCGCTGGCCGGGGCCGGCCTGTACGCCTGGCGGGGCGGACACCTCGTCGCGCTGCTCGCCGCCGTCCTGCCACTGCTGGTGGCCATCGGGTACGCGGCGTTACGCCTGGCCCCGACCGAGTCGGTCAGCGCGAGGCGACGTGGTGCCGCCCGCGCCGGTCTCGCCGTCCTGTTCGGCTCGGCGTCGATCCGACGTCCGGTGAGCCTCGCCGCGACCGCGATCGGTATGCAGGCCTTCACCACCGCCGCCGGGTACGAGATCGTCACCGCCGAACTGGGCCTACCGGCGACCTTCCTCGGCGTGCTGCTCAGCGCGCAGGGCGCCGGCTCGGTCGCCGGCGGGCTGGTCGTCGGCCGGCTGATCACCCGGTTCAGCCCGACCACCGTGGCCGTCGTCGGCGCGGCCCTGTTCGCGACGAGCTGCCTGGGCCGCTGCGTACCGTGGTGGCCGGCGGTGCTCACCGCCTCGGTGGTGGCCGGTGTGGGTCTACCCTGGACGCTCGTCGCGGCCGTCACCGCCGTACAGACGCACAGCCCCGACGACCTGCTGGGCCGCGCCTCCGCGACCGCCAACACGATCATGTTCGGGCCGATCGCGTTGGCCACGCCGCTCGGTGCCGCCGCCGTACTGCTGGGTGCCCGGCCGCCGCTCGTCCTCGCCGCCGCCGTCTGCCTGACCGCCGCCGTGGCCACCGGTCGGCTCTCCCGGCCCGACCGACCCCGATCCGGTCGGGACAGCACGCGGTCACCGCAGCCGGCACCGACCGGAACCTGAGCCGTACGACCGACTTCAGCTGGTCTTGCGGGCGACCACCGCGTACTCGGAGACGGGCGTGGTGTCGTTACCGTCCGGCCGCCACTGGGAGCAGGTGACCAGGCCGGGTTCGAGGATCTCCAGACCGTCGACGAAAGCGGCGATCTCCGCCGGGGTACGCACAGCCATCGCCGCACCGCCGCCGGCCCGCCACGAGTCCATCGCCCGGTCCACCGCCTCAGGGTTGACCTCGCGGGTGGGGTGGGAGATGACCAGGTACCCGCCGACGGGCAACGCCTTGACCAGACGTCGCACGATCCGGGTGGCCTCGGCGTCGTCGACCACGAAGTTCAGGATGCCGAGCAGCATGATCGCCACCGGCTGGGTGAAGTCCAGGGTACGCCGGGCCTCGGTGAGGATGTGGTCGGGCTGGCGCACGTCGGCGTCGATGTAGTCGGTCGCGCCCTGCGGGTCGCTGGTGAGCAGGGCACGCGCGTGCACCAGCACCATCGGGTCGTTGTCGACGTAGACGATCCGCGCGTCCGGAGCGATCGACTGAGCAACCTCGTGGGTGTTGTTCGCGGTGGGCAGGCCGGTGCCGATGTCGAGGAACTGGCGTACGCCCGCCTCCGCGACGAGGTGTCGCACCGCCCGGCCGAGGAACTCGCGGTTGAACCGGGCCGACTGCACCAGCTCCGGCATGAAGGCCAGCACCTGCTCGGCGGCCTCCCGATCGGCCGCGAAGTTGTCCTTGCCGCCGAGCAGGTAGTTCCACAGTCGAGCGGAGTGGGGTATGTCACTCTGAATGGCTGCGCTGAGCGGGGATACGTCGGTCACCTGGGCTCTCCGATGTGCGGTGGCACGGCTTCGTCCATCTGGGACGGTAGCACCAGGAGATCGACTGCGGAGCACCCGATGATCCACTGACAATCGACAGAACGGTGGGTGTCCAGGCGGACACCCGCCGTCAGACTTCCTGGACCGGTGTCCGTTCCCACCACGAATGGGCGGCAGGCCGGAGATGAAACGGAGTGGTCACATGGGCATCTTCAGACGGCGCAAGCAGTTGCCGCAGCAGCCACCGGCAGAACTGCCATATCCGCCACCACCACCCACCCTGGCACCGGGCGACCTGGCGGCCGCGCGGCAGGTGGTCCACGCCTTCCTCGCCAGCCTCGGCGACGACGACCGGATGTGCACGGCCGGTACGGCGGTGGTCCAAGCCGGTGGCGGCGTCACCGATCTCGATCAACTGATGCGCAACGTCCGCCTGATCCACCAGACCGGCGACCTCGGCATCGATCGGCCCTGGCGTTGGCTGGCCGCCGTCACCGCCGAGGCTCGACAACTCGGTGACCTCGTCCTCGTCGCCGACATCGCATCCTTCGCCCACTTGTGGGACACCCGCCTGCGCAGCCGGATCTCCTCCGGCGCGCTGACGATGGCGCTGCAAGCCCCACCCCAGGATGCCCTGCGGGAGATCTACGCGATCGCGTTGGCGGCCCTCGCCGAGGTCGACCCCGGCCACGTCGTCGCGGACGGCACGGGCGGCATCGCGGTGGCCGCGCTCCGGACCGGCATCGCCCACCGCATCCTCGACGCCGACCCGCCGTACCCCGCGGAGGTCTCGGCCGAGGCCCGACGGATCGCGCCCACCTGAATTGCCCAGCTTGCGTGGCCTCGACCGTGCGGTGCCGGCGGGCAGCACAGCGCGGAGGAGCCCGGACCGCAGTCCGGGCTCCTCCGGCCGATGCAAGCCTGTCAGGCGGGGATGGCGGTGACGTACCAGAGTTGGCCGGTGACGTTCTGGCACTTGTCCATGAACGACGCGCCCTTCAGGACGGACTCCGGCGCGAACCGGTTGCCTTCCAGGCATTCGCCTTCCTTCTCCCGGAACTTCGTCTGCAGCCGGAAGAGGTTGTCACCGGCCTTGACCAGCTTCCACTGCTGGCCGGTGACCTCCTGGCAGGTGTCGAGGAAGGCGGCGCCGCCGAGGACCTTCCCGGCGCGCTGGTTGCCTTCCAGACACTTCTCCTCGCCGAGGAACTTCGTCCGCAGCGTGTAGTAGCCGTCGGGGCGCTTGGTGAAACTCCACGCCTGCCCGGTCACGTCCTGACAGGTGTCCTGGAACGCGGCGCCGGCGAGGGTCGAGTTGCCGTCGATCCGGTTGCCCTCCAGACACTCGTCCTCGCCGCGGAACACCGTCTTGAGCTTGTAGTACCCCGAGGCAGCGGCTGGGATCTGCGCCGCCGGCTGCGCCTTGACGTCGACCGTCTTCACGGCAGCGGGGTCTGAACCGTCCACCGGCTCCTCGTTGATGGACGTGTCGATCGCAGCCGCCGCGGACGAGGCCGCGGTGGGGGATGCCGCGGCGGGGGATGCTGCGGCGGGGGATGCTGCGGCGGGGGATGCCGAACTCGTCGATGCGGTCGGCGTGGACGCCGGCGAGCTGGACGTTTCGTCCTGCCCACATCCCGTTGCGGCAATCGCGAAGACCGCCAATACCGCCACAAAACGCCTCATGTCGTCCAACTTTCGTTACTGCATGGTCTGGATTTCGGTTCCACCAGCCCTGCTGACTTCGTCTGACTAGTCACCCGAGTGGCTGGCGTCGTAACCGTACGTGTGTGCCAATGGCGCCGACAACGGGCAAGCGGATGGCAAAATCGCGCCCGTCGGAGCATCCCGGTCCGTTCGTAAATCCAATGTGGACGCTGATCGGTGACGGCCTGTTCGCCGGTCGGCTAGAAATCGACGGGTGAAGCAGATATAAGTTCCATAGTGGACAGTCGACTTACGCGTAGTTCACAGTGGGTGTGGTGCCACAGGCAGGATCGAGTCGAGGCCGGCGGTCCATCACCGCTCGCAGGGCCATCCGGTTCGGGGGTCGGGTGGGTGTACCGCCACACCGTGGCCACCCGACCCCGAATCGGACGCTCAGTCTGCGAGCAACCCAGCGGCTACAGGGTGCGGGCGAGGCGGTCGGCGAGGATCCGGGCGAACCGCGACGGGTCTGCCAGGTCACCGCCCTCGGCGAGCAACGCCGTGCCGTACAGCAGCTCGGCGGTCTCCGCCAGGGAGTCGTTGGCACCATCCTGCTCGTACGCCTTGCGCAGCCCGGTCACCAGCGGGTGACCCGGGTTGATCTCCAGGATCCGCTTGACCTTCGGCAACTCCTGACCCATCGCCCGGTACATCTTCTCCAGCGTCGGAGTCAGGTCGTGGGCGTCACCGACCACGCAGGCCGGCGAGGTGGTCAACCGCGACGACAGGCGTACCTCCCGGACCGAGTCGGCCAGCACGCCGCCCATCCAGGTGAGCAGGTCGGCGTACTCGGTGCGCTGGCGCTCCCGCTCCGCCTCGGCCTCGGTGCGCTCCTGTTCGGTGTCCAGGTCCACCTCGCCCTTGGCGATCGAGCGCAGCGTCCTGCCGTCGTAGCTGCCGACCCGCTCCACCCAGACCTCGTCGACCGGGTCGGTGAGCAGCAGCACCTCGTAACCCTTGGCCCGGAACGCCTCCATGTGCGGAGAGTTCTCGATGGTGGCGCGGTTCTCGCCGGTGGCGTAGTAGATGTCGATCTGGCCGTCCTTCATCCGGCCGACGTAGCCGGCCAGGTCGGTGAGCTCCGCCGGGTCGTGGGTGGAGGCCACCGACAGGACCTCCAGCAGGGTGTCCCGGTTGTCGGTGTCGTCGATCAGGCCTTCCTTGACCGCCGCGCCGAACTCGGTCCAGAAGGTGCGGTACCGCTCGGGGTGCTCGGTCTTGAGGTCCTTGACGGTGGCGAGCACCTTCTTGACCAGCCGGCGACGCACCGCCCGGATCTGCCGGTCCTGTTGCAGGATCTCCCGGGAGATGTTCAGCGACAGGTCGTGGGCGTCCACCACACCCTTGACGAAGCGCAGGTAGTTGGGCATCAGCGCGTCGCAGTCGTCCATGATGAACACGCGCTTGACGTACAACTGCACGCCCCGACGGCCCTGTGGGGAGAACAGGTCGATCGGCGCGTGCGACGGGATGAACAGCAGCGCCTCGTACTCGAAGGTGCCCTCACCACGCATGTGGATGGTTTCCAGCGGGTCGGCCCAGTCGTGGCCGATGTGCTTGTAGAACTCGTGGTACTCGGCCGGCTCGACCTCGCCACGCGGACGCGCCCACAACGCCTTCATCGAGTTGAGCGTCACCGTCTCGGTGGTGGCTTCGGCGCCGTCGCTGCCGGGACGCTCGACGGTCATCCGGATCGGGTGGGCGATGAAGTCGGAGTACCGCTTGACGATCTCGCGGATCGTCCACTCGGCGGTGTAGTCGTGCAGGTTGTCCTCGGTGTCGGCCGGCTTGAGGTGCAGCGTCACCGCCGTGCCCTGCGGCGCGCTGTCGAGCGCGGCGATGGTGTAGGTGCCCTCGCCGTTGGACTCCCACCGGGTGCCACCGCTCTCGCCGGCCCGGCGCGTGGTCAACTCGACGGAGTCGGCGACCATGAACGCCGCGTAGAAGCCGACCCCGAACTGCCCGATCAGCTCCTGGGAGGCTCCCGCGTCCTGGGCCTCGCGCAGTTGGCGCAACAGCTCGGCGGTGCCGGACTTGGCGATCGTACCGATGACGGAGACGACCTCGTCGCGGGTCATTCCGATGCCGTTGTCCCGCACGGTGAGGGTACGGGCGTCCCGGTCGACCTCGATGGTGATGTGCAGGTCATCGGTGTCGACGGCGAGGTCCTTGTCGCGCAGCGCCGCCAGCCGCAGTTTGTCCAACGCGTCGGAGGCGTTCGAGATCAGTTCGCGGAGGAAAACGTCCTTGTTCGAGTAGATCGAGTGGACCATCAGCTGTAGCAGCTGACGGGCCTCGGCCTGGAACTCCAACGTCTCGGCCTGGTCGTTCACACCTTGTCCCTTTCTCTGCTCGTCAGCCCACGACGACTCGCGGAAAGGATACGAGTCGTCGCTGTCCGCGTGCGTCGCCGGCCCACCCCGCTGCGGCGCAACTTCGATCGCAGCAGGCCACGCTCGCCATCGAGGCTCATCGGAGGCTGATCAGGACCGCGTAGTCGGCCGCGGTGAGCGGATCCGGCGACAGCGAGTGGTCCCCCCGGGGGACGCTCAACGGCGCACCGTCACGCAGGAAGACCACCGCGTCGACGTCGGCGCGGGCGGTGAGCGTACAGACGATCTGCCCGTAGGCGAGCATCTCGTCGGTGCGACCGGTGTCGGCGACGGTCGGCGTGACCGTGACCCGCGCCTGCCCGTCGACGAGTTCGACCTCGGCGTTGCTCAGCGCGCCGGTCAGGGCGTTGGTCAGGCCGTCGTCGCGCTCGGCGTGGGTCGGCCCGGCAAGCAGGTCCCGCAACTGCAGTTCGGCCGTGGGCACCTCGTCGATCCGACGGATCACCGGCACCAGCCGGTCGTCGCGGGAGAAGTAGAGCACCTCGGTCACGGCGCCGGTCTCGGCCGTGGTCGGCGCGGCGGTCGCGCTGGGCGGGAACGGGCCGGGCGGTGGGGTCACCGCGCGGGGTCTGTCCTCGCCGGGCACCCCGCACGCGGCGACCAGGGCGAGCAGGATGGCCGCCACGGCGACGTGGACGGCACGGGTGCCGATCATGACACGCTCCCGGGCAGGGTGATGCGGAACCGGGCGCCGCCCTCCGGTCGGTCGCTGACCGAGGCTCCACCACCGTGTGCGGCGGCGTGCTGGGCGACCAGTGCGAGCCCGAGGCCGGTCCCGTCACCGCCGCCGCGATAGTTGGCCGCACGCCCACGCACGAACCGGTCGAAGATCGCTTCTCGGTCCTCCACCGGCACTCCCGGCCCCTCGTCGTCCACCTCGATGACGCCGGTGTCGCCCGCACGGGACAGGCGTACCGCGACCGGACCGGCGCCGTAGCGTTCCGCGTTGTCGAGCAGGTTGGCCAACACCTGCGCCACCCGGCGCTGGTCGACCCGCCACGTCGCGGGCGTCTCCCCGGCCAGCTGCACCATCTCCTCCGGCAGCTCCCGATCCCGGCAGGCCTGCCGGGCGAGTTCGGCCACGTCGACCGGTTCCCGGTGCACCGACTGGTCACTGCGGGCCAGATCCAGCAGGTCGTTGACCAGTTGCTGGAAACGCTCGATCTCGTCGGCCACCAGCCGAGCGGCGGTGGCGGTCCGCTCGTCCTGGTTGTCCCGGCGCCGGGACAACACGCTCGCCGCGGCGGCGAGCGTCTGCAGCGGTGAGCGCAGTTCGTGGCTGACATCGGCGGCGAAGCGTCGGTCCCGGTCGATGCGCTGGGCCAGTTCGTCGACCATCCGGTTGAAGGAGGTCGACAGCCGGGTCAGGTCCGGATCGGTGTCGGGTGCCAGCCGGGTGGTGAAGTCGCCGGCCGCGATGCGCTCGGCGGCGTCCGCGACGGCGGTGAGCGGACGCAGCCCGTGCCGGGTGGCGTACCAGCCGAGCGCCGCACCCGAACCGGCCACCATGATCGCGACCGCGGTCAACGCCAACGCCAGCACCTGGAAGGTCTGCTCCAGCTCGCGCAGTGAGGCGATCTCGTAGAACGACGCCGAGTCGGACAGCGGCACACCGACCAGCAGGACCGGCTGGTCGTCGACGCGGATCCGCTGCACCGCCGGCTCCCCCGCGCTGACCAGTTCGCGCAGCCGTACCGGAATCGCGGCGGTCAGGCCGTTGTCGGCGGCGCGGCCGTACCAGTCGCCGTTGAGGTGCAGCACCGCCCGCCGGCTGGTGCCGGTGTCCAGCGTCCGCAGGGCCTCCCCGGCGTCCGGATTGTCGGTGTCGAGCCCGGCGCGGACCACCGCCGCGTCGTAGTAGGCCGCCCGCAGCACCGTGCGTTCCCGCTCGTCGAGCAGCGTGCGGCGGGTCAGCTCGTAGGACACCAGGGCCATCGAGGCCGACAGCAGCAGGGCACCGATGGCGAAGGCCGCGGTGACCCGGGCGCGCAGTCCGAGGCGTCTCATCGCTGGAGCTTGTAGCCGAGCCCACGCAAGGTGACGAGGTGTTTCGGGTTGGCCGGATCGGCTTCGATCTTCTGGCGCAACCGGCCGACGTGCACGTCGACCAGCCGCTCGTCGCCACTGTCGTATCCCCAGACGCGGCTGAGCAACTGCTGCCGGGAGAGCACCCGCCCGGCGTGTTCGGCCAGCTCGCAGAGCAGTCGGAACTCGGTACGGGTGACCGCCACCGACTCACCCGCTCGGCGTACCTCCCCGGCCTCGGGGCTGACCTCCAACTCCCCGAAGACGAGCACCGGCACCGCTTCCTCTGCCGGTGCCACCGTGCGGGCCCGCCGCCGCAGTGCCCTGAGCCGGGCCGTCAGCTCCTTGATCGCCACCGGCTTGACCACGTAGTCGTCGGCACCGGCCTCAAGCGCGGCGACGATGTCGTGGGTGTCGTCGCGAGCACTGACCACCACGATCGGCACGTCGTCGTCGCGCCGCAGCTGACGGATGCACTCGAAGCCGTCGATCCCGGGCAGCATCAGGTCGACCAGGACGTAGTCGGCCGGGGCCCGGCGCTGTGCCCGCAGCCCTTCCTCGGCGGTGGCCGCACCCTGCGCCTCGTAGCCCTCGTCCTCCAGGGCGAGCAGCAGCGCCAACCGGATGCGGTCGTCGTCCTCGATCACCAGTACCGCTGTCATACCCGGAATCATCCCCAAGCGCTCGCCGACCGGCCAACCACCACTGCCTTCAGGGTGTTTTGTCACGCAACTGTCATACGTCCGCGCAGTGCCTGCCAACCCCGCTGGGCAGGGTGAGAGCCACCTGGGGACTGCAGGAGAGGGGGCAGCGACGTGACCGCGCCACGACGCCCCGAGTGCACCGTGCCGCTGGTGGAGGTGGCCATCACCGAGTTCGACCTGGCCTGCCTGCCGGAGACCGGAGCGGTGTTCGACCGGCTACTCACCCTGCACCCGAAACAGGTCATGATCGATCTTTCCGGCTGTCGGCACATCGACGCGGCGGGCATCGGGCTGCTGCTCGACGTGCACCGCCGGATGGTCCGCACCGGCGGAGTGCTGTCGGTACGCAATCCCAACCCGCGCATCGCCCGTATTCTGCAGACCGCCCGACTGGACCAGATCCTGCCGGTGCACACCGACGGCGGGGCAGTTTCCGCCGTGACCACCGACCCTGGGGCTGCATCCACCGATGCGGCCGTGGGTGCCACCGGTCATCCGACGGCGTACGGCCGGGCGGCCGTCCCCGTGCGGACCTGACCCGGCAGCCGCCGCAACTGCCAGGACGAGGAGCAGCATGACCATCGCCGGGATCGCCGCGGCCCTCGCCGTCGGCCTCGCCGTCGGCGTAATCGGCCGGCTCGTCGTTCCCGGCCGTTCGAATGTCCCACTGTGGCTCACCATGACCATCGGCGCCGCCGCCGCGCTGCTCGGCGCCATCAGCGCCTGGCTCGTCGGAGCCCGTGGGCTCAACCTGCTCGGCCTGGTCGTCCAAGCCGGTCTGGCCACGGTCGGCGTGGTGATCGTGATCGCCACCGCCAGCAAGGAACACTCAGACTCCCGCTGAGGTCTGCATGGCGACGGCCCAGCGGCCGGACGTCCGATTCCCTGTCCCGCCCCCACGCCGCCAGTACCGGAGAGGAAGCAGGATGACCGTCGTACCGGACGACAACCTGATGACCCTGATCTGCGATGTGTGCGGCGAGACCACCACCGGCACCGCCTGTGTGCTGCCCGACGCCGAGGTCGTCTGGACGCTGGTCTCCGACCACGGCTGGAGCGGATCCCCGTTCGCCACCGGTCCGCACCGCTGCCCACGGTGCAGCGCCCTGCCACCGGGCACCACTCCGGGCGGTGGGCCCGGTACCGGCGGGCCCGGTGCGGGTGGGGCCGGTGCGGGTGGGGCCGGCGCCGGCGGGCAGAGCCACGAGGTGACGGTGCTGACCAGCGACGGTGATCTCGGCGCGGAGGCCGGTGAGGCGCTGCGTGCCGCGCTGCGCGGGGCCGTCAGCCTGGCCGGAACGGTCGTGGTGGATCTGGTACGGGTCCAGGTCATCGACTCGGTCGGGCTGGGTCTGCTGGTCCGCGCCCACCGGGAGGTACGCGACCGCGGCGAGCGGCTCTGCCTGGCCGCGCCGTCGCGTTTCATCCGTACGGTGCTGCACACCATGAAACTCGACGGGGTCTTCCCGATCTTCGCCAGCCTCGACGAGGCCCTCACCCAGCTACGCGCCCAGGATCCCGCCGCAGGCGACGCCGTGCAGGTCGACGTGACCCCGGCCGAGGCCGGTCGGCCGAGAACGGCCGCACCCAGGAACAAATCGGCGGGCCGCCGCCCGGTCACCCGCATCACCGTCTGAGCCGCCACCGGTCGGGCGCGGCCGCCGGCCGCACCGACTCAGGTGCTGTGCTGCCCATCCTCCCGGGGCGCAGAGTCGCCGGTGGAAAGGTTTCCGGGCCGGTGTTGAACCGATCCACTTCCGTTGCCGTACCTGTTGGCGAAGGGAGTGGCCCATGAAGCGCCTGACCCCGTTGCTCACCCTCCTGTCGGGGGCGGTGACGGCTGCCGTGCTGTTCACGATGAGTGCGCAGGCATCCCCGCCGCGCACCCAACCGGCCGGCGACAACGCTCCACCGGCTGTCGCCGCGCCGCCGCAGGACGAGACGGACGTCGACGTCGAGGCCTCGGTGGACGAGGAGCAATCCGACCCGGAGAGCACCCGCCCGGCCGAGGTCTCCCCGCCCGACGCGACGGAGGAGTCGCCGGACGGCACCGAGGTCTCCTCGGTCGAGCAGAACTGGATCGGCCAGCTGGAGAACGGCGCCACGATCGCCATCACCGTGAAGGGCGGCAAGGCCGAGGCGTACGTCTGCGACGGCCGGAGCATGGAGCTGTGGCTGTCCGGGACGGTACGCGACGGAAAGATCGAACTGACCGGCAAGGACGCGAAGC
This sequence comes from Micromonospora sp. NPDC051196, assembly GCF_040682415.1. Lineage (NCBI taxonomy): Bacteria > Bacillati > Actinomycetota > Actinomycetes > Micromonosporales > Micromonosporaceae > Micromonospora > Micromonospora sp. NPDC051196. Next base: position 321,275 of record NZ_JBFBAY010000006.1, read on the forward strand.
TGACCGGCATCATCCGGGGTGACAGCGCCAGCGGCGAGATGATCGTCGGCGTCCGACGCTGGAAGTTCACCGCCCGACCCGACGACAAGAAGGGCGACGAAGCGGTCACCAAGTCCGGCTCGGGCACCGCTCCGGCGATCTACCGCGCGACCGACGAGATCCGCAAGGCCGGCATCGACGGCGGCTGGATCATGCTGCCCGACGGTACGCAGATCGGCATCGTCACCTGGAACGGCAAGCCGATCCCCGCACCGCCGCTGGACCCGGCCTTCTACAGCACCGTGGTCAACGGGGTCACCATCGTCGCCGAGCCGGTCATCCCCGGGGCGCGGTGATGTCCCAGCACCGTCAGGGCAACGTCCGTACGATCCCCCGCCGCCCGCCGGAGCCCACCGTCGAGGTGATCCGCGAGTTCGGCGGCGCCCCGGGCGAATCGCGACGACGGCCCTCGATGATGGTGCCGCTGGTGGTCGGGGCGGGCGTGGCGGTGGCGCTGGGCGTCTACGGTCGCACCCACACCCCGACCGGTATCGCGGTCAACGTGGCCGGCTTCTCCTCGCCCCTGACGGTGAAGGTGTGGCTGGGCACCGCGGCGGCGTTCTTCGCCGTCGTCCAACTGCTGTCCGCGTTGTCCATGTGGGGCCGGCTCGGCGGGTTCTCCCCGTCCTGGGCCGGCGCCGCACACCGCTGGTCGGGGCGGATCGCCTTCCTGCTGACCGTACCGGTCGCGGTGCACTGCCTGTACGCGCTCGGCTTCGCCGACTACGACCTGCGTACGCTGCTGCACTCCCTGCTGGGTTGCTTCTTCTTCGGTGCGTTCGCCACCAAGATGCTCACCCTGCCCAAACGCGGTCTCGCCGGCTGGGTGCTGCCGGTGGTCGGCGGGGTGGTCTTCGTCGCCCTGATCGGCATCTTCCTGACCTCGTCGGTGTGGTACTTCACCACCTTCGGCATCCAGTTCTGATCTTCGAAAGGGCACAGGCAGCACAGATGAACCACGAGCAGGCCGGCTGTTGCCGGTCGCGACGGGCGTTCCTGGCCGGCACCGGCGCGGCGGGAGTCGCCGCACTGACCGGCTGCGCGACGTACGGCGAACCGGCAGCGGCCCCGCCGCCTGCCGGACCCGGTGGCGGCGCACCCCCAGCCGCATCCGGCGGCAGCGCTGCCCCCTCCGGGTCCGGTGCCCCGGACGACGAGGCGGCCCCACCGGCGCTGGCCACGCTCGCCGACATCCCGGTCGGCGGTGGCGCGATCTTCGCCTCGGCCGGCGTGGTGGTCACCCAACCCACCGAGGGAACCATCAAGGCGTTCTCGGCCAAGTGCACCCACCAGGGTTGCACCGTCACCTCGGTCGACAACGGCGTCATCACCTGTGCCTGCCACAACAGCGTCTTCGACATCTCCGACGGGTCGGTGCGCAGTGGGCCGGCGGGCGCCCCGCTGCCGGCCGCGAACGTCACCGTCGACGGTGACGCCATCCGGCTGGCCTGAACGCGGCCCATCCCAGGCCCGGGCCGCGCGGGGCCGTCCGGAGGCGTAGCGCTTCCGGACGGCCCCTGCCCCACCCGGACGGGCGAGGCAGGGGCCGCTCAGCTCGCTACGTCAGGATGCGACGCAGGTGAGCGCGGTCGGCACGCCCGATCCGCTGCCGGTCAGCCCGAAGGTGGTGCTGGCCGAGGGTGCGAGTTGCCCGTTGTACGGCTCGTTGCGCACGGTCACCGAGGTGCCGGACGTGGTCAACCTGCCGTTCCACAGTGACGAGATGGTGGTGCCGGCGGGGGCCGTCCAGCTGACCGTCCAGCCGCCAATCGCCGCGGTGCCGGAATTGCGTACGGTCACTTCCGCCTGGTAGCCGCCCTGCCAGGAGTTGAGCACCCGGTACGTCGCGGCGCAGCCCTGGTCACCTCCACCGCCGTTGTCGGCCGGTGTGGTCAGGGTCAGCGGGGGCGAGGCCGCCGAGACGTTACCGGCCGCGTCCCGGGCCCGCACCGTGAAGGTATAGCTGGTCGAGGCGGTCAGGTTCGTGGCGCGGTAGCTGGTGCCGGAGACCGTGACCACGCCGGCCCCACCGGATCCGCTGGTGGTCCGCAGCACCTCGTACGAGGTGACGCCCACGTTGTCGGTGGCGGCGGCCCAGTTCAGCGTGGCGGCGGTGGCGGTCACCTCGGTGGCCGTGGGCTGGCCCGGCGCGGTCGGCGCGGTGGTGTCCACCGGGTCGGGGCCGTCGCCGTAGCGCTCGGCGAGGCTGATGCCGGTGGTGGAACCGACGCCGCCGAGGCGCACCTGGTGGTCGAGGCCGACGAACTTGCCGTTGTGCTGCCACAGCGCCGGCTTGAGCATCTGGTTGTACTTCGTCTCGTCCCAGCTGGTCCAGTCGTCGAGCAGCAGCCCGCCGGTGTCGCCGGAGTTGGGGTTGAGGCACCAGAACGTGTGGTGGATGCCGTTCTCGGTCATCAGGTCGCGCAGCGCGGCCATCCAGCGGTCCTGCCGGGCGTCCTGACCCAGCCGCCCGCCCCACTCCCCGATCAACAGCGGGGCGATGTTCTGCTCGTGGATGTAGAACCAGTTCGGCCGCCACACGTCGTTGGTCAGCGACTCCTTGTCGAAGTCACCGGCGAACCAGGGCTGCTCGAACACCAGCGGCCCGTAGTCGTGCGGCGAGTAGACCAGCTGGTCCTGCTGGGCGCCCAGGTCGACCGGGTGCTCGGCGACACCGCGCAGGTTGCCACCCCACCAGTTGTAGAAGTAGTTGGGGCTGCGGTCCGGGTTGGTGTTGGGCGAGTTCCAGGTGGCGCCGGGACGCGGGTAGACCTCGATGCCCTCGCAGAGGATCAACAGGTTCGGGTTGATGGCCAGGATCCGCTTGCCCGCCGTCTCACAGGCGTACTTGAAGTTGTCCTGGTCGGTGCTGGAGTCCCACTTGGCCCGCTGCGGGTCGTTGGGGGTGCCGTGCGGCTCGTTCTTGATGTCCATCGCGACGATGGTGTCGTTGTTGCGGTAGCGGGTCGTGACCCATTCCCAGCCCTGGTAGAACAGCTCCGAGGTGATGGTGCCCTTCCACCACACCGGATAGGTGTGCCCGGAGTTGTCGGCCTCGGCGCTGTGCACGTCGAGCATGACCTTCAGGCCGTACTTCTCGCACAGCTGGAGCCAGTAGTCGAAGACCTGGAGGTTGTTCATGCCCTCCAGCTCCGGGTTGACGTACGTGTTGACGTTCGGCCGGATCGCCTGGCCGGCCTTCCACTCCAGCAGCAGCTGGGTCGAGATGGGCACCCGGACGATGTTGATGCCACGCTGGGCCATCTGGCGGGTGATGTTCTCGATGTTGGCCGACCACAGGCCGTGGAAGACCCGTTCGGTGGCGTTGAAGCCGAACCAGTTGGCCCCGGTGAGCCAGACCTGGTTGCCGTCCTCATCGACGATCTTGTTGCCATCGGTGCGCAGCCAGTCATTGGCCGGGACGGCGGCGTTCGTTACGGCGGTGGCCGTGGGGGCCGCCGTTGCGGCGGGCGCGGCGGCGGCCAGGCCGAGCAGCACCACGGCCGCGGTGGCGACGGCCTGAATTTTCCTCCGTGCGGACATGCGACTTCCTCTGTGGTGGGTGACGAGGAACGTCGACACAACGGCCCTGCCCGACAGACCGTGGGAGCGCTTCCATCGACACCTTATGCGGTCGTTGCCAGCAGCGGAAGTAGAGGCACGCCGCTTCGGCGAGATGGCGGTGACAACGCCAGCCAGATACCGCCATTCCGGCGAAACGGAGTCGATCAGCCGGGCGCCGCTACACGGCGAGGGCCGCTCGGACGCTGTGCTCCGCGTCGCCGCCACCCTCGCCGGCGGAGGTGACCCGGCCGGACTCCAGCACGTGGTAGCGGTCGGCCACTCGCAACGCGAACCCCAGATGCTGCTCGACCAGCAGCACACTGAAGCCGCTCTGCGCGATCAGCGCCACGATCCGGTCCTGGATCTCGGCCACCACCGAGGGTTGGATGCCCTCGGTCGGTTCGTCGAGCATCAGCAGCCGGGGCCGGGTGATCAACGCCCGGGCGATGGCCAGCTGTTGGCGTTGCCCGCCGGAGAGCAGCCCGGCCCGGCGGCGCAGCAGCGCACGCAGCGCCGGGAACAGGTCCAGCACCTCGGTGGTGGCCGCCGCACCGTCGCGGCGTCCGTCGGCGACCAGGCGCAGGTTCTCCGCCGCCGTCAGGTGCGGGAAACACTGCTGGCCCTGCGGCACGTACGCGATGCCCCGGGCGACCCGCTGGTGCGGGGCGAGCCGGGTGATGTCCTCACCGTCGAACTCGACCCGGCCGGCGGTGGGCCGCAACAGTCCGGCGGCGACCCGCAGCAGGGTGGACTTGCCGGCGCCGTTGTGGCCGAGCACCGTGGCGACGCCGTCGCCGGGCACCTGGACGTCGACGCCGTGCAGCACCCGGCTGCGTCCGTAGCCGGCGTGCACGCCACGCAGACTGAACATCATGCCTCCAGAGGGGTCGGGCCGGCGTCGACCGGGTGGCCGAGATAGACCTCCTGCACCCGGGGGTCGGCCTGCACCTGGGCGACGGTGCCCTCGCTGAGCACCCGGCCGGCGTGCAGCACGGTGACCGTACGCGCGAACCGGCGCAGGAAGTCCATGTCGTGTTCGATCACCACCACCGTCCGGTCCCGGCTGACCTGTTCGAGCAGCTCACCGGTGGCGTCACGTTCCTCGTGGCTCATCCCGGCCACCGGCTCGTCGAGCAGCAGCAGCCGGGCGTCCTGCACGAGCAGCATGCCGATCTCCAACCACTGCTTCTGGCCGTGGGCGAGAGTGCCGGCGAGCTGGTCGGCCCGGCCCGCCAGACCGATCACCTCCAGGGCCTCGGCCACCTCGTCGGGGATGCCGTGTCGGCGGCGCAGCAGGGTGGCCCAGCCACGCCGGGCACCCGCCGCGATGTCGAGGTTCTGCAACACGGTCAGTTCCTCGAACACCGTCGAGGTCTGGAAGGTACGACCGACACCGAGGCGGCTGATCCGGTGCACCGGACGGCCGAGCAGTTCCCGGTCACCGAAGCGGACCGAGCCGGTGGCCTTGACCAGCCCGGTGACCGCGTCGACCAGGGTGGTCTTGCCGGCACCGTTGGGGCCGATCAGGAACCGGATGTCGCCCGGCGCCACGTCGAGACTCACCCCGTCGACCGCGGTGAAACCGTCGAAGCTGACCCGCAGGTCGCGTACGTAGAGCCCGTGCAGTTGCTCGGTCATGACGACGTCTCCACTTCCGGGCGGCGTGATCGGCGGCGCAGCCGGCCGGGCCATCGCCCGCCGTCGCCGCGCCGGGCCAGGCCGATCAGCGAGGCCAGGCCGCCCGGCAGGAACGCCACCACCACCACGAACAGCAACCCCTGAAGGTACGTCCAGGTGCCCGGAAACCGTTCCGACAGGGCGGTACGCGCCCAGGCCACCGCCACCGCGCCGAGCACCGGTCCGAGCAGCGTGGCCCGCCCACCGACGGCCACCCCGATGACGAACTCTATGGACGGGACGATCCCGATCATGGCCGGGGAGATGATGCCGACCGCGGGCACGAACAACGCACCAGCCAAACCAGCCATGCCGGCGGCCACCACGTACGCGACGAGTTTGACGGTCGCAGGGTCGTACCCGAGGAAGCGGACCCGTTCCTCGCCGTCGCGTACGGCCACCAGCAGTTCGCCGTAACGGCACTGCATCAGGTGCCGGGCCAGTGCCAGCAACGCCAGCAGGGTGCCGGCGATGATGAAGTAGACCATCCGCTGGTTGACCGGGTCGTCCAGGTCGTAGCCGAAGAAGCCCTGGATGTCGGTGAGGCCGTTGGTGCCGCCGGTGGTGCCCTGCTGACCGATCAGCAGGATCACCATGGCGGCGGCGAGGGCCTGGCTGAGGATGGCGAAGTAGGCGCCGCGAACCCGGCGGCGGAACACCAGCGAACCGAGCACGAACGCCACCGCCATCGGCAGCAGCACCGTGGCGGGCAGCGCGAACCACGGGCTGGCGAACGGCCGCCACCACAACGGCAACTCGTCGAGTTGGCCGTACAGCAGCATGAAGTCGGGCATGTTGCCCGGTCCCGCGTCGGCGAGCTTGAGGTGCATGGCCATCGCGTAGCCGCCGAGGCCGAAGAAGACGCCCTGGCCGAGGGCGAGCATGCCGCCGCGTCCCCAGGCCAGGCCGATACCGACCGCGACCATCGCCACGCAGAGGTACTTGGCCAGCAGGGAGAGCCGGAAGTCCGACAGCACCAGCGGCGCCACGGCGAACAACAGCGCCGCGCCGAGCGCGAAGCCGGCGGCGGCACGGAAGCGGTGCCGCGACGGCCCCGCCGCCGGCTTGGCCGGTGGCGGCGTGGGGTCGACGACGGTACGGGAATCGCGGGCGACGGTGGTCATGCCAGGCTCCGGGTTCGCAGGGTGAACATGCCCTGGGGCCGCCACTGGAGGAACGCGACGATGGCGACGAAGACCATCACCTTGGCGACGCTGAGGGTGGTCAGGTACTCGCCGGTGGCCTGGAGCACGCCCAGAGCGAAGGCGACGATCACGGTGCCCTTGAGCTGGCCGATCCCGCCGACCACGACCACCAGGAAGGCATCGATGATCAGGTTGGTGCCCATGGTGGGGCCGATCGGACCGAGCAGGGTCAGCGCCACCCCGGCGACGCCGGCCAGGCCGGAGCCGATGAAGAAGGTCATCCGGTCGACCCGGGCGGTGGCGATGCCGGAGACGGCGGCCAGGTCACGGTTCTGCACGACGGCCCGGATCCGGCGGCCGAGCGGGGTGACCCGCAAGGCAACCGTCAACGCGACGACGGCGCCGCCGGCCAGCGCCAGGATGAACAGTCGGTTGTTGGCCACGGTGATCCCGCCGGGCAGCGCGATGTTGCCGGTGAGCAGTTCCGGGGCGCGGGTCTGCACGTTGGGGCTGCCGAAGACGTCCCGGGCCAACTGTTGCAGGATCAGCGACACCCCCCAGGTGACCAGCAGGGTGTCCAGCGGGCGGGCGTAGAGGCGACGGATCAGCAGCATCTCCAGCAGCACACCCATCGCGCCGGCCACCACGAAGGCCACCGGCAGGGCGATCAGCAGCGACCAGCCGGCCGCCGTGATGACCTGTTGCAGGACGTAGGTGGTGTAGGCGCCGGCCATGATGAACTCGCCGTGCGCCATGTTGATCACGCCCATCTGGCCGAACGTGAGGGCCAGGCCGAGGGCGATGAGCAGCAGCACCGCTCCGATGCTGACGCCGGTGAAAAGTTGGCCGATGAGAACTGTCACGGTGGGTACTCCGTACTGCTGGTGGGGCAGTTCGGGCGGGACCGCGAGGTCCCGCCCGAACCGAGGTGCCGGTCAGCTCAGGCCGCCGGCCCACGGGTAGCTCTTGAGGTACGGGTCCGGGGTGATCGGCTTGCCGGAGTTCCACACTTCGGTGATCAGGCCGTCCGGGCCGACCTTGCCGACCCGGGCGGTCTTGGCGATGTGCTGGGTCGCCCCGTCCACGGTGACCAGGCCCTCGGGTGCCTCGAAGGTGATGCCGTCGGAGGCTTGCCGGACCTTCTCCACCTCGAAGGTTCCGGCCTTCTCCACCATCGCCTTCCAGAGGTAGACCGAGACGTACGCGGCCTCCATCGGGTCGCTGGTCGGCTTGTCCGCCCCGAACTTGGCCTTGTACGCGGCGACGAACTTCTCGTTCGCCGCGCCCGGCGTGGTCTGGTAGTAGTTCCAGGCGGTCAACTGGCCCTCCAGGTACTGGGTGCCGATGCTCTTGACCTCCTCCTCGGCGATCGACACCGACACCACCGGCATGCTGGTCGCGGTCAACCCGGCGGACTTGTACTCCTTGAAGAAGGCGACGTTGCTGTCACCGTTGAGGGTGTTGAAGACCGCGTCCGCTCCGGAGGACTTGACCTTGTTGGTGATCGTGCCGAACTCGGTGGAGCCGAGCGGGGCGTAGTCCTCCCCCAGCACCGTCATTCCATTGGCCTCGGCGTACGCCTTGATGATTTTGTTCGCGGTACGCGGGAACACGTAGTCGGAGCCCACCAGGTAGAGCGATTTGGCGCCCTGTGCCTTCAGGTAGTCCAGGCCGGGAACGATCTGCTGATTGGTGGTCGCACCGGTGTAGAAGATGTACGGCGACTGCTCCAGTCCCTCGTACTGCACCGGGTAGAACAGCAGCGCCTTGTTCTTCTCGAACACCGGCTTGACAGCCTTTCGGCTGGCCGAGGTCCAGCAGCCGAACACGGCCGCGACGCGGTCCTCGCGGATCAGTTTCTCGGCCTTCTCGGCGAAGGTCGGCCAGTCCGAGGCGCCATCCTCACCGACAGGTTGGATCTTCTTGCCGAGCACCCCGCCCGCCGTGTTGATCTCCTCGATCGCCAGCATGATCGAGTCGCGGACGGTCACCTCGCTGATGGCCATCGTGCCGGACAGGGAGTTGAGCAGGCCCACCTTGACGGTGTCGCCGGAAACATCGGCGGTGACGCCGGCGGAGGTCTTCTCGTCGGTGGTCTTGCTGCCGCACGCGGCCAGCGCGGCCGCGGCGACCAGGGTCATGGCACCCGCCAGGATGCGTCGTCCCCGGAACAGTGTCATCAAATCTCCCTGCGTCGCAACGTGAAGCGTGGAGTCAGTTGCCCGGGAGCGGTCGCCGGTCCCAGGTCGAGGATGTTGATTGCTGATCTGCGGTTTACGGTGCGGTCCGGTGGAACATCGCGACGCCCGACGGGGCGGGTGGACGCCGGCCGGGCACCGATTCGGATATCGGGCAGGGAAAGCTTCGATCCGGTTCGTTGCGCGGATGTTTCCCAATCCTCAATAGACTGTTTCCGCTGCCGCGTATCGCTCGTCCCGGCGGGCACGCAAAAAGCCGGCGCCACACCGAAAGGAATCGGTTCAATGGCACCGGCATACGATTGTCCACCGCATTGGACGGCAATTATCGGCGGCCGTCGAGCGGTTGGCGGTATCCGGCACGACACCGGATACTTCACGCAGGAAGTATCTTATGTGGCCGCTTCCCGGGCCTGTCAAGGCACGGTCGGGTCACGCCAGGATCGATGTGCACCCACCCGCGCTGACGCTCGCCGGGTCAGAGTTCGGCGAGGACGGTGAAGTCCAGACCATCGGCCTCGGCGAGGTAGATGCGCTGACGTACGTGCCGCCGACGCAGCTGCAACTCACCGCGCGGCCCGTCGTACGACACCACATCGGCCGAGGCCTCCACCGCCCGCACGTCCAGCGTGCCGGCCTTGGCGATGAGCGCGGCCAGCAGCATGACCCCCTCGTAACAGGACTCACCGAGACTGCCCAGCGGTGGCGCCTCCATCCCGAACCGGCGGGCGAACTGACCATGGAAGTCCAAGTTCTCCGGAGTGACCAGGCCGGCGAAGAAACCGGCCGTGCTGAACAGCCCCCGGGTGTTGGTCGCACCGCTGGCCAACAGCATGTTCTCGTCCATCAGCGTGCTCAGTCGCAGACACCGCTGGTCCAGACCGGACCGGGCGTACGCCCGGTTGAACCGCACCGCGTCCGCCCCGACCAGCAGCATCAGCACCGCATCGGCGTCGCTACGCTCGATGCGGCGCAGCACTTCGGCGTAGTCGTGGGTTTCCAGCGGCAGGAAATGGTGCCCGACCACCCGACCACCGCCGCGCCGCGCGTACCGGTAGGCGGCGTGCGTGGTCCGACGGGGCCAGACGTAGTCGTTGCCCACCACGAACCAGCGCCGCACTCCCAGGTCCGCGGCGAGCACCCGCATCGCCGGCCAGAGCTGCGCATCCGGGGTCTCGCTGGTCAGAAAGACCCCTTCGGTACGCTCGCCACCCTCATACAGCGCGGTGTAGACGTACGGCACCCGGTGCGCGATACGCGGTGCCACCGCCTGACGCACCGAGGAGATGTGCCAACCGGTGACACCCTGCACCGCACCGACCGACACCAGCGCCTCGACCTCGGCGGCCACCTCGACCGGCGGCGCCCCGCCGTCGACCGGCACCAGCCGCAACTCCCGGCCGAGCACCCCACCGCGTCCGTTGACCTCCTCGACCGCGAGCTGGGCGCACAGCTCGCAGCTCGGGCCGAACATGCCGGCGGGCCCGCGCATCGGATACACCAACGCGATGCTGACCACGCCCCGGTCGACGGTGAGCCAGGACGCCCCGGCGGCGATGCTCTCCCCCGCCTGCGGGCGCCCGTACCCGGGTGCCGGCGCGGACATGAACACATGGTGGCGGCCACCGATGCCGGTGACCAGCCCTCCCCATTCAGCGGGACGTCTCGGTACGATGACGCGGCAACCGCGAGGCGGGAGTGCCATGTCAGAACTGCCCGGCTCCCCAGCCGACCTGCTGCTCCTGCTCACCCGCGCCGAGCGGCTGCTCTCGCGCCGGGTCGGCGGGCTGCTCGCCGACGAGGCGCTCAGCATCGAGGCGTGGCGAGTGCTCTGCCTGCTCGCCGACGGCCTGGGCCACCCGATGAGCGAGGTGGCCGCCGAGGCGTCCCTGCCGCCGGGCACCCTGACCAAGCTGGTCGATCAGCTCGTCGACCGCAACCTGGTCTTCCGTCGGGTCGACCCGCTCGACCGTCGCCGCATCCGGGCCTACCTGACCGCCCGAGGCCGTCGCGAGCACGAACGTCTCTCCACTCTGGTCCGCACCGACCTGGCCGCCCTGGACACCGCACACGACCCCACCCTGACCACCCTCCTCAACACCTTGATCTCCCACCTAACCCCCCACCCCCACCCCCAAACCCCACCCCCAGTCCGCGCCGATCTTGCACTTTTGGTCGGCGAGATGCACCATTCGCGGCTTTCGCCCCGGCAGGAAGTGCAAGATCTGTGAAGGTTCTTGTCAAGCGTTGGCTTCGAGGGTGCGCCAGATTTGGCGGGCTATGTAGCGTTTGAGGCTGCGGGTGATTTC